>VAZM01000318.1:0-4100 GCA_005883135.1 Alphaproteobacteria bacterium
CGGCGGCGCGCTCGGAGCGAAGGTACCGTTCTGGGACAGCCGGGACGAATTCGGCGATACCAATCTGCTGGTGAGAACGCCGGAGGAAGGCGCCTCCCATGCCCGCGCGCTCGGGCCCCATTATATGCTGCTGCTGCGGCGGCACGGCGCCTCGCTTGCCGGCAAGTCGCTGCGCGAATGCGTGTTTCGTTCCATCTACACGACCCGCAATGCCGAGCTGCAGCTGCGCGCGATGGCGATCGGAACGCCGGGACCACTGTCGCCGGGAGAGGTGGAGAAGTCCGGCAGCCACACCCTCGGGCCGCGCGGCGTGGAGCGGGCGTGGGAGTATTGGGTGACGCGGCTGCAAAAGGCGGAGGCGACGTGGGCCGCCGCCGGACTGCCGCGGATGAAGGAGCTCAGCAGGATCGCGCGGCCGCAAACCGCCGGCCTCGCCCCGGCACGGTCCGCGCCGCAACGGGTGGCACGCGCCGCGAGCAAGACCCGCGCAAGAAACCGGCGCTGAGGTCGGCGGCGTTAACATTCCGTTAACATTGCTCGGAGCTAGAATCGCGATCGCGGACCGCTGCCGTCGCGCGAATGCGACCGCGGTTTGAAAGCGGCAACACCGCGGCGAGAGATTTCACAATAGTTCACGCGCCGCGCCCGATTGTCGCCAAAAACGATTTGTACCCGCGGCACCGCACGAAACATCGGGGGAACACGATGCAAACAAAGCGAACTTACCAGGTGCAACATTGGCCTAACGGCGAATGGAGTCCCCAACACAACTGGCGCAAGGTCGACGCCGGCAGCGAAAAAGAGGCGGCGGAGAAGGTTTGCGGTCTCCCGTTGACCGAGCGCGGAACGCTCGCGCAGCTTCGCGCCCGCGTCCTCACCTTCGGCGATCTCAAACAGCGCAGCGCGACGTCCTTTTACGCCGCGAGCCGGCGCTAGCAGTCCTCCCCCAAATTCCCCGCTCGCATGCACCGCTTGCCGCGGCGTCTGCGGCGGCGCGCGGTTCAAAACCGGCTCACCCTGCGGGCGGCAGGTAACGCCATCTTTTCCCACAGTGCGTTGGCCGCCTGGCATCGCGAGAACCAAGTGGCGAGGCCGAAGCGTTGCGCGCTTTCCCGTTATCCCGTAATGACAGCCCACAAGGCCAATTCACAGCGTGTTGCAACGACGGCTGGCGCGGAACGCCATCGCGCACCCGTTTCCAGGGAGACGCCGGAATGACGGGGATGTACGACCAGGTGCGGCCCGGCATCGGGCATAATCAGCCCGACGAATATGCCGAGGAGAAGAAGCACGAGAGGTGGGAGCGCTGGGCCAAGAAGCGTACCTTCGTACGCGCACTCGAAGGCACCTACAGTCATCTCTACAAGGCGCTTCTTGAGGAGAAGCGGGTCTATCCGTCCCGCGACGTCCCGTGGAAGGGCGGCCCCGGCCAGTTCGGCAAAAGCGTGATCAGTCCGCAAGCGACCACTATCGTCCAGTCGATGGAATCCCACATCGAGGCTTATGCGCCGGGCGCCTACGGACAGAAGCACGGCCATCTCAACAGCGCGGTGTTCTACGTGCTCAAGGGCCGCGGCCACGACGTACACGACGGCCGCCACATCCCCTGGAAGGCCGGCGACGTGATGATCGTCGAGAACGGTTGCGTGCATCAGCACTTCAACGACGATGCCAACGAGGAGGCCATTCTCTTGGTGTTCAAAGCCAAGCCGCTATTCCTCTTCATGCACCTCCTGTTCCAAAAGATCGTGGAGTGGCCGCCCGAGACATTGCCGCCCGGCCAGGAGTCCTACAAACCTCCGGCTGACATCTGAGGAGACGCGCACATGTCTTTCGAAGACAAAGCCCAGGCATGGTCCGGCTCCGCCAGTTGCACGTTTCATGCCGACGACGTCGCGGCCTCGCAGAATTTTCGCAAGCAGTACGAGACGCGGACCAATGTCGTCAAAGCCGAGGAGATGCCGTGGGAGCGTGGCCCTGACGGCTTGATCAAGCATCTCGTCCATCATCGCCTGAATACGCGCGAATGCTGCGTCGAGGCCTATATGCAGTTCCTCAAGGCCGGCGAGCGCTCGGGCAAGCATCGCCACATGTGGGAGGAAATCATCTTCGTGGTCGAGGGCTCGGGCTACGACCTGCACTGGGACATGAAGTTTGATTGTCTCGATGCGTTCAAATGGGAATGGGCCGAGGTGCCGAAAAAGTTCGAGTGGAAAGAGGGCGATTACATCTATATTCCGCCCTTCACCACGCACCAGCACTTCGCGACCGCGGAGACGCGGCTCATCATGATGAGCAACCGCATCGTCAAGGAGATGGGCTTCGACTGGTTCGATCAGGTGGAAAGCGCGCCGGGATTCGAGGCTGGCCAACAGCCGGCGCGGTGAAGCTTAACGCGTTGCCGCCGCGCGCGTGGCGTCGATGTGGAGCGATCGGCGGCAATGCGCGCCGGACGACAAGCGTGAACGCGCTTATGTCCGCGGGCATCAAGGATGCGAGAGTGATTCACTCTGATCGGGCACGCTCTAGCTGTCGGCATGATAGATCGCAAGCGCGGGCAGATTGAGGAACAGATGGGGCAAAGCGAGCCGGCCAACTATCGCGGCTGGCAGTCCGATGTGATCGTCGATCTGATCAAGCGCTACCGCTTCCCGCACATCACGCTCAATCCCGGCGCAAGCTTCCGCGGCTTGCACGATTCACTCGTCAATTACGGCGGCAACGAGCCGCCGATGATGCTGTGCCAACACGAGGAGATCGCGGTACAGATCGCGCACGGCTATGCCAAGGCAACCGGCCGGCCGATGGCGGTGATCCTGCACGATGTCGTCGGGCTGCTGCACGCGTGCATGGCAATCTATTACGCCTACATCGACCGGGCCCCGATCTTCATCATCGGCGCGACCGGCCCGATGGACGAAGGTAAGCGGCGCCCGCACATCGACTGGACGCATTCGGCGCTGGTTCAGGGCAATGCCGTGCGCGACTATGTCAAATGGGACTACCAGCCGACCTCGATCGAGGGCGTGCCGGAAAGCTTCGCGCGCGGCTATTCGATCATGACCACCGAGCCGCAGGGCCCGGTCTATATGTGTTACGACGCCGCGCTGCAGGAGGGGCCGCTCGCCGCAAACGTGCCGCTGCCGCCCGCCGGCGCGGCGGCGACCCCGGCGCCGATGGCGCCCGATCCCGATGCGATCGCCGCAATCGCGGAGAAGCTGCTTGCCGCCGAGCATCCCATGCTGCTCGCGGAATATGCGGGTCGGCGCGCGGGCGGCTTCGAGAGCATCGTGACCTTGGCGGAGACCGCCGGGGCGGCGGTGTGGGACGTCAACGGCGCGCTCAACTTTCCCAACAAGCACCCGCTGTGCCTGAGCATGGACCAGGCATCGCTTCGCCACACCGATCTCGTCGTGGGTCTCGACGTGAATGACTGGGAGAAGCAGCTCACCAAGCTCGACAGCACCACGCGCACGCGCGAACGCCTCACGCCGGCCTCGTGCGATTTCGTCGAGATCGGGTTTGGCGAGATCAATATCAGCAAGTGGGCGTTCGACTATTGCCGCATGCAGCCCTGCTCGATCCGCGCGTTGGGCGACACCGCGCTCGGCATTCCGGCACTCACGCGCTTGTGCAAGGAGCGTATTGCGCGCGACGGCAAGCTCGCGTCGCGCATCGCCGAGCGCAAGGCCGCGATGGCCAAGCGCCATGATGAGGTCTGGGCGAAATGGCAAGAGGAGGCGCGGCACAATTGGGACGCGTCCCCGATCACCTTCGGCCGGCTCGCGCTTGAAGTCTGGGAGGTGATCAAGAACGAGGACTGGGTGCTCACGGCAAACACGCTCAAGCAGCAGGTGCGCAAGCTCTGGGATTTCGACAAGGCTTACCGGCATCCGGGCGTCGAGCTCGGCACCTCTACGCAGATCGGCATCTCGCTCGGCGTGGCGCTCGCGCACAACGGCACGGGCCGCGTCGTCGTCGACATCCAGCCCGACGGCGATCTGATGTTCGACGCCGGCGCGCTGTGGGTGGCGGCGAAGCACCGCATCCCGCTGCTCGTCGTCATGTACAACAACCGCGCCTACTACAACGACTGGGAG
>VAZM01000318.1:4125-6471 GCA_005883135.1 Alphaproteobacteria bacterium
CCAAGGCCCACATCGGCATGGACCTGTTCGCTCCGGAGCCCGACTTCGGGGGGCTGGCCCGCGCCATGGGCTGCTACGGCGAGGGCCCGATCGACAAGCCGCAGGACGTGCGTCCCGCGCTGTTGCGCGCGCTCGCCGAAGTCAAGAAGGGACGGCTGGCGCTCGTCGATACCATCACGCAGCACCGATGATTAGCCCAGCTTTGTGTCACCCGCGGGGTTTGACCCGCGGGTCCATCTTGTCGGAAGGACTTTTACGAAAACGATGGATGGCCGGGTCAAGCCCGGCCATGACGTAAGCCGCTACGCCGGCTCCAGGCCCTTGGCGTTGAGCAGGCGCGGGAATTCGGCGGCGAGGAATGCCAGCAACGCCGCCGCGGAGCTCGCCTCCTTTGCCGCCGTTAAGACGCCGCCCGAGAAGATAGTGATCTTCTGCAGCGGCGACGGCAGCGGGCCGACGATGTCGATGCCGGCGAGATCTCGGCCTCGCCCTTGGCGACGAGCTCGCCGACCGGCGTGCCCGCATCCGGCATCACGATCTTTGCCTTCATCTCTTCGGCGATGCCGAGACGGGCGAGCACGGTGGGAAAATAAATGCCGCTCAAGCCGGTCTTGGAATGAGCGACGCTCTTTGCCGCAAGCAGCGCGCGTTTGAGCGCCTCCGACGAAGCAATGTCGGGCCGCTTGGCGCCCTTGCGCACCGCAACCCCGATGCCGGAGCGGGCGAGATCGACGCGGCTGCCAGATTTGACCTTGCCCTGCTTGGTGAGGTCATCGATCGCCTCGGCGGTCAAAATGGCGACGTCGCCGCCGGCGCCGGTCTCGAGGTCTTTGAGGAGAGCCTGCGTCGATCCCCAGGTGACCGCAAGCTTCGCATCGCGGGCACGCTCGAACGCGGGGATGAGCTCGAGCAGCACCGACTTCACGCCGTTGGTGCAGAGAACGTGCCTGGCAGCAATCATTCCAAAGTCCCAGATGGTTGCTCGTTGGAGGGCACCGCTTCAAATTTGTTCGGGTATGCTCGCGGTGTCTTCGCGTCAGAACAGCCACTTCTTCATTTTCCGCAGCGGCGCTTTCATTCTCCGCAGCGGTGCTGTCAGCCGCCACGACCGCGACTCGTACGCTCCCCGCAAGGTCCCTTCCAATTCAGCCAGTTTGGCGTTGCGCTCCGACAACTGCTGTTCCAGCTGAGTTATTTGCGCGGCCTGTTGCCTGCGCGAGGCATCCTTCTCCGCGACCAGCCGTTCCAGTTGAATCATCAGTTGTTCCAGCCCCTCTGCCGTTGCGTCCGCCTGCGATATCGAAAACCGCATCACGGAAAGCCATCCCGCAAGCGGCTCCCCCGCGCCATCGCGGCATGCGAGCCGCACCCAAAGCCGTCCCTCGTGGAGACGCGTCAGGTCATCCGGGACAAAAGCGACGAGCAAGGTGCGTCCCGTCTCGTCGCGCGAAAACCGCGGCTCAATGGGATGGCCGCACACCTCAACCTGTAGCCGCCGCTCCAGCTCGGAGGGATACGCGATCGTGACGTAAATCACACAGTCAAGGCCGGGCGTGACGCGCACGAAAATAGAGGCCGCCTGCGCGCCCCCTATCCATCGTGCGGAAATCTTCTGGCCCGGATCGTGGACGGGAGGTCCCCATCCGATCCCGATGAAAGGACCCGCAACGTAGATGTCACTCGGCCCGGCAGGTGCGTCGAGCTTGCGGAATGCGTCCCAGCACGCCTGATCGAGTGCAGGTAGCGCCGCGAGTTTCAAACTCTCGATTTGCTCACTCATTTCGACGGGAAGATCGAGCTCCCGCAGCGTATGCCTGATGCTCGGGAGGTCCAAACGGTTCTCGACGCAGGTCCGGACCAATTGCTCCTCCGGATAATCACTCTCGCGGTGACTTTCCGGCAGCTGTCCCGAAGCGATGAGGGTGTGCTTGAGTCGCGGCGACAAGTGAAACCCACTCTCGTCGAAGACGCGGCCGAGGTTGCAGACGCGGCAGCTTGCCAGATCGCGTTTCTGCCGCAGGCGTCGATAGACGTCTTGGTTCCAATACCGGTCAAAACCCTCGTCATCGGAATAGACGTCCAGGGGCAGCCCTTCCTCGCTCCACTGACAGCAGGGCGCGCTGACGTTCGAGCGGCCGATATAGGCAGCATCGACCGGTTCGCGGCAGCTGGTGTCGAGATCAATGGGGCTTTTCACGCTGGTGAGGAACCGAGGCGCATCGACCCGGATGCCGAGTTGGCTGCCAAGCACGCGTGCCGCGTCGACGGCCTCGTTATAAAGATCTCGGACCCCATACAAAGACCAATTCACGATGTTCGGATGCACCAAGATATTCGTAATTGTCG
>VAZM01000275.1:0-19196 GCA_005883135.1 Alphaproteobacteria bacterium
ACGATCGTGTAGTCCTCTTTCAACTCGTCGATCAGCTCCTCGATCTTGGCGGTGGAGATCGGGTCGAGCGCCGAGCACGGCTCGTCGAACAATATCACCTCGGGCTCGACCGCCACCGTGCGGGCGATGCACAGCCGCTGCTGCTGCCCGCCGGAGAGGCTCAGCCCATTGGCGCCGAGCTTGTCCTTGACCTCGTCCCACAGCGCGGCGCGGCGCAGCGAGGTCTCGACCCGGCCGTCGAGCTCCGAACGCGGGAGCCTCTCGTAGAGCCGCACGCCGAAGGCGATGTTCTCGTAGATCGACATCGGGAACGGCGTCGGCTTCTGGAACACCATGCCCATGCGCGCGCGCAAGAGGTTGAGGTCCTGCTTGGGCGAGAGAATATCCTCGCCGTCGAAGCGCACCTCGCCCTCCGCCCGCTGGTTGGGATAGAGGTCGTACATGCGGTTGAGGACGCGCAGCAGCGTGGATTTACCGCAACCGGACGGGCCGATGAACGCCGTGACCCGGTTCTTGTAAAGCGGGAGGCTGATGGCTTTGAGCGCTTTGCTCGTCCCGTAATAGAAGTCGAGATTGCGGATGGAGACCCTCTCCGCCAAGCCGGCGGTGCTGACCGGCGCGTGGGTGACGGTGGGGACGGCAACCGAGGCATTCATGACTGTTTTCTCGACGCGGTGAGGGTGCGCGCCACGATCGAGAGCGCGAGCACGGTGAAGGTGATGATCAGCGCACCGGTCCAGGCCAGCATCTGCCAATCCTTGTAGGGCGAGAGCGCGAACTGGAAGATCACGGTCGGCAGGCTCGCCATCGGGGCGTTGAGGTTGGTGCTCCAGAACTGGTTGTTGAGCGCGGTGAAGAGGAGCGGCGCGGTCTCGCCGCTGATGCGCGCGGTCGCGAGCAGCACGCCGGTGATCATGCCGGCTTTGGCGGCGCGGTAGCACACCAGGGCGATGACGACGGCGCGCGGCGTTCCCAGCGCGGCGGCAGCCTCGCGCAGCTGATTGGGGACCAGGATCAGCATATCTTCGGTGGTGCGCACCACCACCGGGATGACGATGACCGCGAGTGCGACGGCGCCGGCGAGCCCGGAGAAATGCCCCATGGGCGCGACCATCACCTCGTAGATGAACAGGCCGACCACGATCGACGGTGCGCTGAGCAGGATGTCGTTGATGAAACGAACGAGCGAGGTCAGCCGGTCGTGCCTCCCGTATTCGGCCATGTAGGTACCGGCCAGCATGCCGATGGGCGTGCCGATGAGCACGGCCAGGCCCGTCAGGATGAGGCTGCCGATGATCGGGTTGAGCAGCCCGCCGGCGGCGCCGGGCGGCGGCGTCATCTCGGTGAACACCGCGAGCGAGAGACCGGAGAATCCCTCCCACAGCAGCACCGTGAGTATCGCCACCAGCCAGCCCAGGCCCAACAAGGTGGCGCCAAGCGAGAGGCCCATCATGATGCCGTTGCGACGGCGGCGAGCGGCGTAGACGCGGTCCATGATCTCACCCGATCCGGCGCTCGATGCGCAGCAGCATGTAGCGCGCGATCGCGAGCACGATGAAGGTGATGACGAAGAGGATTAGTCCCAGCGCGATGAGCGAGGACGTATAGAGGTCGCCCACCGCCTCGGTGAACTCGTTGGCGATGGTGGCGGAAATCGTCGTGCCGGGCGCGAGCAGCGAGGACGACACTTTGTGGGCGTTGCCGATCACGAACGTCACCGCCATGGTCTCGCCGAGCGCGCGGCCGAGCCCCAACATCACGCCGCCGATCACGCCGACGCGGGTGTAAGGCAGAACCACGTAGCGGACCACCTCCCAGGTGGTGCAGCCGACGCCGTAGGCGGCTTCCTTGAGCACCGGCGGGACGGCGTCGAACACGTCGCGCGAGATCGAGGTGACGAAGGGCAGCACCATGATCGCCAGGATCAGCCCGGCGGTGAGCATGCCGATGCCGTACGGCGGTCCGGCAAACAGCGCCGACAGCACCGGGATATCGCCGAAGGTCGCGATCAAGAACGGCTGCAAGGTCTCCTGCAGGAACGGCGCGAAGACGAACAAGCCCCAGATGCCGTAGATGATGCTCGGGATGCCGGCCAAGAGCTCGATGGCGATGCCGACGGGCCGCCGCAGCCACATCGGGCAGAGCTCGGTGAGAAAGACGGCGATCAGCAATCCGACCGGGACCGCGATCAGCATGGCGATGAACGAGGTGACGAGCGTGCCGTAGATCGGCGCGATGGCGCCGAACTTCTCGGTGACCGGATTCCAGCGCTCCTCGATCAGGAAGTTGAAGCCGAAGGCGCGCAGCGCCGGCAGCGAGCCGTCGATGAGGGAGATGATGACGCCGCCGAGGAGGATCAGCACTGTAAGCGCCGCCAAGCGCGTGAGAACGCGGAAGACGATATCGATGGCGCGCAGCCGGCTGAGGGCCTTGGCCCGCGCGGCGACGTCGTAGGCCTCGATCGCACCACTCTGGAGCGCCACGTCAACCACCGACCCCTCCTCGTGGACTCGCATCATCGGCTCCCGGTCTGCGACCGATATTGGGAGCCCACTCAAGCGGCCTCGCAGCCGCAATACAAGACACTGGACTCACGTCACCACATGGCAGCGAACGCGCCTGGGCATCTTCTTTGCGCTTGAAGCAGCGTCACGCCACGGACTCGGTCCTACCCTCCCCCTTGTGGGGAGGGTCGCTCGCCGAAGCGCAGCGGAGGCGAGCGGGGTGGGGGTAGGTGTTGGTGCACACGCCTCGCGCGCCAACTTCCACTGCCACCCCCAACCCCTCCCCACCGCAAGTCGGGCTTGCCCGACTTGCGCAAGACCAAGACGCGACCCGGGCAAGCCCGGGGCGCGTGGGGAGGGTAGCAGACCGAGTTCGCGGCTTGGATTGATTCCACTCGGCACGACGCATTCGAGGCGTTCGCGCGCATCCAACTCAATGCGCCATTGCGTAGAGCGGCTTGCCCGATGCGTCCTTCACCTCGTCGCCCCACGTCTTCTTGACGCTGTCGACGACGTTCTTCGGCATCGGAATGTAGTCGAGGTCCTCGGCCATCTTGGCGCCCTTGTCGTAGGCCCAGGCGAAGAACTTGAGCGCCTCGGTTGCGGCCGCCGGATCCTGCGGCTTCTTGTACATCAGGATCCATGTCGCCGCCGTCATCGGCCAGGATTCCGCGCCCGGCTGGTTGGCGAGAATGACGCCGTAGCCGGGAGCCGAATTCCAGTTGGCATTGGCCGCGGCCGCCTGGAACGACGCCGAGGCCGGCTCGACGGTCTTGCCGTCCTTGTTGACCATCTTCGTGTGGGTCAGCTTGTTCTGCTTGGCGTAGGCGTACTCGACGTAGCCGATCGAGCCTTTGGTCTGGCCGACGTTGTTGGCGACGCCTTCATTGCCCTTGGCGCCGATGCCGACCGGCCACTCGACCGAGGTGTTGAATCCCACCTTCGACTTCCACTCGGGGCTCACTTCGGCGAGGTAGTAGGCGAAATTGTAGGTCGTGCCCGAGCCGTCCGAGCGATGCACGACGGCGATCGGTTGCGACGGCAGCTTGGCCGACGGATTGAGCTTGGCGATGGCGGGATCGTTCCACGTCTTGATCTCGCCGAGGAAGATCCTGGCGACCGTCGGCCCGTCGAGGACGAGTTCGCCGGACTTGATGCCCTCGACGTTGACGACCGGCACGATGCCGCCCATCACCATCGGAAACTGAACCAGCCCGCTGTCGTCGAGTTCTTTGCCGGGGAGCGGCGCATCGGAGGCGCCGAAGGTCACGGTCTTGGCTTTGATCTGCTTGATGCCGCCGCCGGAACCGATCGACTGGTAGTTCTTCGCATAGATGGGATAGGGAAAGGTCGCTCCGGCGCCGGATATGTCGAGGGCGACGGCTGGCCCAATCGCTGCCGCGGCGATAATTCCCGCTGCTGTCAGGGTGCGAAAAAGTTTCACGAGGTTCTCTCCTGTTTTGATTTCGGTTCTTTTGATTGTGACGAAAGCCAAGCCGACGCGAGCTTGGCTCACGGCTGCAATGTCTCTTTCCCCGGTTTTGGTTGCTGGCTAGGTAACAACAGGCCGGGATGACCGTTCCGACGCGTCGACTTGGCACTCGATTCCGCAGCCGCCTGCATCCCTACGCATCCCATGTCGCCGTTCTATGATGGTTTGATGACAGTTGGATGACAGGGTAAGTGCTTGTGGAGCGAGTGAAATCTCCTTCATGCGATGGCTCTGTCATGCGCCGCGCTTGGCGCGTCGAAGACGCGCGTGAACGCGCTTATGGCGGCGTCGACGGCGCGCGCACGCGCGCTTATGGCGGCGGGAACTCGTCCTCATCCTGAGGAGCGCGATAGCGAAGGGGTGCGGCAGATTCGAACGCGCGTGCGCGCGTCTCGAAGGCCTCATCCTGAGGAGCAAGAGGTGCGGCAGGCACGACCGCGCGTGCGCGCGTCTCGAAGGATGAGGACGAGCCGATGCACTCGCTCTCATGCTTCGAGACGCAGCGCACCGGAGCTCGCCTGTGGAAGGACTTGCGCTCGCGTCGCGCTGCGCTGCTCCTCAGCATGGGGGCGCACCCGCTCCGCACGATGAGCGCCGCAAGCCGGGTAAACCCGACTTGCGGTGCCAAGTCCGGCCAGAGTACGCGATTCTCGTCCTCATCCTGAGGAGCGCGATAGCGAAGGGGTGCGGCAGACTCGAACGCCCGTGCGCGCGTCTCGAAGGATGAGGACAAGCCGATGCACTCGCCCTCATGCTTCGAGACGCAGCGCAGCGGGGCTCGCGTGTGGAAGGACTTGCGCTCGCGTCACGCTGCGCTGCTCCTCAGCATGAGGGCGGGCAATCAATTCGAGAGCGCGAAAATCGGCTTGCCGGCGGCATCCTTGATCTCGGATAGCCACAGCTTGTGCACCGCGCCGACGACGTTCTCCGGCATCGGCACGTAATCGAGCTCCTCCGCCATCCGGCCGCCCTTGGTGTAAGTCCAGTTGAAGAATTTCAGCGCCTCGCTTGCGGCCACCACGTCGCTGGGCTGCTTGTGAATGAGAACGAAGGTGGCGCTGGTCATCGGCCAAGCGTCGACGCCGGCTTCATTGGTGAGGATGACGCCGAACCCCGGCGTGCCTTCCCAGTTCGCGCGGCGCGCCGCCGTGGCGAATGCTTCGAGCGTCGGGGCGACGGCGTTGCCCTCCTTGTTCATGAGCTTGGTGCTGGAAAGCTTGTTGTGCTTGGCGTAGGCGTATTCGACATAGCCGATCGAGCCTCGCAGGCGCCCGACGGTGGCGGCGACGCCTTCGTTGCCGCGCGCGCCGACGCCCACCGGCCAATCCACGGACGTGATCGATCCGACCTTGGAGCGCCAGTCCGCGCTCATCTTCGACAGATAATCGGTGAAGACGACGGTCGTGCCGGAACCGTCGGAGCGGTGAACCACGGCAATTCCCTGCGCCGGCAACTTGAGCGTCGGATTGAGCCTGCGCAGCGCGGCGTCGTTCCACGACTTGATCTCGCCGAGGAAGATCTTGGCCAAGGTCGGCCCGTCGATGGTGAGCTCGCCCGGCTTGATGCCCTCGACGTTCACCACCGGCACCACGCCGCCGATGACGGTCGGAAACTGCACGAGACCGTAGGCCTCGAGATCGGCTGGCTTGAGCGGCATGTCGGAGGCGCCGAAGGTCACCTCCTTATTCTGGATCTGCCTGATCCCCTCGCCCGAACCGACCGGCTGATAGTTGACCGCAACGCCGGTCGCTTTCTTGTAGGCCTCGGCCCATTTGGCGTAGATCGGATAGGGAAAGGTGGCGCCGGCGCCGGAAATCTCCGCGCCGACGGCGGAGGTGGCGGCAACGCCGGCGACGGCGGTGAGCAGACCGATCGCGGCGACCCTGCGAAAGAGCTGCAAGAGCTTCCTCCCGTGCGCTCGAGACGAAAAGGCGAGCCGAATGCGTGCGCGACATTTGACTTGCCGGCCGATCCGCCCTTCGCGTTCCGGTTTGTCGCATCTCCGCCACGCCCGTCCTATGGCTCTACGACTGCTCCATAACAGTTACATGACAGCGTACGTTGTTGTGGCTGCTGCGAAGTTTGGCTAGCCCACGCGGCGGGCAAACGTCATGGCCGCGGTTCTCGTCCTCATCCTGAGGAGCGCGATAGCGAAGGGGTGCGGCAGACTAGAACGCGCGTGCGCGCGTCTCGAAGGATGAGGACGAGCGGGTGCAACCGCCCCGCACGATGAGTGCCATCCACGTCTTTATTTGATGCCCGCGAAGACGTGGATGCAGAACGATTCCAAATCACTTCGGCGGGACGAACAGCGGGCCGCCCTGTGCCTTCTGGATCTGCCCGGCCCACAGCCGCTCGACCGCGGCGATGACGTTGGCCGGCATCGGCACGTAGTCGAGCTCCTTCGCCATGTTGCCGCCCTTGGCGTAGGCCCAGTGGAAAAATTTCAGCGCCTCCGCGGCGGCGGCGGGATCGCTCGGCTGCTTGTGCATGAGAATGAAGGTCGCACCGGCAATCGGCCAGCTCGCGGAGCCGGCTTCGTTGGTGAGAATGACGCCGAAACCCGGCGCTCCCTCCCAATTCGCGTGGGCCGCGGCGGCGCTGAAGGACTCGATACTCGGTGCAACCGCCTTGCCGGCCTTGTTCATCAGCCTGACATAGGTCAGCTTGTTCTGCTTCGCGTAAGCGTATTCGACGTAGCCGATCGCGCCCTTGAGGCCGCCGACGCTCGCCGCCACGCCTTCGTTGCCTTTGACTCCGATGCCGACCGGCCACTCGACCGCGGTGGTCGAGCCCACCGTCGTTTTCCACTTCGCGCTCACCTTGTTGAGGTAATCGGTGAAGACGAAGGTGGTGCCGGAACCGTCGCGGCGATACACCACCGCGATGGGCCGCGACGGCAGCTTCGCGTTCGGATTGAGCTTGCGGATCGCGGGATCGTTCCACACCTTGATCTCACCGAGCAAGATACTGGCCAAGGTCGTGCCGTCGAGCACGAGCTCGCCCGGCTTGATGCCGTCGATATTGACCACCGGCACAACGCCGGCGGTGAGCGTGGGGAACTGCACGAAGGAGTCCATGTCGAGGTCGACGAGGTTCAACGGCATGTCGGAGGCCGCGAAGGTCACCTCCTTGTTCTGCAGCTTGCTGATGCCGTCGCTCGAGCCGACCGGCTGATAGTTCAAGCCGACGCCGGTCTCTTTCTGATAGGCCGCGCCCCAGGCCGAGTAGATCGGATAGGCGAAGGTCGAACCGGCGCCGGAGATGTCGGCGGCGAGCGCCGGCGCCATCGCCGCCGCAACGGCCGCGCCGGCAAGCATCGTACAGAGGCTCGTCAACGCCTTCTTCCGCCGGTCATGCATATTCACACCCCTCCTCGCGCCGCGGCCTCGACCATCGGCAGATGCGCGGTGAATGTCGCCCCCTGCCCCGGCACGCTCTCGATGGTCAGCCGTCCGCCGTGGCGATTGAGGATGTGCTTGACCAGTGCCAAGCCCAACCCGGTGCCGCCCTGCGCGCGGCTCTCCGACACATCAACCCGATAGAAGCGCTCGGTCAACCGCGGCAGGTGCTCGGGCGCAATCCCGGGGCCATGATCGCGCACCGCCACCCGCGCCTCCTCGTTGCCGTCGACCCCCTCGCCCAAGGACAACGCGATCTCCACCCGCTTGCCTGAGGCGGCATATTTCAGCGCGTTCTCGACCAGGTTCTCGAACACCCGGATCAACTCGTCGCGATCGCCGAGCACGACCAAGGGATTGGCGATGCCCATGGTCTTGACCTCGACGCCGCGGTCGCGCGCCAGGGTCTGCAAGGTATCGGCGACCTGGCGGACGATGGCGCCGAGGTCGACCTCGCTGTCCGGCCGCAGATGCGCGTTGAGCTCGATGCGCGAGAGCGAGAGCAGATCGTCGATGAGGCGCGCCATGCGGTCGGCCTGCGCCTGCATGATCTCGAGAAAGCGCTCGCGCGCCACGGGATCCTCGCGCGCCGAGCCACGCAGGGTGTCGATGAATCCCGACAGTGCGGCAAGCGGCGTGCGCAGCTCGTGGCTGGCGTTGGCGACGAAGTCGGCGCGCATCTCCTCGACGCGGCGCAGCGGCGTGAGATCGTGGAACGCGAGCAGCACGAGGCCGGGCTTGAAGCTCGCCCCTTGGATCGGCGTCGCGATTGCTTCGTACCACCGGTCGAGCGGCACGCGTTGAAAGAACTCGGCGCGCTGGGCGCCCCCGCTCGCGCGCGCCTGGCGGATGGCGTCCAGCACCTCGGGGACGCGCAGCCCGAGCGACACCGACTCGCCGGGACGCAGCGCCGGCGCAATCGCCGCCGCGCGCGCGTTGAGCGCGACGACGTCGCCGCGATGGTCGAGCGCCACTACGGGGTCAGGCAGCGCGGCGAGCATCGCTTCGATCAGCGGATCGCCGACGCGCGGCGCGCTCGGCTCGTCTTTCGGCAGCGGGGCCGGCGCCGGCTGCGACTTGGCGGTCGCGATCAGGATCGCCGCCGCGACCAGCGCGAAGCCCGCCACCGCCGTCGCCGGGGCGATCGCGCCGAGCGCCCACAGCGCGGCGAATGCGACCGCCGCCGCGGCCAGCACGAGGCGGGTGCGCTTGAGGCCGGGCAGCCAGCGGCTGGCCCGGAGACGTCCGCTATCGTGAGTCGCCGTCACGCGGCGAGTCATAAAGCTTCGCGCGGGCGGCGACAATAAAAGCCGAGCGGTCGGCTACCGATCACCAGTGACCACGACGATGATGACCTGCGCCGCCGTCTTGGCGTACTGGAAACTGCGGATGCTTTCGTAGAGCATCTGGCCGATGCCGCGGGCGCCGACGATGTGGCGCGGCGGCCGACGGGTGGCATGAGCAGGATCATGGCAGCTTTGCGCTCCTTGAGGACCCGATCGAAATTGATCGGTCCCGGGCGGCTGGTGCTGGTGGTCGGACCGAGCGGCGCCGGCAAGGATACGTTGATCGCGTACGCCCGCGCGGCGTGCCGCGGCGACGCGAGCGTCGTTTTTCCCGCCCCCGTGGTCACGCGGCCGCCCTCCGTTTTCGAAGGCAATGAATTCATGCCGCCGTCCGCCTTCGAGCAGGCGGCGGCCAACGGCGCCTTTGCGATCCGCTGGAGCGCGCACGGCCACATGTACGGAATTCCCCTCGCCGTCGATTCCGATATCGAGGCTGGCCGGACGGTGGTCTGCAACGTCTCGCGCACCGTCGTCGGCGCGGTGCGCGGGCGTTACGCCAATGTGGTGACCGTCCTGGTGACGGCGCCGCAGGACGTGCTTCGCAGTCGGCTTGCCGCGCGCGAGCGAGCAAGCGACGGCCGGGTTTCGGATCGGATGCGCCGCCTCGAGCTCCCGGACGGCAAGTTGCGCCCCGATGTGATCATCAACAATGTCGGTGACCCGCAGAGCGAAGGCCGCAAGCTCGTCGACACGCTCTATGCCAGCGGCGCGCTCGCATGACGCGTTGCCTCGAACAAAGCCTCAGCAACCGATGAGGGCACCGGCTCGACCGTGTGGCCTAGGCGAAATCAGGCGGCGGCGTCGGTCGCTGCGACCGATTCGACGATAAAGCCGTATTTGCGGCCACGCGCGTCGGTCGCCCACCAGCAATCTCGCGCTTCATCGCAGCCGTAGTCGCCCCAAAGCCGCGACGCATCGAATTCCGCTATCGCCATCGCATCTTCCCGCAGCTCGAACAACGGCTGCAGCGGGCGCCGGGCGGCAACTTCGCCGTTGTCGTCGAGTTCCAAACGGACGATCTGAAACATGGGGCGATTCTCGCGTGCTTGCCTCTGCCGTACACACCGTCCATTGCGGCAGTTTGACAATGTTCGTGAACGCGCTGGTCACGCCGGATGGCCGTTTTTTATCGCGGCGCTCGCGGGGTCGCGTGGCGCGCTGTCATGCGACCGTCATCCGATCTGCGCCTATCCCATAATTGTTAACAAAAGAATTACTCTCACAAGTTCCCATCCAAAACGGCACTCGTTCGCGGACGATACCGCGCCGCAAAATTAGGATGCACGCCACCGATATCGTCTTCGAAGTTCCGACGTAGCTGCTCAAGCGCGGCCATCAACATGCATTCATACGCCTGTCAGATTTCGGTCGCAGTCTGAGCGTCGACGATGACCGCAGCGAAGGGAGAGCAACATGAGTGCGAAGACGCACAAAGGTGGCAGCCACCACGAGACCGCAGCCGACCATCACGAGACCGCTGCGCATCATCACCGTGAAGCGGCCAAACATTACGAAAGCGGTGATCACGAGAAGGCCGGCCATCACGCCCACGTGGCGCATGCGCATGGACTGCATGCGGCCCATCATGGCCAAGAGGCCGCTAAGCATCATGCGGAACAGCACGCGGAACACGACGACGACTAAGAACGGCAAGCGACCGTTCTGCGGGGATTTGACCGGGCCGGCACGCGCGATCAACGCGCGTGCGGCTTCTATCGCCGTATTTAGGGCGCCCGCTGGCCCAATTCTTTGATTTGCGTGGATCGGCCTTGAAATTGAAGTGACAATGCGCCGTTTGCGAAAGCTATCGCCGGACGTGATTTCTGTCGGCCTTCGCCGTCATTTCCGTTGCAGCTGGATCTTTCGATCCATCCGCTCCGTGCCGGGTCAGGCTCGCGAGACCAAACACGGCTAGCGCAACGGCGCCGTAGAGAATCAGCACGCGCCACGTCCAATTTCGCACCATACGGCGATCTTCCGTTGACAGGGTGCGCCAGAACAAACCGTGCGTCATGCGGGGCTCCATCGGTTCAAGAACGAGTATCGCTCCTTGACCGATCTCCCGGATGTGTGGCGCTTCACACAAGCCTCACGCGCGCCGCATTTTTTTAAACCGAGCCCCGAATGCGCTGCGTTCGGGCATCTGGCGCGATCAAAATGCCCGCAGGCTGTAACAGCGAACGCCGCGCTCGCGGGGCGTGGCGGGCGTGAAAAGGATGCGCGAAGTTCTTCGCCGGCCGGGCTCGGCTCCAACTCGTCAGGTCCGACCCATGGCGACGGTGAGCGTGCTGGTGAAGTCCGCTTTGGGCCGCTCCTTCAGGAGCGTCTCGCCCTTGACCATGTAGTGCACGGCCTCGGCGATATTTGTGGCATGATCGCCCATGCGCTCGAGATTTTTGGTGCAAAACATCAGGTGAGCGCCGAAGGACGTGGCGACGGAGTTTTCCGTCATGTCGACGAGAAGTTCGTGACACAGATTTGTGCACAACCGATCGATGTCTTGGTCCCGCGTCCAAACGTCGATCGCCTTGGCGACATCGCGGCACGCGAAGCTGTCGAGCACATCCCGCAACTGCCCCAGCATGAGCGTGGCCATGTGCTTGACGCCGCTCATCAACATCCGCGGCCTCTCGCCACCATTGATCGCGATGATCCGCTTGGCGATGTTCTTCGCAAGGTCGCCGATGCGTTCGATCTCGTTGGCAATGCGCAAGATGCCAATGACCTGCCGAAGATCGTCGGCGACCGGCTGACGCCGCGCAATCGTCTCGACCGCCCTTTCCTCGATGTTGTGCTGCATGGCATCGATCGTGGCATCGGCGGCAATTATCCGCTTTGCGCGACCGGCATCGCGTCTCGTCAGCGCTTCGATCGCCTCGGCAATTTGTCTCTCCGCCAACCCGCCCATCTCGGCGATTGCGCGCGCGAGTTCCTGTAGGTCGGAGTCGAAGACTTTGGTGGTATGCGCCATTGCGTTGGGTCGATGCAAGCTGCGCCACACGACGCGACGAGCTCTCTTATTATGATTCGATGTCCGCGCGATGACGGCGGCAACGAACTGCCTCTCCATGCACCGCAGGGATCAATCGCAATACTACGATTGGCCGATGCTGTGCAGCGACGGTTGAAGTTTGCACGGGTTATCCACTGGCTTAAAATTTACTGGACTCTTCGCGCGCGCTAAAATCGAATCGGTCAGCAGATTTCGCACGGCATGCGAGGTCGCCACGCCCGCGTTCGCGCCGAACCATCCGGTCGCGTGCGCAATTGCGGGAGCGCGGCGACTGAGCCGCATAGGTTTATCGCGTCGCCAGAGGGAGTTCGTCGTTGGCTGATATATTCGTTCAATGCCCGCGGACGGGTACACTCATTACAACCGGTCTTAAGACCGAATGGGTTCTGCTCAAAAGCCTTCCGCGCGTGCCCATTCCGGTGCATTGCCCCGCCTGCGGGCAAATGCACAAATGGGTGCCGCAGGACGCATCGATCGGGCCCACACGACTATCGCGCGTTCCGACACTGCAGGGTCGTTCTCGAGCCGCGTCTTGAGTGCGGCAACCCGCGGTCCGGAGAAACAGACAGCGCGCGGGCGCGCCCGGCAATTCGAATAGGTAAAACCGCATGTTCGAGCGAGCGCTTGGACGGGCTCGCGGTTGCAAATTACCGCGCCCGCACGGCGCGTCAGCGCCGCAGCCAGCGCAATCGGGACCCCTAGATATTGGCGCACGAATAGGTAATGATGCAAATTCAATCCTGTTTCAGCGTATTTCTCCATGTCCGCCCCCCGCGAGGTCGAGCTCAAGCTCGAAGTGCCCGCCGATAGCCTGCATCGGCTGGCTCGCAGCTCGTTGCTGCAAGCGGCGCGCAAGAAGCCGCCGAAGCCGGCGACCCTGGTCTCGGTCTATTTCGATACCGATAAGTTGAAGCTGCGCGATAAAGGCTTATCACTGCGGGTGCGGCGCATCGGCCGCCGCCATGTTCAGACCATTAAGCAGGAAACCGGCGAAAGCGCCGTGCTGTTTGCCCGCAAGGAGTGGGAGCACCAAATCGGCGGCAGCCAGCCCGAACTCGAAGTCACAAAGGATGGCGCCCTCAAACCCGTGTTCAGCAAGGCGGTGCGGCGCGGCCTGAAGCCGATTTTCGAGACGCGCGTGAGCCGCAGGGTCTATCCGATCCGACGTGGAGACAGCGTGATCGAGCTCACGGTCGAAAAGGGAAAGGTCGAGGCAGGCCGTCACTCTTCGCCGCTTTGCGAGGTGGAACTGGAGCTCAAGCGGGGTGAATCTGCCGAGCTGTTCAAACTGGCGCGCACCCTCGCCGAGGAAATCCCGCTTTCGCTCGCGGTCAAGAGCAAGGCCGAGCGCGGCTACGCCCTCATCGCCGGCGAGGTTCTTGAGGCGGTCAAGGCGGCCCCGATCGCGCTCGCGCCGGACTTCAGCCGGCAAATCGCCTTTCAAGCCATTGCCCGGGCATGCTTGCATCACCTCGTCGCCAATCAAGCAGTCACGCTGCGCGGCGACGCGGAGGGAGTGCATCAGATGCGGGTCGCTCTGCGCCGCATGCGGGCAGCGATCTCGTTGTTCGCCGACATGCTGCATGATCCGCAGACCGAGCAGATGAAGGAGCAATTCAAGTGGATCACGCAGGAACTGGGCCCGGCGCGCGAGCTTGATGTGTTCATCAGCCGCGTGGTGAAGCCGCTGGCGCAGGGGAGACGGAATGGGGCGGGAGTGGCGGTTCTCACCAAGGACCTCCAGCAAAGACGCGAGGAGGCGTATGCGCGCGCGTGCGCGGCGGTCGAATCCCCGCGCTTTCGCGGCCTCGTTCTCGATACTGCCTACTGGATCGAAGCGGGCGACTGGACGCGCAACCCCGACGACCTCACGCGCTTGCTGCGCGAACAGGCAATCGTGGGCGCGGCCGCCGACGAGCTAGGACGACGCTGGAAGAAGATTCTCAAAGCAGGCGCGCGGCTCGGCGAACTCGATCCCGAGCGGCGGCACAAGATGCGCCTGCAAGCCAAGAAGCTCCGCTACGCCTCGGAATTCTTCGCCGGCGCGTTCCCCGGCAAGAAAACGGGGCGGCGGCGAGAGGCGTTCGTGGCCGCATTGGAGAAACTGCAGGATGCTCTCGGCGACTTGAACGACATCGCGGTGCATGCGGGGCTGACCGAACGCATCCTTCATACCCAGGACGCCCGTGGCAAGCAGCGGCCGGTGCGCGCCAAGAAGGCCTTCGCCGCCGGTCGCCTTTCCGGCCGCGAGGAAGCGCGCATCGCCTACGTGCTCAAGGACGCGCAGCGCGCCTACCGTGCCTTTACCAAGGCGAAGCCGTTTTGGTCCTGATTTCGCCAATGTCGCGGACGTTGGCTTAGTTCCGCATTCGGCCTGGAGAGAGGCGGCGGACTCCTTCAGGCGCGCGCGAGCGTTGCGAATGAGTGAAGGCGCAATATGGCCGGATCTACCGCTCGCGGCATGGAGCGAGACCTGTGATACGTTGCATCTGTGGACGCAGATCGTCGGCAAGGTGCGCATCGCGCTTACGCCGCTCGTCAACCATTGGTGGAACTCCACGTTTTTCGTGACTGCGCGCGGGCTTGTTGCGCCGGCAATGCCCTATCGCGGACGAACGGTCGACGTCATCTTCGACTTCGCCACGCACAAGCTGGTCATCGAAACGAGCGACGGCCAGGTCGAAGACTTCGCGCTCGAGCCGATGGCGGTGGCCGACTTCTATGCCGAATTCATGCAGCGCCTTCGCCGTCTCGGCATCGAGGTGAACATCTGGACCATGCCGAGTGAGATCGAGAACGCGACCCCGTTCGAACGGGACCGCGTCCATGCGCAATATGACCGCCTCTCCGCGCAAAAATTCTGGCTGGGTTTGGTGCAGGCCAATCGCGTGATGCATGAGTTTCGCGCGCGCTTCATCGGCAAAACGAGTCCGGTACATTTCTTCTGGGGCAGTTTCGACCTGGCGGTGACGCGCTTTTCCGGCCGCACCGCGCCGCCGCCGAAAGGCGCTACCCCCAACGTCGCCAGCTGGGTGATGGCCGAGGCCTATTCGCATGAAGTTT
Source organism: Alphaproteobacteria bacterium (assembly GCA_005883135.1). Classification (GTDB taxonomy): domain Bacteria; phylum Pseudomonadota; class Alphaproteobacteria; order Rhizobiales; family Xanthobacteraceae; genus VAZQ01. The sequence goes on from VAZM01000275.1 coordinate 14,820, forward strand.
CGAGCTGCGGGTTTTGGCCCGGCAACGGCGGCTACGGCCGCGCGGCGTTCTATGTCTACGCTTATCCGGAGCCGGCCGGCTACGGTAACACCCGGCTCGCCACGACGGACGCCTTCTACGACGAGGGGCTCGGGCAATTCATTCTCCCCTATGACGCGGTGCGTCAGGCAAGCGACCCCGATAAGCTCCTGCTCGGATTTCTGCAGGAAACCTACGCAGGCGCGGCGGAGCTGGCGAAGTGGGATCGCCAGGCGCTGGAACGGGAGGGCGCCGCGCGGTAGCGGACGCCGCATATCGGCAACGGCCGAGGGTCAGTGCAATATCGTGCCGATGCTGCGGCAACGATTCGAGCGAGGCGCTCATGCTGGGGTGGTTCCGGGCCTTGATGCCGAAAGAAGAGCGATTCTTCGATCTTTTCACGCGCCATGCCCAGGTCACGCTTGCCGCCGCTCAAGCGCTCAGTGAACTGCTGAAGGGCGGCGATGACGTGGTTCGCTTGTGCCGCGAGATCACCCGGCGCGAGAACGAGGCAGACGAGATCACGCGCGAGGTGATGACCGGCCTGCGAAAAAGCTTCATAACCCCGCTCGATCGCGGCGACATCAAGGACCTGATCACGTCGATGGACGATGCGATCGACCAAATGAACCAGACGGCCAAGGTCATTACTTTGTTCGAGCTGCGCAGTTTCGAGGGGCACATGCAGTCGATGGGGGACATCATCGTTCAGGCTGCCAGACTGATGGTGGATGCAGTTCCGCTTCTGAGCTCGCTGAACCGAGAATCGGCCCGCCTCAATAGCCTGACCGAGGAAATGATACGTCTCGAAGAGCAAGCGGATCAGCTTCACGATGAAGGCCGCAAACAGCTTTTCCTGGACAAGAAGAACGAGGCCATCGCCTTTGTTGTCGGTACGGAAGTATACGGTCATCTCGAAATGGTCGTGGATCGATTTGAAGACGTTGCCAACGAGATCAGCGCCATTGTGATCGAGAACGTCTAGAGCTCGAATTTTGCCGCCGCGATGGATGCCACGCTCAGCTTTTCAGCTCTGGTCGCGCTGATCTTAGTGGCGGTGATCTTCGACATCTTGAATGGCGTGCATGACGCCGCCAATTCGATCGCCACAGTAGTGTCCACGCGCGTGCTGCGGCCGCAATACGCGGTCGCATGGGCGGCGTTCTTCAATTTCATCGCGTTCTTGTTCTTCGGCTTGCATGTCGCGCAGACGGTCGGAACCGGAATCGTTGCCGCCGAGGTGGTCGATGCGGCAGTGATATTCGGCGCGCTGATGGGCGCCATCTGCTGGAATTTGATCACCTGGTGGTTGGGGATACCCTCGAGCAGTTCGCATGCCCTGATAGGCGGGCTCGCCGGCGCCGCAGTCACAAAGGCGGGACTGGGCTCGATCGTGTGGAGCGGTCTCGGCATAACCGCCGCCGCCATCGTGTTCTCGCCTTTGCTCGGGTTTGTTCTCGCGCTGGTGCTCGTGCTCGCGGTCTCCTGGGCCTTTGTCCGCACAAGCCCGGCGGCGGTGGACACCACCTTCCGTTCGCTCCAATTCATCTCGGCGTCGCTCTACTCACTGGGGCACGGAGGCAATGACGCGCAGAAGACGATGGGCATCATCGCGGTGCTGCTCTACTCGCAAGGGCTCCTCGGCCCGGAGTTTTACATTCCATTCTGGGTCGTCCTGACCTGCCAAGCGGCGATGGCACTGGGGACCTTGGTAGGCGGCTGGCGGATCGTGCGCACGATGGGTTCGCGGATCACCCGGCTGCACCCCGTGCAGGGCTTCTGTGCCGAGGCTGGCGGCGCAATGACGCTGTTTTTGGCAACGTATTTCGGCGTCCCTGTCTCGACGACGCACACGATCACCGGAGCGATCGTCGGGGTCGGTGCCGCTCGCAAGACCGCCGCCGTGCGCTGGAACGTGGCCAGCGACGTCGTCCTAGCCTGGATCGTGACGCTGCCGGCGGCGGCATTGTTCGGCGCTGCTTTCTATGAGGCGTATAAACTCGTTCACTAGCGAACGGTTGGCAGAAGAAGGGCAAATCTCCAGACCTGACCTCATCACCACGATCCTGCCCTGTCATTTGGCTGCAACAGAAATCGCCGATAAGCGAATCGATGCGCAGGACGGCGAATGCTTGACCGGGCGTCGAGCGCCCCGCAGCGGGTGCGAACATTATTTCTGTCGGACGTCCACCTTGGAACGCGCGGCTGCCAGGCCGACAAGCTGCTCGACCTGCTGCGCCATTACGAAGCCGACACCATCTATCTCGTGGGTGACATCGTCGACGGCTGGCAGCTGAAATCCGCCTGGTATTGGCCGCAACTTCACAATGACGTAGTGCAGAAGCTGCTGCGCCAAGCGCGCAAGGGCGTGCGCCTGTTCTACATTCCCGGCAACCATGACGAGTTCCTGCGCGACTACTACGGCACCCATTTCGGTGGTATCGAGGTGCTCGAGGATGCAATCCACGTCGCCGCCGACGGCAAACGCTATCTCGTCATCCACGGCGATCTCTTCGACGTGATCATTCGTCACGCGCGCTGGCTGGCGCTCTTGGGCAGCAATGCCTACGACATCGCGATTTGGTTCAACACCTATTTCAATCGAGTGAGACGCGCCGTGGGCCTGACCTACTGGTCGCTGTCGAAATGGGCGAAGATGAAGGTCAAGAATGCGATGGCCTTCATCGCCGAATACGAGAGGACGCTGGCGGCGGAAGCGCGACGGCGCGGTTCCATCGATGGGGTGATTTGCGGACACATCCATCACGCCGTGATCCGCGACGATCTCGGGCTACGCTACATCAACTGCGGCGACTGGGTCGAAAGCTGCACCGCGGTCATCGAGAATTTCGACGGCGGGTTCGAGCTCGTCAGATGGGCCGAGCTCGAGCCGGGCGCACACGCGCAGGACGTTCCAGCGGTGGCGTTGCCAAGGGCGGTGTAGCGGCATCCGCAGGCATAGCGGCAAGCCCGAGCACCGATTGCCTTCACGGCAGACGCATCAGCGGCTGGCCAACGCGAATCGTCGCGCCCTCGCGCACATCCTCGTGCAGCGAGAAGCCTTCGGGGGCGAAGACCAGGATGGTCGACCCATGCTGGAACCAGCCCATCTCCTCGCCTTTCCGCAACGAGGCGTCGCAGGCGATGATATTGGGTCCACGATGCTGGAGGCCTAGCAGGGCATCGAGAAACTTCAGCCGTATGCTGGCGACCAGCACCGCTGCCACCGGGACCAGCATGATCGTGTGGCCGCCGGCGGCAAGCTTCATCCGCACGAGCGCCCGCTCGTTCTTGCAGAACAGCTTTTCCACGCGCCGCAGCGCGATCGGATTGACGTTCCAGGTGTCGCCGGAGATGTAAGTGACCCGATCGACGCGGCAATCGTACGGGGCGTGAAAGCGGTGGTACATGCTCGAGGTCAGCCGCAGGGTCGCGTAGCGGCCGTTGCGATGCGTATCGGCCAGGTCGTGCTCGCAGAACAGGTCCGCCAACGTGTAGGGAAACCCCTTGATCTGATAAACCGTGGTGCCGGCGATGGCGCCGCACGCGCCGACGATCGCATCGCACGGACTGACGAGAATGGCGGGGTTGGGCTCGATCGGGCGTGCACCGTCCTTGAGCTCGCGGATGAAGCAATCGTGCATGCTGCGAAAGTGCGACTTCTTCGCCTCGCTCAGGTCGAGGTCGGAGAAGAATCGCCACAGCCCGATCGAGAGGTCGCGGACCCAGGGCTGCTCGATCTGGCTGAACCGCCCCATGAAGCGCGTGAGCAGCCGACGGGGGATGCGGTTGGTGAGCAGGAAGTTGAGATCCTCCTGCTGCAGCAGCGTGCCGTAACGTCCCTCGGGTAAGGCACGATTCGATGGAATGGGGCAGCACGACGCTGGCATTCTACGGGCTCGGCGCCGCCGCGGTGGCGACGTCGCTGGTGACGCTGCGCCGGCGGCTGGAGCTGTCCAAAGCCAAGCATGGAACGCTGAGCGGCCATGTAAACCTGGCGCGGCGGCTCGCCCTGCTCGTGCCCTTCTACGATTACGACGAGCGCCGGTTCTTTTGCTCCGACGATCCGCCGGACGCGATTGCGGCGCGCCGCCGCGCGGGCTTCACGCGATTGGCGGAACTCTACAAGGCGCGCTTTGCCGAAACGATCAAACGCACCGCCGAGGTGACCGACTCGATCTCCGATCTGCAGTTCACCGAGCGTTATCGGGTTCCGTTCCAGTACAGCCGCATGGTGCGCCGGCACCTGCAATGCCCAGCGTTCGTACAATCGTCCGCCAGCGTCATGCTCACCGACCTCGACGGCAATCAGTTCTACGATCTGACCGGCTCCTACGGGGTCAACGTCCTCGGCTATGA
>VAZM01000275.1:19206-20083 GCA_005883135.1 Alphaproteobacteria bacterium
CGCGCGGTGGAGCGGGTGGGCGAGCTCGGCCCGGTACTCGGCCCCTATCATCCGGTCATCGCCGAGAACGTGACCCGCCTGAAAGAGATTTCCGGCCTCGACGAAGTCTCGTTCCACATGTCGGGAACGGAGGCGGTGATGCAGGCCGTGCGGCTCGCGCGTTATCACACCCGCCGTTCTCACCTGGTGCGCTTCTGCGGCGCCTATCATGGCTGGTGGGGCGACGTGCAGCCGGGGATCGGCAACCCGTTGCCGGCGCGCGAGACCTACACGCTGAAAGAGACGTCGGAGGATTCGCTGCGCGTCCTGCGTACGCGGCGCGACATCGCCTGCGTGCTCGTCAATCCGCTGCAGGCGCTGCATGCTAACGCGCAGGCGCCGAGCGACTCCTCGCTCCTCGACGGCGCGCGCGGCGCACACTTCGACAAAGCGGCCTATGTCGATTGGCTCAAACGCTTGCGCGCCGTTTGCACCGAGCAGAACATCGTCCTGATCTTCGACGAAGTCTTCGTCGGGTTCCGCCTCGCCCAGGGCGGCGCGCAGGAATATTTCGGCGTGCGCGCCGATCTCGTCACCTACGGCAAGACGCTCGGCGGCGGGCTCCCGGTCAGCGCCGTCTGCGGACGCAAGGATTTGATGAAGCGCTTCCGTGACGACCGCCCGGCCGACATCTGCTTCGCCCGCGGCACGTTCAACTCCCACCCTTACGTCATGGCGGCGATGAATGAGTTCCTGCGCTATCTCGAGACGCAGCCCGCCCGCGAGCTTTATCGCGACGCCGAGCAAACTTGGAATGCCCGCGCACGGCTTCTGAACCAGCGCCTGCGCGAGGAAGCCCTGCCCGTCGAGGTCGCCAATATGGGCTCGATCTGGACGG
>VAZM01000276.1 GCA_005883135.1 Alphaproteobacteria bacterium
CGTCGAGGTGCCGCCCGCGCACTTCATGGCCGACAAGGGCCCCGGCGACCTGATGTGGGAGGTGATCGAGACGCGCATGACGCCGCCGGTCGAAGGCCGGATCGGCGCGACCGCGCTCGAGCTCGATCGCGCTTACAAGGCGATTGCGGCCATGACCGACCGGCCGGTGAAGATCGGTTCGATCTCGGCCCAGATCCTCGCGCTGATGCTGACGGACGAGCACTACCGCGACCGGCTGAAGCTCCTGTTCGACCTCTCTGCCGCGCTCAACCGCGAGTACCACGCGCTGGCCGACGCCGGCGCGCCGATCGTGCAAATCGAGGAGCCGGCGATCCATCAAGTCATTGCCGACCCGAACGCGACCATCGCGCCGGCGCAATGGGTCGAGGCGTTCAACGCCGAGGTCGCAGGCTTGCGCGGCAGATGCGAGGTGTGGTGCCACACCTGCTGGGGCAGCCCCGCCGCCCAGCGCGTGGCGAGCCGCGACCAGCCCTACAGGGATGCGCTGCCGTATCTCGACCAACTCGACGTGGACGTCATCACCTTCGAGGGTGCATTCAACCGCGGCATGGATTTCGAGGCCATCGGCAGGATGATCTCCAAGAACAAGAAGGTTGCGCTCGGCGTTATCAGTCACCGCACGCTGCAGGTCGAGCGCCCGGAGGAGGTCGCCGAACTGATCCGCGTCGCGCTCCGCTACGTCGAGCCGGAGCGACTGATCTTGTCGAGCGACTGCGGCTTCGGGCGGCAGTCGATGAGCCGCATGCACGCCTACTACAAGATGGTCGCCCTGGTGCGCGGCGCCAACATCGTGCGCCGGGAACTCGGCTTGCCGGAAACCTACGTTCCCGGAGCCGATCCGCGGCTGTCGATGGTGCCAATGGTCTAGCGGCGGTTGCGTCGTTGATGGCGGCGGCCACTCGCGCTCGAGCGAGAGCGGCCATTTGCAAATGGACGAAGTTCGCCCGAGAGGTCACAATCCCGATCGGTTGGTCGGACCGAGCTGTGGCGTGGCAGCGGCGTCCGAGTGCGATAAGGAGCAGGGAGCAGTCGATGGACATCAAAGTGGGCCGGCAGGCGATCGCAGAGGCCACGGAGAAGCTCAAGAACTGGGGCCGCTGGGGGAAGGACGATCAGATCGGCACGCTCAACCACGTCACGCCCGAGGATATCACCAAGGCCGCCCGTCTGATCCGCACCGGCAAGGTGTTTGCGCTCGGCATTCCGCTCGACAGCAACGGCCCGCAGACCGGCCTGTTCGGAGGGCGCTTCAATCCGATCCACCAGATGCTGGCGACCGGCACCGACGCCGTGGCCGGCCGGCAGGACTGGAACAAAATCCGCTACGCCGACGACACGCTGAATTTGTGCGTGCAGGGCGCGACCCACTGGGATGCGCTCGGGCACATCTTCTACGAGGAGCGCGCTTACAACGGCTATGATGCCAAGCTCATCGATGCCAAAGGGCTGAACGTGCTAGGCATCGAGCATTCCAAGAGCAAGATGGTGGGACGTGGTGTGCTGCTCGACATCGCCCGCTTCCGCGGCGTGGACTGGCTCAACGACGGCGAAGGCATTTCCAATGACGAACTCGACCGGTGCGCCAAGAAGCAAAAGGTCGAGATCGGCCGCGCCGACTTCGTCATCATCCGCACCGGACAGCTCGAGCGCTGCCTCAAGGAAAAGAAATGGGGCGGCTACGCCGGCGGCGACGCGCCCGGCGTCAAATTCGAGAACTGCTACTGGTGCCAGGACAAACAAATCGCGGCCATCTGCTCCGATACCTGGGGCGTCGAAGTGCGGCCGAACGAGACCACGGAAGCGAACCAGCCCTGGCATTGGGTCGTCATTCCCGCCATGGGGCTGTGCATGGGCGAAATCTTCTATCTCAAGGAACTGGCGGAACATTGCGCCGCCGACGGTGTCTACGAGTTCTTCTTCTGCGGACCGCCGCTGATCATCACCGGCGGCACCGGCTCGCCGATCAATCCGCAGGCAATCAAATGACGCCATAGGCCGCGGTCCAAACCGAACGGCAAGCGAGTTCGGATGGCTCGCGTCCGCGGATATAATGACGCTCCACGATACGGCGGCCGGGACCAGGCCGGCCGCGACGAAACCTGACACGGAGGCTCCCATGGCCCGCTACCTCAAGCGCGGAATGGACGCGAGCGCGATCAAAGCCGCCGACGCCAAGGTGCGGGAGACGGTGGAAAGCATCCTCGCGGAGGTCGAGGCGCGGCGCGACACCGCGGTGCGCGAGCTGTCGCAACGCTTCGACGGCTGGTCGCCGCCCTCGTTCAAGCTTGACGCTGGCGAGATCGAGCGCGCGATCTCCCGGGTCGGCAAACGCGACCTCGACGACATCAAATTCGCGCAGGCGCAGGTGCGCAACTTCGCGCAGAAGCAGAAAGAGACCATGCGCGATCTCGAGATCGAGACGCTGCCCGGCGTCGTGCTCGGGCACCGGCACATCCCGGTGAATTCGATCGGCTGCTATGTGCCGGGCGGACGCTATCCGATGGTCGCCTCGGCGCACATGTCGATCGTGACGGCGCGCGTTGCCGGGGTGAACCGCATCATCGCCTGCGCGCCCCCGTTCAAGGGCGGGCCGCACCCGGCGATCGTCGCCGCCATGCATTTCGGCGGTGCCGACGAGATCTACGTGCTCGGCGGCGTGCAAGCGGTCGCCGCCATGGCGCTCGGCACCGAGACGATCGGCGCCGTGGACATGATCGTCGGACCCGGCAATGCCTATGTGGCGGAAGCCAAGCGCCAACTTTTCGGCCGCGTCGGCATCGATCTGCTCGCCGGTCCGACCGAAACCCTGATCATCGCCGACGACAGCGTGGACGGCGAGATTTGCGCCACCGATCTGCTCGGCCAGGCCGAGCACGGCCCGACCTCGCCGGCCATCCTCATCACCAATTCGGAGAAGCTTGCGCGCGAAACCATGCACGAGATCGAGCGGCTGCTCGCCATCCTTCCCACGGCGGACGCCGCCGGCAAAGCGTGGGCGGATTTCGGCGAGGTCATCGTCTGCGAGAGCGAGGAGGAAATGGTGCGCGAGGCCGACCGCGTCGCCTCCGAGCACGTGCAGGTGATGACGCGAAATCCGGATTACTTCCTCGACAGCATGAAGAACTACGGCTCGCTGTTTCTCGGCCCCCGCACCAACGTCGCCTATGGCGACAAGGTGATCGGGACAAACCACACGCTGCCGACCAAGAAGGCGGCGCGCTACACCGGCGGCTTGTGGGTGGGGAAATTCCTCAAGACCTGCACCTACCAAAAAGTGCTCACCGACGAAGCATCCGCGCTGGTCGGCGAATATTGCTCGCGGCTGTGCATCCTCGAAGGCTTCTACGCCCATGCCGAGCAGGCCAATGTGCGCGTGCGCCGCTACGGCGGGCGCAACGTGGCCTTCGCCCAGGCGGCGGAGTGAGCGGCCATGCCAGGTCAAGACTCGAGGCCGAAGCCGGTCATCTCTGCGATCGCCGCGCAGCTATTCGTCGCCGATATCAAAGCGTCGTGCGATTTCTTCACCCAGAAGCTCGGCTTCTCAATTGTGTTCACCTATGGCGAACCGCCTTTCTATGCCCAGGTGAAGAGAGACAAGGCCCTGCTCAATCTCAAATGCGTCGATTATCCGGTTATGGATCCCGCTCTCAGGGATCGGGAGAGCTTGCTGTCAGCCGACATGGGCGTCGATACGCACGAAGAGATCGAGCAGCTGTTCCTGGAATTTCAAGCGGCAGGCGTCACCTTCTCTCAAATTCTGAAGAAAGAGCCCTGGGGTGCGAAGACCTTCATCGTCAAGGACCCGGATGGCAACTTGCTTCTCTGCGCGGGTCCCGCCGACTAGGCTTTGGCGTGCCGGCATCTCGGCGCAGGACACAGCCGCACGATGATCGATCTGGCCAAAACCCCCTCCTTCCGTCTCGACGGCAAGCGCGCGCTCGTCACCGGCGGCGGGCGCGGCATCGGGCTGGCGGCGGCATCCGCGCTGGCGCAAGCCGGCGCGCACGTGACGCTCGCGGCGCGCACGCAACGAGAGATCGAGGACGCGGCGCAAGCCATTCGCGCGCGCGGTGACAAGGCCGGCGTGCTTCAGCTCGACGTGACCGATCTCGACGCCGTGCGCCGGGCGATCGCGGCGGCGGAGCCGTTCGACGTGCTCGTCAACAATGCCGGCATCAATCGTCCCGCTCCTTTCGTCGACGTGAAGATCGAGGATTTCGACGCCATTTTTGCCCTGAACGTGCGCGCCTCGTTCTTCATGGCGCAGGCGGTTGCGCGCCGTCTGATCGAAGCCGGGCGTGCCGGCTCGATCATCAACATCTCCTCGCAAATGGGCCATGTCGGCGCCGCGCGCCGCACCGTCTATTGCGCCACCAAGCACGCCATGGAGGGCTTCACCAAAGCGATGGCGATCGAGCTTGCCCCGCATAACATCCGCGTCAACAGCCTGGGGCCGACCTTCCTGGAGACGCCGATGACGCGGCCGTTCTTCGAAGACAAGGCGTTCCGCGCGGAAGTGCTTTCCAAGATCAAGCTCGGCCGACTGGGCCAGCTGGACGAGCTGACCGGGGCGATCATGTTTCTCGCCTCCGACGCTTCCTCGCTTATGACCGGCGCAGCCCTGGTCCTCGACGGCGGCTGGACGGCGGAATAAGCGGCCGGGCGGGACACAACGCTTGCGCCTGATGCGAACTCACCGGGTCTTGACCGGATAGACCGGCGTCTCGCCGCTGAGCACGCGGGCGACATCGGCGGCACACTTGGTCTGCAGCTCGTTGAGCGCTTCGACTGAATAGAACCCCGTGTGCGGGGTCAGGACGACGTTGTCGCGGCCGATCAGTCTCGACTCCTTGGGCAGCGGCTCGACCGCGACCACATCGAGCGCGGCGCCGGCAAGGCGGCCGGAATCGAGCGCCGCGAGCAGCGCATCTTCGTCCACCAACGGCCCACGCGCGGTGTTGATGAGATAGGAGCCCTGTTTCATCTTGCCGAAGACCTCGGCGTTGAACAAGCCGCGCGTCACCGGCAGCAGCGGAGCGTGGATCGAGACGAAGTCTGAGATTTCGAGCAAGCGATCAAAGCTCATGCTCTCGACCCCGACGGCGGCAAGCGCATGCTGCGACACGTTCGGATCATGGGCGACCACGCGCAGCCCGAAGGCCTTGGCCTTGGGCGCCAGCGCGCGCGGAATGTTGCCGAAACCGACGAGGCCGAGCACGCGGCCGGCGAGCCGATGGATCGGAACCACGGCCGGCATGTCCCAGCGCCCCGCCTGGACCAGCGCGTTGGACAGCGGAACCTTCCGCGCCAGCGCGAGCAGCAGCGCCATGGCGTGATCGGAAACCTCCTGCATGCAGTAGTCGGGCACATACGTGACGGTGATGCCGAGCTCGGCCGCGGCGGCAATGTCGATATTGTCGACGCCGAGGCCGAAACGGCCGATCGCCTTGCACCGTCTGAGCTGCCGCAAGAGGTCGCCGGGGAGCTTGGCATAGGTGACGAGGATGGCGTCGGCATCGCGCCCCACCGCCAAAATGTCCTCGGCCGATGCGCTGTTTGCGACCCGCAGCTCGGGATCGATGCGTGCCAGCGCCGCCTTCGCCGGATCGAGCGAGGGAAACGGGCTATCGGTAACCGCGATCAAGGGACGGGGCATGGGCGGCTCCCGGGCGGGGGCGCTGTCACCTTCGCAAGACTTCCGGATTGATGCAATTCGGCGGTGTCTTGCCGCCGAGAAGCGCGAGGATATTGTCGACGACGATATTCGCCATCTGCTCGCGCACCTCCACGACTGCGCTGCCGAGATGTGGAGTGGCGACCACGTTGGCCATTTTCAAGAGCGCCGGCGTCACCTGCGGCTCGTGCTCGAACACGTCGAGGCCGGCGCCGGCGATCTGGCGCTTCCTCAGCGCCCGCGCCAGCGCCTTCTCGTCGACGATCGCCCCCCGCGCGGTGTTGATCAAGAAGGCGGTCGGCTTCATCAGCGCGAGCTCACGCGCACCGATCTGATGCCGGGTCGCGGGGGTGAGCGGCGAATGCAGCGACACGAAATCGGCATCTCGGAGCAGCTGATCGAGCGGAACATAGGTCATCCCGAAATCCTGCTCGAGGCCGTCGGGCTTGCGGCGCGGCGACCAATAGAGAACCCGCATATCAAAGCCGCGAGCGCGACGGGCGACGCCGGTGCCGATGCGTCCGCCGCCGCCGACGAGCCCGATGGTCTTGCCGTAAAGCGCCGTGCCGAGGAGGTGGCTCGACTGCGCACCGGGGAAACGGCCGCGGTGAACAAGCCGATCGCCCTCGACCATCCGCCGCGCCACCGTCAGCATCAGCCCGAACGTGAGGTCCGCAGTCGCCTCCGCCACGATCGGCGGGACGACCGTCACCGGAATCTTGCGCCTGGTTGCCTCCGCAACATCGATGTTGTCCGGCGTGATCGATTGCGAGGCGACGGCAGCCAGCTTCGGATTGGCCGCCAGCACCTCGCGGTCGATCCGGTCGTGCAGAAGGGAAAACACGATGTCGCTAGCGCGCACGGCCGCGAGCAGCGCCTTCTTGGGAATGATGCGGCTCGAGTCGGGATTGACCCTGACGCTCGCGACCCGGCGCAAGCGCTCGATGGCGCTGCGGGAAACCGGCTGGGTCACGAAGATGCGCGGACGCATCAGGCCATCCACCGCACCACGCCGGCAACGCCATCCACCGCGACCTGCGCGCCGTCCGGAATGCGGCCCGTGGCGTCAAGGACGCCGAGCACCATCGGGATGCCGCGCTCGCGCGCGAGCGAAGCAAGATGCGACGTGGAACCGCCGAGCTCGGCCACCACGCCGGCGACACGCGGCAGGACGTGGCTCAGCGCCGGGCTGGCGATGCGCGTGACCAGCACGTCGCCGGGCGCAACCCGCGCCAGCTCGCATTCGCAGTTCACGACGACCGCGCGGCCGGCGCCCCAGCCGACGCCTGCCGGATGTCCGCTGAGGCCGGGATGCTTGCGCCAGATCTCGTCGGGTATGGTGATCGGCTCGACCGCGAGCGGTCGCGCCTGCAGCAGCTTGAATCCCGCATCGTCGAGCGCCCATTCGATCTCGACCGCGCCGCCGATCACGCTTTCCGCCTTGCGCAGCATGCGGCCGAGCGTCACCGCCTGCGCCGCATCAAGGCACGGCGCGTCGACAAGCTCGCTCGGCACCGCCTGGGAGACCGTGGCGGCACCGTGCCGGCAACTCTCGCGATGGTCCTTGCGGCCGGCCTCGATCTTGCGCACGAAGCCTTGGCGCGACAGCACGATGCGGTCGGGAACCACCTCGCCCTGGGCAATGGTCGAACCCAGTCCCCAGGTCGCGCTGATGAGCATGCCGCCCGCGGCCGTTTCGCTCAGGCCGCCGCCCGAGGCGCGCGCGTCGACGAGCGGCTGAATGAGCACCGCCATGGCCGTATCCGCGGGCGAGCACGCGTGATTCTCCATGCTCCGGCGCGCCGTCGTGGTCCACAGCGCGGCCCAGCAGGCGCGCACGGCGGTGAGCAGCGCGGCCTCCTCGTCGATGCCGAGAAAGCTCTCGAACTGGCCGGCGAAATTGCTCCCTTTGCGATCCTCGATGAGGGCCGACGAACGCACCGCGCTAGGCCCGGCGCTCGCTTGTCGCTGCGCGTGCCATGCCGCAAGGAGCGGCGAAAGGATCGTCGGCGCGATCGGCTGCTCGTAAAGGGCAAGCCGGATCTCAACGGACAGGCGCCGCTGACCGGCGATGTCGGCATCGGCGAACCGGCGGATCAGCGGCGCCAATCCGAGCGCCGCGATCTGCGCGTGATAGGCCTGCGCGCTCAGGCAAAAGCCGCCCGGGGTCGGCAAGCCGGCGCTGGCGAGAGCCGCCAGGTTCGCCGCCTTCGGGCCGATCCGGTCGGCATCCGCCGCGGTCGCGGCCGTGAGCTCAACGATGAACTCCGTCATGCCGTGTCATTTCACGTGATCGGCGTAGCCGGGGATCGGGTCGACGACCGTGATCTGTTTGACCGGGAAGTTGGAGATGATCTCGATCTCCTTCTCGTGCACGATCAGCATCTCCTCGATGCGTACGCCGTAGCGAAAGCGCTTGCCGTGCTGGGTCTCGAGCGCGAACGTCATTCCCGCCTTGATTTCGACCGGATGGTCGAGCGACCAGATGCGCGAGATCACCGGCGGGTCGTATTGCGCCAGCCCGAGCCCGTGGCCCCACAGGTTCGCCGCCGCCTGATCCTCTTCCTTGTAGCCCCACGCTTGCTTCGCGGACGGCCACTTCTTGGCGATTTCCCGCGTGGTGGTCCCGGCTTTGACCGCGTGGATCGAATCGTAGAGCCATTCGAGCGCGGTGGCGTAGGTATCCTTCTGCTCGCGCGTCGGCTCCTTGCCGACGCAATAGGTGCGGTAGTAGCAGGACTTGTAGCCGTTCCAGGTGAGCGCGGCCAAATCCATGAACACGATGTCCCCGGGCTGAATGATGCGGTCGGAGAAATTGCGCCAGTTCGGCCAGGTATTGGGGCCGGAGGAGACGATCACGTCCTCGACGTCTTCCATGCCGGGAATGTTGTAGAGATACTTCATCAGATGCGCCGTCACCTGGTCTTCGGTGATCCCCGGCCGCAGGAACTTCATGCATTCCCAGTGCGTGGCGTCGCCGATCGCGCCGACGATGCGCATGCACTCCTGCTCGTCTTGGTTCTTGACGGCGCGCGCTTCCATCATCGGCGTCATGCCGTCGACCCAATTGATCTTCTTGTCCTTGAAGATGTTGATCATGTTGATGTCGATGAAATCGACGCCGAGCTTTTGCCCGGCGACGCCGTGGCGCTTCATCTCGTAAAGGATTGCGTCGGTGAACTTCTTCACCTGTTGCTGCGAGGCAGGCCCGGCGGCACCCTTGATCCAAGCGTAGGAGTAGCGGACGTTCTCTTTCGGAATCCACGGCGAGTGGCGTTCGATCTGGAAACCGAGATCGCCCTGCTCGAACAGCACCGGAGCGCCGTCGCCGCACAGCAGCGCATAGCGCAGGCCCGGCTTGAGCCGATTCCAGCCCGGCGTGAGCGTGCCGGTGAGATAGCGCACATTTTCGTCGTACATGCACAGCATGGCGCCCAGGCCGTGCTTCTTCATGCGCTCACGCGCCCGCTCGGTGCGGTACTTCTTCAACCGCTCCCAGTTGATGCGTTGTTGCCAATCCAATCCGGCGATGCCGAAATTTGCCGTTCCCATAGGTCCTCCCAGGCGTCGGCGCTGTTCTTGTTGCGCGAGAATTGAATCGTAGACCTGCACTGTCTGCTGCCAAAATAATATATTCTGGATTTGGTCATCAATTTTCATGATAGATTGCGGCATGGCCGACATTGCTCTGCGGCAAGTTCGCGCCGTCATTGCCGTCTGCGAGGAGGGCTCGTTCACGCGCGCGGCGGAGCGTGAGAACGCCACCCAATCCGGCATCTCGCAGCACGTCGCCGCGGTCGAGCGCGCGCTCGGCGTCAAGCTGTTCGAGCGATCCGCGCGCGGCATCGTGCCGACGCCGGCGGGGCTGCGTTACTACAAGAGCTGCATCGAAGCCGTCGGCCGCCTGGAACACGCCAACGAGGAAGCCCGCAGCCTCGCCGGGCTGCTCGGCGGCGATTTGCGCATTGGGTTGATGCCCACTTTCACGCGCGCGGTGCTGGCGCCCACGTTGCAGGATTTCGTGCCGCGCCATCCGGATGTCCGGCTACACCTGTTGGAGGGCTACAGCGCGCTGCTCACCGACATGGTCCTCGCCGACGAGCTCGATTTCGCGGTCGTGCCGGCATTCGAGGGGCGCACGGGATTGAAATCGCGGCTGCTGGTGCGCGACCGTGAAATGCTGCTGTCAGGCCGCCAACGCGGCCTCACGCCGCTCGTCCCAGTGCGGCTCGCCGATTGCGCGCCGCTGAAAATCGTCGTGCCCGGGCCGCAGAACGTTCGCCGCCGTAACCTCGAAACCTATTTCCACACCCACGGCGTGGCGCTCGCCGCCATGCTGGAAATGGACGCCATGATCGGCACGCTCGAATTCGTCGCGCACTCCGACTGGGTGACCGTGCTGCCGAGCCTCATCTGCATCAATGACATCGGCAAGGGCGACCTCGTCGTCAATCCAATCATCAATCCGACCGTGCGCGCCGAGTTCGTCGTCATCCAGCCGGCGCGCCGCACCTTGAGCCTGCCGGCGCGCCGCTTCCTCGACTGCTTCGAAGCGCAAGTGGCCAACATCCACGCGCGCTGGGAGCGCGCGCTGACGCCGGTCGCGGCGAATGGCCGCAGAGCGCCAAAGGCTGCGACTCGGCGGCGAGCCTGATCGAACTCGTTATTCCGCGTTCGCGTGCACAGGCAGCTGAGCTTGCCCCACTTGCGCCTGGGCCGGAATGCGCCTCGCAGGCGTCAATTCGCGTCCTGCCCGGGATCGGCTTTCAGCCCCGCCGCCTCGATGCCGGCAATCGCGCAGGCCTCGTCGCGGTCCGACGTATCGCCGGAAATGCCGACGGCGCCGACGATGTCGCCGGCTGCGCTTTTGATCAGCACGCCGCCGGGATTGGTCACCATGCGGCCACCGCTGGCAGCCGCCAGCATGGTGAAGAACTGTGGGGTCTTGGCCGCGCGGCCTGCGAGCGTGCGCGAGCCAAAGCCCATGCCCAGCGCGCCCCAGGCTTTGCCGAACGCGATGTCGAAACGCAGGAGGCCCGACTTGTCCTCGCGCTTGAACGCCACCAAGTGACCGCCGGCGTCGAGCACGGCGACGGTGAGCGGCGCGCAATTCGTCTCGCGCCCTTTTTTGAGAGCGGCGTCCACAATGGTCGAGGCTTGAGCAAGAGTAACAACAGACATCTCGGCGCTCCAAACGGTCGTTGAGAGAGAGTGCGTTGGCTTAGACGGTCTCTGATGGCTGCTTGGCGCGGTTCGCCCAATAAACCGACACTGTGGATATCTCCGCCGCGCCCGAGACGTTTCGCTTCGTCTCCTCGTAGCAGCCGAGTGTCGTCGCGGTGAGCGGCAGCTCTACCCCGCGCGCCTTGCCCTCCGCCACCATGGTGCGCAAATCTTTTACTGCGCTGTCGACATCGAAGGTCACCGGTCCGGCGTCACCGCCCTTGAGCATCTGTGCCACGACGGCGCCGCGCACCTTGAGGACGTTCGGGCCGCCCGAGGTATCCGCGAGCAGGTCCATGATCCGCCCCGGGTCGAGCCCGAGCGGACCGCAGAGCGCGAGCGCCTCGCCGAGCGCCTGCCAATAGATCATCAGCGGCATGTTGATGGTGAGCTTCATCACCGAGCCGGAGCCGATCGGTCCGCAATGCTCGAGGCGGCGGCAAAGCTGTTCGAGGATCGGCCGCGCGCGTGCGGCGTCGGCGGGCTCAGCGCCCATCAATCCGATCAACTTGCCCTGCCGTGCCGGAGCGGTCGATCCGCCGACCGGACATTCGACGAGGGCGGCGCCCTTGGCGCGCACTTTCGCGGCCAGCGCGAGCTGGGTCTGCGGCCGCACCGTGCTCATCTCGATGAACAGCTTGCCGCGCACGTCGGCCTCGAGCAGCCCCGATGCGCCGCCGTAGACCGCGTCGATCGCGGCGGCATCGGTGAGGATGGTGATGACGATCTCGCTTTTGGACGCGAGCTCGGCGGACGTGGCGGCCACCGCGGCGCCGGCAGCCACGAGCGGCTTGAGTTTATCGGCGGAGCGGTTCCACACGGTGACCGTGTGTCCGACTTCCATGAGTCGCTGCGCGATAGCCGCGCCCATTTTGCCGATCCCGGCGATGCCGATTTGCATCGGACTTGCCTCCTATGCGCTTGCCCCGCACTGCCACGTCGTCCCGCAGTCCGCGGGACGATAAGGGATTAGGCACGCGCGAGATAGCCCTGCTGCGTCCGATGCGCAGATCGCGCTTGAAGGCAGGTGAAATCGCCGTGTAGCGTCCGCCATCGGATCAATCGGCCAATGGAGACTGGCAATGGCGAAGGGAAGCGTCGGCATCGTCGGGCTCGGCATCATGGGAGGCGCGTTCGCGCGCAACCTCGTCGCGGCCGGCTGGCGCGTCGTGGGCTATGACATCGATGCCGCCCGCCGCCGCGCCATGGCGCGCGCCGGCGTCGAGATTGCCCGAGATGCAAAGACGCTCGCTGCCGAAATCAGGACCATCATCACCAGCCTGCCCAAGCCGGCCGCACTCGATGCGACGGTAAAGGCGATCGTCGGCGCCGGGGTCGACCGACGGATCATCGTGGAGATGAGCACGTTTGCGATCGACGACAAGCTCGAGGCGGAGCGCACGCTGCGCAGGGCCGGCCACGTCATGCTGGATTGCCCGGTGAGCGGCACCGGCGCGCAGGCCAAGGTCAAGGACCTGGTGGTCTATGCCAGCGGCGAGCGTCAGGCGATCCGGCGCCTGCGCCCGCTGTTTGCCGCATTCGCGCGCGCGGCGCACGACCTCGGCGCCTTCGGCAACGGCAGCCGCATGAAATATGTCGCCAATCTCCTGGTCGCCATCAACAACGTCGCGAGCGCCGAGGCGATGGTGTTGGGGCTCAAGGCCGGCCTCGACGCACGCACGGTGTTCGACATGGTCACGTCGGGCGCGGCGAACTCGCGGGTGTTCGAGCTGCGCGCGCCGATGATGGTGCGAGATCGCTATGACGATCCCAGCATGAAAATATCGGTGTGGCAAAAGGACATGGCGGTGATCGGCGAGTTCGCGCGCGCGCTGCGTTGTCCGACGCCGATGTTCGACGCCACCGTGCCGATCTATGAGAAGGCGATGCGCAGCGGGCACGCCGAGCAGGACACCGCGGCGGTCTGCGCGGTGCTGGAGACGATGGCGGGCGTCAAGCGGGGGAACGCGAAGCCGCGCGCAAAGCGGACCTGAGCGGGCCGCACGCTGCCCTCACTCGCGCAAGAAATCGAGCACTGCGGTCTCCGCCAGCACGGCTTCGGGGATGCTGTGGCGCTGCGAGCGCTCCCGCTCGGCGGCGGTCTGCGTGGCCTGCAGATAGGCGCCGAGGTGCCGCGCGCGCTCGATGATGCGTCTGCCGACCGGCAAGCGTTGCGCTTCGAATCGTCGCAGCGCCGGCACGATCTCGTCGAGGTCGAGCGCCGCCGCCAATGTTGCTGCATCGTCCGCCGCCTTGGCGACGCCGGCCGCGACGTGGGGCCGCGCGACGAACGCCGCGTCGCCGATGATGGCGACGCGCCCGAACGCCATGCGCGGCGTCTCGAGATCGTAGATCGGCTGCAGGATCGGCTCGTCGATCATGCGCACCACTTCGCGGAATTGCGGTGCGAGCAGCCGTTCCGCGGCCGCGCGCATTTGCCCGATCGCCTCGCGGCGGATCAGCGGCGGCGGGATCGATATCGTGTGGGTGTTGCCGGCGTCATCGGTCAGCAGGCGCGTGAGTTCGGCGCGCTCGTCCGCCGGCCGGTACCACACCACGTTGTAGCGGCGATGTCCGGGACGCAGGTTATTGTCGGGTCCCGCGACCGGATAGCCAAGACACTGCTCGCCCGGCGGCAGGCAGAAGGTCATGAAATTGAACAGCTCGCGGTGGATCGGCGCTGGAAACGCCGCTTCGGGGATGAGCGCGCGCCAGGCGACGTAGCCGACGTAGCTCGGGGCGAGCTGCGGCAGGCATTGCTGGCGGATGGTGGAACGAAGTCCATCCGCGCCCACCAGCAGCTCGCCTTCCGCCGCCCCGCCATCGGCAAACTGCGCGAGCACCGACCCTTCCGTCTGCACGAAGCCGCTGATGCCGCGGCCGCGGTGGTAGTGCTGGCGCGGAAACGCATCGCGCAGCAGCCGGTAGACACGCTCCCAGGCGGTCAGAACTTGGGGACATTCGAATTCCGCGGCCACGCGACCGGACGCATCGAGGATTTTGCGGGTCGTGATCTCGACCCCGAGATCGGTTGGATCGATGTCGACCCGGCGCACCGTCTCGATCAGGTCGGGCTGGGCGACGATGCCGGCGCCACGCCCCGCGAGTTCGCGCTCGACCCGCTCGAAGACGTCGACCTCCCAGCCGGCGCGCCGCAGCAGCAGCGCGGCCAGGAGGCCGCTCATCGAGCCGCCGACGACGAGCGCACGCCGCTTGGCCTTGCGCATTCCGCTCATATATCGGGCCAAACCTGGAGGAATGCCATGGCCCTGACGATGCTGGACAAGCAGGCGGAGAACGCGGTGAAATCGCCGTGGTCGCCGGAGATCGCTGCAGAATTCGAGCGGGAAAAGAACAACCCCAATCCCTGTGTCGGCAACGCGCTGGTATCGGAGAGCGATCGCGTCCGCGTGTGGACCATTCGCCTCAAGCCCGGCGAGCGCATCGGCTTCCACCGGCACGTGCTCGACTATTTCTGGACCGCCGTGACCGGCGGCCGCGGGCGCCAGCACGTGCACGACGGCACCACGGTCGAATATACCTACGCGCCCGGCGAGACCCGGCACGAGACCTATGGCCCCGGCCAGTTCAAGGTCCATGACCTCGAGAATCTCGGCGACAAGGAGATGGTCTTCATGACCATCGAATTCCTGCAAAGCGCCAACAAGGCGCTGCCGCTACCGGAAAGCGTGCGGCGACAGGCCGCCGCGTAAGCCGCGGCCTGCGAGCGCCGTCTCTCCTTACGTGCGGGCGGCACGGCTGCCCGCTCGGGCTCAGCCGTAAGTGCACCGGCTCCGTGAAACGGACTAGCCAACCCCAAAACCTTCCTGCACACTGGCACGCAAGGAAGGTGGGCTGGCCAGCAAGGTGACGATAACGGCGCGCCAATTGGCGATTTGTCATGCCCGGCACGCAGTCAAGCTTGCGCAGACTGCGTAAACTTGTCGGCGCTGCCGGGCATCCGCGTCTTGCTTTCCGCAATAAGACGTGATGGCCGGGACGAACCCGGCCGCGACAGTCTCGATAACGGCCGTCAATCGCCCGGTGCTATGAGCACGTGGCGAGCACGCCGTGGGGAGGGGGAAACAGGTGGAGCTCAGCTTCGATCTGCTGATCAACGCGGTGATCGCCGGCATCCTGCTCGGCGGATTCTATACCGCTGTGACACTCGGCGTCTCGATCTCGTTCGGCATCCTCGATATCGTCAACATCGCCCATCCCGCCTTCATCATCCTCGGCTCGTACATCGCCTATATCGTCAACACTCGGCTGGGGATCGATCCGATCGCGGTCAGCATCCTCATGCTGCCGGTGTTCTATCTGCTCGGCGCCGGTGTCTATCAAGTCTATTACGAGTCCTTCGAGCGGCGCGGGCAGGAATCTCTGCGCGGCTTGTCGTTCTTCTTCGGCTTGCTGTTCGTCACCGAGGTGATGCTCATCCTCGTGTTCGGCGTCGACTACCGCTACGTCGAAGCGCCCTATATCGGACCGAGCTGGCGTCTCGGCGTGATGGATTTCCCGCTGCGCATGCTGGTGCCGTGTATCGCTGCGCTCACGCTGTTCGCCGCGCTCGAGCTCTACCTGTCGTACACATTCATCGGCCGCGCGATCAAGGCCGTGGCGCAAGACCAGCTTGCGTTGCGGCTCATGGGCGCCTCGCCGGTGCGCATCAAGCGCATCGCGTTCGGCATTTCCATCGCCACCGCGTCGGTGGCGGGTGCGCTGCTGATCATCATCCAACCGGTCGAGCCTTCGGTCGGACGCGAATATATCGGCCGCGTGTTCGCGATCTGCGTGCTCGGCGGACTCGGCAGCCTTCCCGGCACGGTGATCGGCGCCATGCTGCTCGGCATTCTCGAGAGCTTCACCGCCACGTTCTACGGCCCGTCCTGGGCGCCGGCGGTGGCATTCGGCGTACTCCTGCTCACCCTCGCATTTCGACCGGCGGGTCTTCTCGGACGATAGGATTGTCCATCGTGCGAACGCGGGTCTTCCTGCTGCTGTTGATCGCGGTCGCGATCGTGGTATTCTTCGCCACGCGCTGGGTGAACAACGACTACGTGTTCTTCGCCGGCTACACCGTCCTGCAATTCGTGGTGCTGTCGACCGCCTGGAACATTCTCGGCGGCTACACCGGATACGTCAATTTCGGCTCGGCCGCCTTCTTCGCGCTCGGCGCCTATGCAACGGTGTTCCTGCACAAGCTCTATCCGTTGCCGATCCCGCTGCTGATCGTAGTCGGCGGCGCTGTTTCGGGCATCGTCGGACTCGGCATGGGCTATCTGACGCTGCGGCTGCGCGGCGCCTTCTTCGCCATCGCGACGCTCGCCCTGGCCGTCGTGCTGCAAACCCTCATCGTCAACTGGGATTATGTCGGCGGCTCGCGCGGCGCCTACATCATCCGTCCCAACGAGATTGCGCTGATCGGCCCCTATATCCAGTACCTCTTTCTGGTGATGCTCGCGCTGGTCGTCATCGCACTCACCGTCGCGCGCGGGATCGAGCGCTCGCGGCTCGGCTACGGTTTCGCCACCATCCGTGACGACGAGCTTGCGGCGGAAGCATCGGGCGTACCCACGCTGCGCCTCAAGCTCATCGCCACGACGCTCTCCGGCGCGCTCATGGGCATGGCCGGAGCCCCCTTTCCTTATTACATCGGCTATCTCCAGCCTTCGTCCGCGTTCGGGCTCGAATACGCAGTCAATTCCATCGCCATGCCGATGATCGGCGGCACGACCAGCTGGGTCGGACCGCTCATCGGCGCGATCCTGCTCGGATCGTTGCAGCAGATCGCGACGGTGACCATTTCTTCGGCGGTCAACCTGCTCATCGTCGGCCTGCTGCTGGTCGCTTTCGTGATCATCGCTCCGAACGGCATCGTCGGGCTGGTGCAAGGCTGGATACGAAGGACGAAGTAATGGCTGGCGCGCTGCTCGAGGTTACCGGTCTGAGCAAACGCTTCGGCGGCTTCGTCGCGCTCGACGGCATCGACCTCAGCGTCGCCGCGGGTGAGCGCGTCGGCCTGATCGGTCCCAACGGCTCCGGCAAGTCGACCTTGGTCAATTGCATTTGCGGCACGCTGGTCAACGAGACCGGCAGCGTGCGCTTCGACGGCGAAACGGTCGACGGCCTGCTCACGCACGAGCGCACGCGCCGCGGGATGGCGCGCAGCTTTCAGCTTCCGCGTCCGTTCACGACCTTGACGGTCGCCGACAATCTGCGGGTGCCGCTTCTTTATACCGTCAACGCGCGGCCGGGACGCGCGCTTTCGCCGACCGAGCTCGACGCCCGCTGCGCCGAGCTGCTACAGCTCGTCGCGCTGGCGGACAAACGGACCCACCTACCGCGCGATCTCACCCAAGTGGAGATGCGCAAGCTCGAGCTCGCCCGCGCCATGGCCGCCGAGCCGAAACTCCTCATCGCCGACGAGTCGATGGCCGGACTCTCGCAATCCGAGGTCGACGACATCGTCAGCCTGCTCATCCGGCTCAACGAACGCGGAATCACCATCATACTGATCGAGCACATCATGCGCGCGGTGATGAAGTTCTCACAGCGGCTGATCGTGCTGGTCTCCGGCAAGAAAATCGCCGACGGCCTGCCCGATGCGGTGATTCGTGATCCCGAGGTGGAAAGGGCTTACCTTGGCCAATAGCCTGACCATCGAAAAGATCGACGCCGCGTATGGCGCCGTGCGCGTGCTGGAGAACGTGTCGCTCAACGTCAACACCGGCGAGACGGTGGTGCTGCTCGGCACCAACGGCAATGGCAAGTCGACGCTGATGAAATGCGTCATGGGCATCGTGCGCCCGCGCGCCGGCCGCATCGTGGTCGAGATCGACGGCGAAAGGCACGATCTCATCGGTCGCAGCACCGAGCAGATCGTCGACCTCGGGATCGCGCTGGTGCCGGAAGGCCGCCGCCTCTTTCCCCGGCTGTCGGTCGAGGAAAACCTTTTGCTCGGCGCGTTCCGCCGCAAAGCCCGTACCGCGCTGCGAGCAAACCTGGACTTCTGCTTCGAATGCTTCCCCCGGCTCGCCGAGCGGCGCGCCCAGCTTGCCGGCTCGATGAGCGGTGGCGAGCAGCAGATGCTTGCACTCGCGCGCGCGCTGATGCTGTCGCCGCGCATTCTGTTGATCGATGAGCCCTCGGTCGGCCTAGCGCCGGTGCTGGTCAGCCGCACCATCGACAAGATCAAGGAGCTCAAGGATCAGTACAAGCTCACCGTACTGATGGCGGAGCAGAACTTTCCGCAGGCGTTGCGCATCGCCGACCGTGGCTACGTAATCGTCCACGGCCAGATCGCCTTCGAGGGCCGCTCCGCCGACGAACTCAACAACAACGAGCTGATCCGCAAGTTCTATCTCGGGCTCTAGCCGCGCGCACGTGTCAAGTGCGCGCCCGCATCGAGTTCGCCTGCGGCTCGATTGGTGTCGAGGTGCGCCGTCGAGCAGGCGCACCTCCGTAGGCGAGGAGTAGCGCCTGGCGTTACTTCGCGTTCTCGTACGGGTAGATCACTTTGCCCGACTCGTACTGCGCAGGGGACACCACCACCTGGGTCGAGATGTCCTTGAACTGTCCGACGTCGTTGCCCTTGACGTGCTGGAACTGCACCTGCAGCACGCGCGACTCCGCCCATTCGCCCTTGGCGCCGAACTTCACGTCGCCGACCACGGTCTTGAACGTATTGGCGCGGATGTAGTCGCCGAGCTTGGCATCGTCGAGACCTTTGGTTCCCTCGACTGCCTGTTGCAGCACCTGCAGCTGGGCGTAGCCCCACGGCGCCATGTAATAGCCGAGCGGATCGACGCCTTCGGCTCCGGCACGGGCCTGGTAGCGCGAGATGAGGTCGGCGACTCCAG
The DNA here is from genome assembly GCA_005883135.1 of Alphaproteobacteria bacterium. Taxonomy (GTDB): domain Bacteria; phylum Pseudomonadota; class Alphaproteobacteria; order Rhizobiales; family Xanthobacteraceae; genus VAZQ01. The sequence goes on from VAZM01000276.1 coordinate 18,781, forward strand.
GGAACTGCATCTTCGGCACGGGCAGCCAGAAGTCGTAGTTGGTAAAGCCGTTGAGCAGCGGGCCGAGTTGCGTCTTGATGGCGGTCGCCTGCAGGCCCACCATCCCGCCGCCGATCATCTTCGGCTTGAAGCCAATCTCGTTGATTGCGCGCACCATGCCGACGGAGTCGGGTGGATAGGAGTTGATGTTGAGGATGTCCGGATTGGTCGCTTGGATCGCGCGCACGATCGGCGCAAAATCCGTGGTCGATGGCGGGTAGGTCTTGTCGTAAACGATTTTGAGCTTCGCCTTTTGCGCGTTCTCGCGCGCTCCGTCCGCCGCGTTACGGGAGAATTCCTGGTCCGCCGCCACGATCGCCACCGTCTGCGGCTTCGGATCCTGCGCCAGGGCGATATCGAAGAAGCCCTTGGTGAAGGCCGGCTTCGCGTCGGGACCCGACGGAATCATGACGAAATAGTTGGGGTAATTGAACTCGCTGTTCACGGCGAGGCCGAGCAGGCCGATGAAGGTCTTCTTCCTTTGGATCACGATCGGCATGGCCGGCGCGATCATCGCCGTCGCGTACGGGCCGATAATCAGGTCGACTTTGTCGATGTCGAGCAGCTTCGTATAGATCGAAGGCACTTCGGCCGGCGAGCTCTTGTCGTCATAGTAGATGAGCTTGACCGGACGACCGAGCAGGCCGCCTTTCCCGTTGATATCTTCTTCCCAAATCTTCTGCGCGAGCAACGCCGACTTGCCGTTGGGCGCAAGCCCGCCGGTCAGCGCCATGCTGAACCCGATCTTGATCGGCTCGCCGGACTGCGCCCAGGCCGCGCCCGCGAACGCCAGGGCGCAAACCGCCAGCGCCGCGCAGGCGCGAGCGCAACCCGCCGCCGCCCGATAGATTGGATTATGCTGCATGGTCATCCTCCCATTACGTAGGTTTGTTGCCGCATCTTATGGGCAATGGGCGGCGGCGCGCTAGTGCCCGGTTTTCGAAGTTCGGGATACAGCGCGGCACAGGCACTAGTGGGCCGCCGGTTGAGGAGTGCTAGCGCGTCGAATCGCCGCCTTCGACAATGACGGTCTCCACTTCGCCCGCGCCGTTGCGGCGGAAAGCCGCGGCACGGTCATATTCCGGCGAGGTGAAGCAGGCGACGCCCTGCTCAAAGCTGGGAAATTCGATCACGACGAACCGCTGGAACTTGGCCGGCCCTTCCATCATCTGATGGCGGCCGCCGCGCGCGAGCACCTTGCCGCCGAATTTGGCAATGATGCCCGGCACGAGGTCCGTGTACTTTTTGTACTCGACCGGATCGTTGATCTTGGATCGCGCAACCCAATAGGCCGGCATGGTCGTGTCCTCGCTCGCATGTGCTCTTGGCCTGCTGAGTGCTGGGCACGCAAGCTGATCGACAGTTCTGCCCGGCGGCAAGGCTCGGCATCGCACGCACGACTGCGCGCGCGATGCCCTATGCCGCGGACGCGCGAGGTTGACCCTCCCGGACGCGGCTCCTAGCATCGCTGCCCGCAGGAAACCGCCGCCTCTTCCAAGCGAGGCGACCCTCGGGAGGACAGCATGGATCGACGCGGCTTCATCATCGGCTCCGCTGCCGCAGCGGCCAGCCTCAAAGCATCGTTCGCGCAAGAGGCCACCTATCCGAGCCACGCGATCGTGCTGGTCAATCCCTTCCCGCCGGGCGGCGCGGCGGATGTGGTCGGCCGCCCGTTGGCTGCGGTGATGGAGCCGATGGTGCAGAAGCCGGTGGTGATCGAGACCAAATCCGGCGCCGCAGGGGCCGTCGGTGCGCAGTTCGTCGCCAATGCCAAGCCCGACGGCTATACGCTGCTTCTCCATCTCACCTCGATCTCCGGTTTTGCCGAAGTCGACAAGCTCTTCGGACGCACGCCAAAGTTCACCCGCGCCGACTTCGTGCCGATCGCGCGCCTGGTCGCCGATCCGTGCGTCCTGATCGTCAACGACCAGCAACCCTATAAGAGTCTCAAAGATCTGATCGATGACGCGAAGAAACGGCCGAACGAAATCATCTTCAGCTCCTCGGGCCTCTACGGCGCGCTGCACATCCCGACCGCGCTGTTCACCGCCGCCGCCGGCGACTTGAAGCTGAGGCATTTGCCGACCCAGGGCGGCGGGCCGGCGCTCACCGCGTTCCTCGGCAACAATTCGCAAGTGCTGGTCTCGTCGATCTCGGCGTGCCTCTCCCAGATCAAGGCCGGCAAGGCACGGCCGTTGGCCTTGTTCGGCTCGCAACGCTCGAAGGCGCTGCCCGAGGTGCCGACCATGAAGGATCTCGGTTACGACATCGAATACTATCTCTGGGTCGGCATGTTCGCCCCCAAGGCAACCCCGGCGGAGGTCGTCACTTATCTGCGCACGGCAGTGAACAAGGCGGCGCACAGCGAGCAATTCAAGGCGGCGCTCGCCAATCTCGGCCAGGAACTCGCTTACATGGATCAGCCGGAATTCGCGGCATTCTGGGAGGCCGATAGCAAGCGCATCGAAGCGGCGATCCGTTCGATCGGCAAGGTCGAGGGGTGAGCTCGGCCGCGATTACGCCGCACGACTGCGCCGCACGACAATCGAACGCCTTGAAGTGCGCTGCGAGCGCGCGCGGCCGGCGGGAGGGGACGAAGAGAGCGTGACTCTGCATACCGACCACATCGTCGGCGGCACCTTTGTCGCTTTCGGCGCGCTCGTCTTCGCGCTCAGCGGCGATTTGCCGTTCGGCACGCTGTCGTTCCCCGGAGCGGGCATGATGCCCAAGCTCGTCGCCGGCTTCCTCATTTTGTTCGGGTTGCTGCTGATTCTGCGCGCGCGCGAAAGCGCGCCGGTCGCGACCCTCGCTTGGGGCGACCTGCCGCACGCGGCGCGGGTGGTCGCGATCACGGCCGCCGCCATCGCGCTCTATCAGACGCTTGGCTTCCTCGTGACCATGGCGCTGCTGCTGTTCGCGCTGACCTTCGGCACCGAGCGGCGCAACCCCCTCCTCGCCGCCGGCTTCAGCATCAGCGCGGTCGCGCTGACCTACCTGTTGTTCGACGTGGCGCTGAAGACGCCGCTCGAGCGCGGCATTCTCGGATACTAGCAATGGGGACGGTGGAAAGTCTCCTGCTCGGCTTCTCCGTCGCGCTGCAGCCCGACGTCTTGTGGTATGCCTTCCTCGGCTGCCTGGTCGGCACCATCGTCGGCGTGCTGCCCGGCATCGGCCCGCTCACCGGCATCAGCATCCTCTTGCCGGCAACCTTCGGGCTCGACGCCACCAAGGCGGTGGTGATGCTCGCCGGCATCTATTACGGCTCGCAATATGGCGGCTCGACCACCTCGATCCTGATGCGCATTCCGGGCGAAGCCGCCTCCGTGATGACCTGCATTGACGGCTACGCCATGGCGCAGAAGGGCCGCGCGGGGGCGGCGCTGTGCATCGCCGCCGTGCTGATGCTGACGTTGATCGCGCCGCCGCTCGCCACATTCGCGCTGCGCTTCGGGCCGCCGGAATATACCGCGCTGCTTGTGCTCGGCCTGATCTTTCTCGCCTACATGTCCTCGACATCGCTGCCGCGCACACTGCTGATGGCGTGCTTCGGGCTCCTGCTCGGCACCATCGGCATCGACAATATGACCGGGCACTTCCGCTACTCCTTCGACATCGCCGAGCTGGGGGATGGAATCGGCATCGTCCCGGTCGCGATCGGCCTGTTCGGGCTGGGCGAGATTTTGTCGACGCCGTCCGCAAGCGTGGTCCGCAAGGTGATCGCGCCGCGGCTGCGCGAGCTGCTGCCCAGCCGCCGCGAATGGCGGGAATCGGCCATGCCGATCGCGCGCGGGACCGTTCTCGGCTTTCTGATCGGACTCACCCCCGGCTCCGCGCACATTATTTCGAGCTTTCTGTCCTACGGCGTCGAGCGGCGGCTCTCCAAGCACCCGGAGGAATTCGGCAAGGGCGCGGTCGCCGGCGTTGCCGGACCGGAAGCGGCCAATAACGCGGCCTCGACCGGGGCATTCGTGCCGATGCTGGCGCTCGGCCTTCCGACCGGCCCGATTACCGCCGTGCTGATCGCAGCGCTGATGATCCACGGCGTCCCACCCGGCCCGACGCTGGTGAACGAGCATCCGAATGTTTTCTGGGGCTTCGTCGCCTCGATGTATGTCGGCAACCTGATGTTGCTTGCGCTCAATTTGCCTCTCGTGGGCATTTTCGTGAACATACTGCGCATCCCGTACGCTTACCTCTATCCGCTGGTGATCATGTTTTGCATCATCGGCGTCTACGAAGTCAGCCACTCGATCGTCGACGTGTGGATCATGCTGATCATGGGCATCATCGGCTATGGTTTGCGCAAGTTCGGGCTCGATCCCGCGCCGCTGGTGCTCGGGCTAGTGATTGCGCCGACGTTCGAGATGTCGCTGCGCCAATCGCTGATCATGTCGAACGGCAATTGGACGATATTCTTCCAGCGTCCGATCGCACTGACGCTGCTCGGCCTATGCGCTGCGCTTTTGGCATTGGCGGGGCTGTCGCTCATGCGCAGCCGCAAGGACTGGCGCAGCCGCCTGGCCGCGGCCGAAGCCGGGGAAAATCCTTAAGCGACGCCGCGCCGGTACGACCGAACGCGCGGTGGGCGAAAAGAGCTAGCGGGAATCCCGCACGGACGAGGGGCGCCGCCGCTCACGCCCAGAGCCGTCCGTGCTCCAGCCCCTTGTAAAGGTCGGCGACGTAATCGGCATAACCGTTGAAGATGAGCGTGGGCCGCCGCTCGTTGCGCCCGATGAATTCTTCCGTGGCCTGACTCCAGCGCGGATGCGGCACCTGCGGATTGACGTTGGCCCAGAAGCCGTACTCGGACGCCTGCAATGCCTCCCAATAGCTCTTCGGCCGCTGATCGGTGAAGTTGAAGCGCACGATCGACTTGATCGACTTGAAGCCGTACTTCCAGGGCACGGCGAGACGCAACGGTGCGCCCTGCACTTTTGAGACCGGTTTGCCGTAGGCGCCGGTGACGAGGAAGGCAAGCTCGTTGGTCGCCTCCGCGATGGTCAATCCCTCGACGTAGGGCCACGGGTACCAGCTCTGCCTCTGGGCGGTCGCGACGGAAGGATCGAGAAACGTCTCCATCCGCACGTATTTTGCCGAGGACAGAGGCTTGGCCAACTCGACCAGCTTGGCGAGCGGAAAGCCGCTCCACGGAATGGCCATCGACCATGCCTCGACGCAGCGATGGCGATAGAGCCGCTCCTCGAGCTGCATCTTGCGGATGAGATCGTCGATGCCGATCTCCTGCGGCGCCTCCACCATGCCGTCGATTTTGATCGTCCATGGCCGCAGCTTGAGCGCCTGCGCTGCCCTGGCGACGCTCTTGGTCGAACCGAACTCGTAGAAATTGTTGTAGTTGGTATTGATCTTCTCGTCGGTAACCGGGCGGTCGAGCGTGTACTTCTCATTGCGACTCGCCGGATAGAGGTCCTTGGTCGGATCCGGCAGATCGCTGATCCGCTGCGCGAGCGCCACCTTGGGCGAGAGCGACAACGCGGCCGCGCCGCTGGCGGCGAGCAGGGCGCGACGATTGAAGAAAAGGTGCTCGGGGGTGGCGAGGCGTTCGGGAATTTGCCACCCGCGGCGGCGAATGACATGCATGACTCATCCTCCCAGATGAAGGGCGCGCTATTCGATTACGCCCGCCGTTCATCACGGACAAGTCACACTTGCGGCAGAGCGAGTGATGCGCCGGGCTGGGAACCGAGACGGAGTGCGGATTAGGCCGCCGCCGCGGTCGGCGTACGCCGCCAAGCGCAAGCTGGGGTCCGCGCCGCGCCCTTACGCGGCCGCGGCCTTTCGCGCCGCCACGATCTGCTCGGCGGTACGGCCCATGACTTCAGCCATGTGGTCGAACTTGAACGTGAAGCTGCCGACGCCGGCGGTCGCCGAGCGCACCTCCACGATCAGATCCCCGATCTCCGATTCCGGCATCTGCACGCGCACCACGTCCCAGCCCTCCCAGCCCTCGCGCGTATCGAAGCCGAGGATCTGGCCGCGTCGCCCCGACATGAGGCCGTTCATCTTGGCGGTTGCCTCCGACGGGCAGACGATCTCGACCTGGTAGATCGGCTCGAGCAGCACCGGCTGACACTGCGGCAATCCATCGTGGATCGCGAGCCGTCCGGCGAGCTGAAACGCCATGTCGGAGGAATCGACTGTGTGGTAGGAGCCATCGATCAGCTTCGCCGCGACGTCGACCACCGGAAAGCCGAGCGGCCCGTGCTTGAGCGCGTCGATGACGCCCGCCTCCACCGACGGAATGTAATTGCGCGGCACCACGCCGCCCTTGATCTCCTCGCTGAAGCTGAAGCCCGACCCGCGCGGCAACGGCTTGATGTCGAGAACGACGTCGCCGTACTGGCCGTGGCCGCCCGACTGCTTCTTGTGGCGGCCGCGCTGCACGATGCCCTTCTTGATGGTCTCCCGGTAACCCACCGTCGGCTTGTGCGAGACGGTGGCGATGCCGAAGCGATCAGCCAGCCGCTCGGTGGCAACGCGCAGCTGCATTTCGCCCTGGCCCCATAGCACCACTTCATGCGCCTCGGCGTTGTGGACAACGCTGATCGAGGGGTCCTCCTCCAGCAGCTTGGCGAGAGCCTGCCCAAGTTTGACGTCGTCCTTGCGCTCCTTGGTGGCGACCGCGATGGAGAGCACCGGCGGATGAGGGACGACCTTGGCCACCGCCGCGTGTGGCTGCGCACCGTCGCTCAAGGTATCTCCGGTCTTGGTCTGATCGAGCTTGCCGAGCGCGACGGTCTCGCCGGCCTCGGCGGCCCCACGCTTCTCGCTGGTTTGACCCATCAGCTTGAAAACCGCCGCGACGCGTCCGGTCTGCCCGTCGGCGGTCGTGATATTGGCGCCGTCGCCGATCTTTCCCGCGAGCACCCGGACCACCGACATCTTCCCGCCGTGCGCGGTATTGATGGTCTTGAGCACGTAACCGACGCTTTGGCCCGATTTCACACCGAGCCGCTTGGCGGTATCGGCGACGCCGGGCGTCTCGTGGCGCAACGCCTTCATCAGCCGCAGCACGCCGTTGGTGCGCGTGGCCGAGCCGAACAGCACGGGGCAGACCAGACCCTCGCGCAATTCCTTGGAAAGATCGTCGAATACTTTATCGCGCGGCGGCTGAATGTCCTCGAGCAGCTGCTCCATCAGCTCGTCGTCGTGGTCGGCCAAGGTCTCCAGCATCGAGAACCTTGCCGTCTTCTCACGATCGAGCGCGTCGCCTTCCAACGGAATGACTTCCGAGGGCGCGTGCTCCTTGTAGACGAACGCGCGCTCCAGCGCGAGATCGACAAAGCCGGTAATGATGTCACCGGAAAACTTCGGGATCTGTCGCACCAGCAGCTTGCCGCGGGAGGC
>VAZM01000277.1 GCA_005883135.1 Alphaproteobacteria bacterium
CGATCGGCACCCCGCGCGCGAGCGTATGCGCGTGCCCGCGATAGGTGCAGAACGAGAGGTCCCCCGGCTTCATCGCAGCGGCAAAGCCCGCGGCCACCGCCTCCTGGCCGAGCGAGAGATGGCTCGTGCCCTTGACCAGGTTCTGCAGGAAGAGATCGAACGCACGCTGCTCGCTTTCGCGAATCTCGACCTGCATGCGGTAAAGCGTAAGCCGCGTCTCCTCGCCGATATCGTCGTTGATGCCGGCGCGAGAGGAGTCGGACGCATGGGCCGGGTTTTTCAGCATGAACGCTACCTCGACATGCAGCCGGCGAATGGGCAGCCGGCAAGGCAAATTACCCTTAGTCCTGAAGGCGAAGCAACGCCGCCGACGCGAAGCTGTCGTCGAGAACCGCACCTCCCGTCATGCCCGGGCTTGCGCCGGCATGACCCTCATCCCTTCGACCTTACTTGCCGCTCCCGATGCAGGAGATAAAGGCCGGAGGCGACCACGATCCCCGCCCCGGTGAGCGTAAAGCGGTTCGGCACATCGCCGAACACGAGAAAGCCCAACGCGGTCACAAGCACGATTTCGCTATAGATGAACGGCGCCAGCACGGCGGCGGGCGCCAGGCGGTGGGCCGCGATCAGGAGATAGTGTCCGAAGCTGCCGATCGCACCGGTGGCGGCCATCAGGGCGATGACGAGAGGATCGCTGGGCGTGGTCCAGACCAGCGGGACCACCGGCAGCATTGCGAGCGCCCCCACGAGGTTGGAGTAGAACAACGTGGTCTCGTTGGAATCGGTACGCGCCAGGATGCGGGTGCTGATGGAATAGAGCGCATAGCAGAGCGCGGCCGAGAGCGACAGCAGCGCCGCCGGGTGGAAGCTCGCCGCGCCCGGACGCGCCACCACGACGACGCCGAGGAAGCCGACCGCGATCGCGCTCCAGCGCCGCCAGCGCACCCACTCGCCCAGCATCGGTCCGGACAGTGCCGCAATGAAGAACGGTGTGGAGAAGATAAGCGCGATGGCCTCGTCGAGCTGAAGGTATCGTAAAGCGGCAAAGTTGCAGAGCGTGGACGCCAGCAGCAGCACCGAGCGCGCGAGCTGCAGCACAGGGCGGTTGGTGCGGGTCAACCCGGGGCGCGTCCACGGATTGGACACGATGAACGGGTAGAGGAATGCGCCGGTATAGCGCGCCCAGACCACTTGCAACGTGCTCATGTAGACGTTGAGATATTTCGCCGTGGTATCGAGGAGGGCAAAGCACGCCACCGCCCCGCACATCAGCGCGATGCCGGTGAGGCGCGAAACGCGCTCGTGCGATGGGTCGTAGGGCATGGTGCAGGATCAAGGCGAACGGCTAGTGCGGTGGATTTGAATTTTCTGTCATGTCGCCGCCCGCTCGCTCAGAAACTTCAAGTTCAAAGATCGCAGTGCGATCATAAGGTTGTGTCCGCGCGATTCCGAAGTTCGCATTTGAGAGCGCCGCGAGGGTGTGCAAGGTTCGGGATCGGGACACAGGCATGATCGGGACATGTGACACCTCCGAGGAGAAGACACAATGCGGTTTTTCCGCCGGATCGCATCCGTCGCGACAACACTGATCTCGCTGACGAGCATGGCTGGCGCGGCCGACATCCGCGTGGTCGGCGTCGGCGCGGTACAAAATGCGCTCAGAGTTCTCGCCGCCGAGTTCGGCAACGAGACCGGCCATCGCGTGGTCCTCACCATCGACGCACCGGCCGTCGTCATGCAGAAGATCAAGGACGGCGATGTCTACGACGCCGTCATCGTCTCCGAACCGGCCATGGACCGGCTCGACAAGGAGGGCGTGGTCAACCCGGAAAGCCGCGTCCCATTGGCCAAGACCGGCACGGGAGTAGCGGTGCGCGCGGGTGCGCCGCTGCCGGACCTGTCGACACCGGAGGCCTTTAAGCAGGCACTCCTGGCGGCGAAATCTGTGGTGTACGGCGACCCGAGCTTACCCAACCAAAGCGGGGAAAAGGCGGAACGCATCCTCGTTCAAGCCGGCATTTTTGACGCGCTGAAACCACGGCTCAGAATCGTTCCTAGCCAGGCGGAGAGCCAGGAGCTCATCGCCAAGGGCGAGGCGGAGATGGGCTTGTACAACATCAGCGAAATCCCTGAGGGCAAGGGACTCGCCTTCGCCGGTCCGGTGCCGAAGCTGTTGCAGATCGCGACCAGCTACGAGGGCGCCTTGATGTCGGACGGCGCGGTGCCGGAAGCCGCGCGCGCGTTCATTCGCTTTCTCGCCGGCCCGGAGGCGCGCGCCAAGTGGCTCGCCGCCAAGCTCGAGCCAACCCCGGAGCATTAGGCCGCGCGGCTCACTCCTGCATCGCCTCCTCGCGCTTGGCCCGCAAGGCCGGCAGCGCGATCGCGATGAGCAGCGCGAGCGCGGCGAACAAGAAGCCGGCGGAGATGGGCCGCGTGATCAACACCGTGGGATCGCCGAACGAGATCATCATCGCGCGGCGCAGGTTCTCCTCCATCATCGGCCCGAGGATGAATCCGAGCACCATGGGCGCGGGCTCGCAGTCGAGCTTGAGCAGAACGTAGCCGAGCGCCGACAGCGCAGCGAGCGCGTAGACGTCGAAGACCTTGTTGTCGACGGCATAGGCGCCGATGCAGCAGAACACGAAGATCGCGGGAAACAGCAGCCGGTAGGGCACGGCGAGAAGCTTAATCCACACTCCGACCAGCGGCAGGTTGAGCACGAGCAGCATGAGGTTGCCGACCCACATGCTTGCGATCAGGCCCCAGAACAGTTCGGGCCGCTCGGTCATCACCTGCGGGCCGGGGGCGATACCCTGGATCATCAGCGCACCGATCATCAGCGCCATGGTCGGGTTCGAGGGGATGCCGAGGGTGAGCATCGGGATGAACGAGGTTTGCGCGCCGGCATTGTTGGCGGATTCGGGCGCCGCCACGCCGCGGATGTCGCCCTCGCCGAACGTGCGCGGCGGCTTGGCGATCTTCTTCTCGGCCATGTAGGCGGCGAACGAAGCGAGCAGCGCGCCCCCGCCCGGTAACACCCCGAGCAACGAGCCCAGCGCGGTGCCGCGCACGATCGACCAGAAGCAGGTACGCAGGTCCGCGAGCGTCGGCAGCACGCTGCCGATGCGCGAGGTGAATACCTGCTGCACCTCTTTGTGCTCCAGATTGAGCACCACGTCGGTGATGCCGAAGAACGCCATGGCGAGCGCGACGAAGCCGACCCCATCGGCGAGTTCCGCCTGGCCGAAAGCGAAGCGGATCACGCCCGAATTGACGTCGGTGCCGATCAGGCCGAGCAGAATGCCGAAGCAGACCATGGCGATCGCCTTGATCAGCGAGCCGCGCGCGAGCACGACCGCCGCGATCAGTCCGAAGACCATGAGCGAGAAGTATTCGGCCGGGCTGAACTTGAGCGCGAGCTCGGCGAGCGGCGGGGCGAAATAGGCGATGAGGAGCGTGGCGATGCAACCGGCGACAAAGGAGCCGATCGCGGCGATGCCGAGCGCCGGCCCGGCGCGGCCCCGGCGCGCCATCTGGTGGCCGTCGAGCGTGGTGACCACCGAGGACGACTCGCCTGGGATGTTGACCAGGATTGCCGTGGTCGAGCCGCCGTATTGGGCGCCGTAATAGATGCCGGCGAGCATGATCAAGGCCGGCGCCGGGCCGAGCCCGAACGTGAACGGCAACAGCATCGCGACTGTCGCCACCGGCCCGATCCCGGGCAGCACCCCCACCAGCGTGCCAAGGAAACAGCCGATGAAGCAGTAAAGAACGTTCTGCCAGCTCAGCGCCACCCCTAGACCGAATGCGAGATTGGACAGCGTTTCCATTCCCGCCTCACGCGCGCGGCCAAGCTGGGTGTGTCGATGGGAACATGCGCGGCTTACGAAGTGGGCCAGAGCGGCAGCGGCAGCCCGAGCAGCCACACGAATACCGCGACCGAGAAGACGATCATCCCCGCTGCAAGTGCGAGAACGTCCAGCAGCCGCACGTCGCGCGCGGCGTTGGCGCCGATGAGCACGAGCACCGCGACGGCGGCGACAAGCCCGACCCATTGCAGCGCGATCGCGAACAGCACGATGGCCAGAAGCGACATGAGGATCGGACGTGCCTCGAACCGCGGCACCCGTCGAGAGCGAACGCGCGCAGCGCGATGAATGCGCCGAGCGCGGCAAGCAGCGCGCCGACGAGGCTCGGAAACAGGGCCGGCCCCATGCGATGCATGTCGCCCAGCCGATACTCCTGCGCAAGAAGCACAAATCCGCCGCCGATGGCGACGAAGATCAGCCCGGCCCAGAAATCCTTCGGCGAACGGACGCGCATCACCTGCCCATGTGGCTCTGGGAAGGTCTACTCAATCCGGTCGGATATTCGCCTTTTGGACGATGGCGCGGAAGCGCTCCGCCGCCTGTTTCACGCGGGCGTCCAACTCCGCCGCGCTCGAGGGGATGGTATCGACGCCCCCACCCGCGAAGCGCTCCTTGACGTCGGGCATAGTGAGGATCTTCAGCACTTCCCCGTTCAACTTGTCGATCACTGGCGCCGGAGTGCCCTTCGGCGCGAACAGCGCGGTCCAATTGGAGGCGTCGACCTCGCTGACGCCCGCCTCCTGCAACGTCGGCCATTCGGGATTAAATCTCGATCGTTTGCCCATGGTCACCGCCAACACGCGGATGCGGCCGGACTTGACGTGCGGAGCGACTGACGAGCTCGCCAGAATGCCGAGCGGAATGTCGCCGCCAGCGAGCGCCGCCGCGGCCGGCGCGCCGCCCTTGTATGGGATGTGCTGAAACCGGGTGCCGGTATTGAGCGCCATCCATTCGAGCACGATTTGATTGACGCTGCCGTTTCCCGGCGTGGCGACCGAGATGCGCCCCGGCTGCGCCTTGGCGGCGGCGATCACCTCGGCAACGGATTTAAAAGGGGCGTCCGCGTGCGCGGCGAGCACCATTGGCGCGTCGCTGACCATCGCCACCGGAGCGAGATCGCGATCGACGTCGTAAGGCATCTCCTTGAAGAGCGCCGGGTTGATGGCGACGTCGCCGACCGTCGCCATGACGTAGGTATAACCGTCGGGCGCGGCTTTGGCCGCCGCCGTCATGGCGATGAAGCCATTCCCGCCCGGCCGGTTCTCCACCACGACCTGCTGACCCCAGGCCTCGGTGAGCTTGGCACCCAGGATGCGCGAGGCGATGTCGCTGATTCCACCCGGCGCATAAGGCGAGAGGATGTGGATCGGCTTGGTCGGATAATTCTGTGCCTGCGCGGGCGCCGCGCAGAAGACGACGAAGGCGACGATAAGCCAAGCCATGACCACCTCCTGTATCGGCACGTCGGGGAATAACCTGCATGAGAGAAAGGCCCCGTGGCAAGGCGCGGCTGCGCCGCAGGGCACGCCCCCTCAAACCTCGCGCACGATCGCGCTCTCGTGCCAGCGCCGCAGCATGAGATGCGAGAGAACCGACAGCGCGAAGAAAATGAGGATTCCGGCGAGCGAGAGGAGCAGTAGCGCGGCGAACATGCGCGGGATGTTGAGCCGATAGCCGGATTCGACGATGCGATACGCAAGCCCCGAGCCGGCGCCGGCCGAACCGGCCGCGATCTCGGCAACGACGGCGCCGATGAGCGATAGCCCGCCCGCGATCTTCAAACCGCCGAGGATGTAGGGCTGCGCCGCCGGCAGCTTGAGATCGAAGAGCACCTGGCGCCGTGTCGCGCCGTAGAGGCGAAAGAGGTCGACGAGGTTGTGATCAACCGAGTTGAGGCCGAGCGTGGTGTTGGCGAGGACAGGGAAGAACGCGACGATCCAGGCGCAGGCGAGCACGGCCGCCTGCTGGGGAAGGTAGATCAGCAGAAGCGGCGCGATCGCCACGATCGGCGTGACCTGCAGGATCACCGCATAGGGATAGAGCGAATATTCGATGAGACGCGATTGGTTGAACAGCACGGCGAGGCCGACCCCACCGACGGCCGCGAGCAGAAAACCCTGGAGCGTCGTCGTGAGCGTGACGAGAAGCGAGGCCGACAGCAGCGCGCGATCGGACACGAGCGTCGAGAACACGAGCCACGGGGACGGCAGCACGTAGGGCGGAATCCCGCCGACGCGGACCACGAGCTCCCATAGCGCCACGCCGAGCGCCAGCATCGCGATCGGCAGGAGCACGCGAAGCACGCGATCGGCAACCGGAGAGATCTCGTCCTTTGCTCTTCCCTCGCCCATATTCGCTCGCTCACGATCCCGTCGGCGCCTCGTCGGTCCCGGCGGACGCACAAGCCAAGGCTTCCGACACGCGCCGGCAATAGCCGGCGTAATCGGCAGAAGTGCGGAAGCGTTCGTCGCGCGGATGGGGCGCATCGATCGAGAGCTCGGTGAAGACGCGGCCCGGCCGCCGCGTCATCACCACGATCCGCTGCGACAGGTAGACCGACTCGAATACCGAATGGGTCACGAACACGACGGTCTTGCCCAGCGATTCCCAGAGTCCCAGCAGGTCGTTGTTGAGGCGAAAGCGCGTGATCTCGTCGAGCGCCGCAAACGGCTCGTCCATCAATAGAAGGTTCGTCTCGGTGACGAGGGCGCGGGCGATCGACGCGCGCATCTTCATGCCGCCCGAGAGTTCGCGCGGATAGCTCTGCGCAAAACCGGAAAGGCCGACGCGCGCGAGCGCGGCATCGACGCGCGCCGGCGCGTCCGCCGCGAGACCGGCAAGCTTCAGCGGCAGGCGCACATTCGCGGCCACCGTGGCCCAGGGCATCAGCGTCGGCTCCTGGAACACAAAACCGATGCGGCGCGCGCCGGCGGCGTAAGCGCCTTGCGCCTCGACCCACTCGACCTTTCCCCTGGTCGGCTCGCTCAAGCCGGCGATGATGCGCAGCGCCGTCGATTTGCCGCAGCCGGACGGGCCGAGCAGCGACACGAACTCACCCGACCACACGTCGAGGTCGAGGCGCTCGAGGGCAACGACGTCGTTGGCAAAGCTCTTGCCCACGCCGCGCAGCGCGACGACGGGGGTGCCGGACTTCGAGGAACCGACTGGCACGTTGCGATCACAACGGATCATTTCGGCCGCAGATCGAGACCGACTTTCTTGTTCACGAATTGCAGCGTATAGGCCCTATTGAGCGCGATCGAGGGCTTGATGACGCCCGCGCGCACCATTTTCTCGTAAAAACTCTTCATGCGCGCCTCGGTCATGGCGCCGACGCCGAGGCTGCCCGCGTCGCCGGAATCGACGATGCCGTATTCCTTCATCTTGGCGACCGAATAGGCGAGCAATTCATCGGTCATTTCCGGGTTCTGCCGCTTGATCAGCGCGTTCGCCGCTTTGTTATCGCCGTAGAGGTAGTTCATCCAGCCGATGATGGAGGCATCGACGAAGCGCTGCACCAGGTCGGGCTTGCTGGCGACAAGGTCGCGGCGTGTCTCGATCAGCGTCGAATAACTGTCGAACCCATAATCGGCGAGAAGAAAGACCTTGGGCTTGAAGCCCGCTCGCTTTTCGATGGCAAAAGGTTCCGACGTCACATAGCCCTGCATCGCGCTTTTCTTGTCGATAAGGAACGGCTGCGGGTTCGACGTATATGGCTTCACCCGCTTTTCGCTGAAACCGTAATCGGACTTGAGCCACTGGAAGTAGCTCGCCAGGCCCTCCTTCGAGACGAACAGCGTGAGCTTCTTCAAATCCTCGAACTTGTCGATGCCCTGGTCCGGATGCGCGATCAGCACCTGCGGGTCCTTTTGAAACATGGCGGCAACCGCAACGGTGGGAACGTTGCGCTCGACCGCGTCGAACCCTTGCAGCGTGTTAGCGCTCATGAAGAAGTCGAGCTTGCCGACCAGCAACAGGATGCGGTTGTTCACGTTCGGCCCGCCCGGCACGATGGTGACGTCGAGCCCGTATCGGCGATAGGTGCCGTCGGCTAGCGCCTGGTAGTGCCCGCCGTGCTCAGCCTCCGCCACCCAATTCGTGCCGAAGGAGACCTTATCGAGGGGCTGGCTCTGCGCGGACGCCGCCGCAAGCAGGAAAGCGCAAGCGGCCACGACAGCGGCACCGAAGACCTGACCAAATTTCATGACGTCCCTGCGAGGCGTGGATATCCAGACATAGCACCCAGTGCGGGCAAAATCGCCTCTATCGCCCCCGGATGGGCAAAGGCTGGCGCGCGGTTTCCCCAACTTACAGGCTTAGACTACTGCTCGAACCGCTCGATGAACCACTTGAGCAGCCGTGTCCAGATCTCGTCCTTTCCGACCTGATCCTCGATGCCGTGCTCGAGATTGGGGTTGTCGTTGACCTCCATGACGATGAAGCCGCGCTCGGTCTCCTTGATGTCGACGCCATAGAAGCCCTCACCGATCGGCCGCGCCGCACGCACGGCGATGTCAATCAACTCGCGAGGGGCCTTGTCCAGCTCGAAGGTGCGAAAGCCGCCCTCGTGCGAGGAACCGTCGGGGCGGTGCTTGACGATCTGCCAGTGGCCGCGCGCCATGCGGTATTGGCACACGAACAGCGGCTCGCCGGCCAAGACGCCCACACGCCAGTCGAACTGGGTCGGCAAGAATTTCTGCGTCAGCAGGAGATCGGTTTCCTCGAACAGCTCGTCGGCGACACGGCGAAATTCCTCGGGCGTATCCACCTTGTGCACGCCGCGCGAGAACGAGCCGTCGGGAATCTTCACCACCAGCGGCAGGCCGAGTTCATCCATCGCTCTGGGCAAGTCGCCCGGATCGGCGAGCATCACCGTCGGCGGGGTCGCCACCTGATTTTGTCCCAACAGCTCCATGAGGAACACCTTGTTAGTGCAGCGGATCATCGAGATCGGGTCGTCGATGACCGGCATGCCTTCCTGCCAGGCGCGCCGGGCAAAGCGGTAGGTGTGATTGTCGATCGAGGTGGTCTCGCGGATGAACAAGCCGTCATACTCGGCGATCTCGGCGAGCTGCCGGCGGGTCACCGGCTCGACGTCGACCGAAAGCCTCTCGGCGATGCGCGCCATGTGCTTGATGGAGGCCGGCGAAGAGGGCGCCATCTTCTCGTTGGGGTCGTAGAGCACGGCGAGGTCGTATTTCGGGACCGTGCGGGCCTTTGGATCGCGCCACTCGCGCTTGGTGTGCTGGTGCAGTGCCTCCCGCAGGAACGACGCCTCGCCATTGGCGAGGCGCGTGATGTTGCGCGGGCGGATACGGTCGATCGAGAGCCAAGTGCCGGCCTCGACGTTGATCTCGAGCGCCGGGCAACGGAACCAATCGAACAGCATCCGTCCGAACGATTCGAAGCGCGGGTCGCGGGCAATGCCGAAGCAGACCAGGAGCTTGAACTCGCCTTCCGGCTGGAAGTCGGCGCGGCGCGCACAGCGGTTGAGTTCGTCCTCGAGCTTCGGCAGCGCATGCTCGTAGAGCTTGGCCTCGCGGAGCTCCAGCATGGTCTCGACCGTCGGCACGACGCGGTGCCCGCGCGCCTCCGCCAGCAGCGAAGCGTAATATCCCTTCGACTGATAGGCGTAGGAGCGCGCCAGATTGACGAGCTTCGGCCGTCCCATGTCGAACAGGCGCGGACGGGCGAGATACTCGCTCGTCGTGATCACCTTGTGCGGCGTCTCAGCGTTGGGGAGGTCTTTGGGCTGGTCGACCAGAATGACCCAGCCGGTCATGCATGTCCTTTCCGGATGACGATGGCCGCGCTCAGCCGCTCGCGACCCAGATGGGTCACGCGTTCGAACGCGGTCCAGGGGACCGCGTAGGTCTCGGCCGCGGCCGCCACCCCTTGGTGATCTCTGGCGGCCGCCGGATCGTGCATGAGCACATGACGTCCGTGGCGGCCGAAGGCAAAAATCCAGTGCGGCTTCCCTCTGGGAACCATGTGATATCCCGAAACGAGGACAATGACCACGCTCCCCGCGTCGAACGCCTGCATGAGAACCGATTCGCTCACTGGAGTCAGGTGGGTGGGAATAGCAAGATCCTGCGCCTCACGCTGGAACGCGAGTTGCGTCACCTGCATGACGCGACGCTTGTCGGCGGACTGCGCCGTGTCGAGGAAATAAGGGCCGGGGTGACTGACGTAGACCTCCGGCTCCAGCCCATGGCGCTTGAGCGCGACCGCCATGCCATAAGGCTCGCAGCCACCCGGTCCCGAGGTCATGAAGATGGTGGTCGCTTCGCGCCAAAGCTGAAACTCGAACGCTAGGGCCGGCTTGAAGTTCCGATCGGCCCACCCCAGCGCCATCATGATGCAGGCCGGCCCGCAGGTGAATTCCGTGGTCTGGTGAAAATAGGGCGGCGCCGCCGTCAGCATCGGCGAGTTCGAGATGAGGCGCTTCTCGAAGCGCAGGGCGTCGCCGCCGTCATCGTAATAACGGCGAATACGGCTGAATTCCCGGTACCCGCTCTTGCGGTAGCGGGAGATTGCGGCGTGGTTGGTCACGTGCACTTCGAGACGGATGGCGCGGCAGCCGCGCGCCGCCGCGGCCGCTTCCGCCGCCGCGAGCAGCATCGGGGCGATCCCGCGTCCGCCCATCTGCGGCGCGACCGCAAGCGAATAGAGACGGGCGATCAGCGAGCGCGGTCGAAACAGCACGATCGCGTTCCCGGCAAGCCGGGCGCCCTGCTCGGCGACAATCACCTCTGCGGTCGGCGAGCTGAGAAACCGCTGCAGGCTGCGGCGCGACAGCCGGTCGGTGGCGAAAACGCGATGCTCGAGTTCGATCAGCGCGTCGAGATCGGCACGCTCGGCGTTGCGAACGCGGACATCGGCTAGCGGCGCACGGGCAAGCGAGGAGGGCATCGTGACCAAGGCGGCGGCGACGATACCAGCTTCGTCACGCGCGCGCACCGGGGGCCGCACCTCGTTCGTCATTCCGCTCATTGAACCGCGAAACCCGACCGGGTCGCGCCTGGCAGGAGAGATGTCTGTCACCGCAACGCCGGGCGCACGCGGACACGGACGACCACCGGCGGGAATCTTGCTGTCGATTCCGGCCGTTGCGGCTGCTTGAACCGGTTCGCCGCCTGCCGCGACCAACCGCACGAGCGGCCGCAAGCGCCGCGATGGGAGCAAAACAAAAGCAAAGGAAAAAAGCGGTAAATCCCGCCGGAGCCATTCGCCTCCGGCCGAAGAGCTGTGATCGGCGCGTGCGCCCCCATCCACCCCCGCGTCGGTCCAGCGGTCCGCCCGGATGTCCCCCATCCGGGCGGACCCGCTCCGATTCGCCGACGAGGATGCGCAGCAAACGTCTGCGCACCAAGGCATTTAGTGCAGGCGGCGCCGACGGGCGGCGCGCGCTCTTGCCGAACACGCCGCCGATGTGCAATTTTTGCTACGATGATTTTGCTCGCCGACAAGGGGACGACCATGCGCACCAGCCTGATCACCGCCGCACTTACGCTCATCCCCGCTGCCGCCTTCGCGCATACCGGCGCCGGTGAACCGCACGGTTTTGTATCGGGCTTTGCCCATCCGCTCGGCGGGCTCGACCACATTCTGGCGATGGTGACGGTCGGCATCTTTGCCTGGCAACTCGGGGGGCGCGCGCTCTGGCTCGTGCCGGGAAGCTTCGTCCTCGCCATGGCGGCCGGCGCCGCGCTCGGCATGGCCGGCGTGGCGCTGCCGTTCGTCGAGTTGGGCATCGCCGCCTCCGTGATCGTGCTCGGCGGGATCGTAGCGTTCGCGCGCAGCGCGCCGATCGTGATCGCCATGGGCATCGTCGCGCTGTTTGCGATCTTCCATGGCCACGCCCACGGCAGCGAGATGCCGCTCGAGGCGGCCGGCGCCACCTATGCGGCGGGCTTCATGCTCGCGACCGCGCTCCTCCATGCCGGCGGCGTTGCACTCGGCTCCGCGATCGGCCGCGTCGCTGACGGCCGCGCCGGCTATCAGCTGGGCGGCGCGCTCGTCGCGCTCGCGGGGTTGGCCATTCTGGCAAATACCATTTGACGGTCGCAGCGCCGCGCGCGGCGTCACGCGTGCGCGGATGCCTCGAGGCCCATCGCCAGGACGCGCGCGGCATGGAGCGCCTCGCGCCCACTGCCATCCCTGATCTGATGCCGGCATGACGTGCCGTCGGCGACGACGAGCGTATCTGCATCGGCTTTGCGTACCGCAGGAAGGAGCGAGAGCTCCGCCATCCTCAGCGAGGCGTCGATGGTATCGGCACCAAAGCCGAAGGCCCCCGCCATGCCGCAGCAGCTCGAGTCGACGGTTTCGACCGACAAATCGGGCACGAGGCTCAGTACCGCCTCGACCGCCGCCATGGCGGCGAAGGATTTCTGGTGGCAGTGGCCGTGCAGCAGCGCGCGTTTGCCGATCGGCTTGAGCGAGAGCTCGAGCTTGCCGGCGTTCGCCTCGCGCGCCAGGAATTCCTCGAACAGGAGTGCGTGCGCGGCCAAGCGGCGGCCCTCTTCCCGCTGCAGCAGCGCCGGGATCTCGTCGCGGAAGCCGAGCATGCAACTCGGCTCGAGCCCGACGAAAGGAATTCCGCGCTCGATAAAGGGCGCAAGCGCGGCGGCGCAACGCTCCGCCTCGCGCCGCGCCTCGTCGACGAGCCCGACTGCGAGAAAGGTGCGCCCGCAGCAGAGCGGCCGGCCACCATCGGGGGGCTTCGGCAAACGCACGCCATACCCTGCTGCGGCGAACACGGCGAGCGCAGCGTCGATGTTTTCCGGCTCGAAGTAGCGGTTGAACGTATCGGCAAAGAACACGACCTGCCGCGCCGCCTCGGGGCTGGCAATGCGCGTCGGCTCGCACCATCGATCACCGCGCCAGCGCGGCAGGTTGCGCCGCGCGCTCAATCCCGCGTATCGCTCCGACCATTGCCGCAGGCGCGCGACGTTGTTGCGCATATTCGCGAGCCTGGGCCACTTGGCGGCAAGCGGCGCGTAGCGGGGTAGATAGCCGATCAGGCGATCGTGCAGCGAGAGCCCACGCTTTGCGACGCGCGCGGCCTGCACCTCGATCTTCATGCGCGCCATGTCGACGCCGGTCGGGCACTCGCGCCGGCAGGCTTTGCAGGAAACGCACAGCCGCAATGTTTCCGCCATCTCCTCCGAGGTGAGCGCGTCGTCTCCAAGTTGACCAGTGATGGCGAGGCGCAGCGTGTTGGCGCGCCCGCGCGTGACGTCGCGCTCGTCGCGGGTGACGCGGTAGCTCGGGCACATCACGCCGCCCGTAAGCACGCGGCAGGCGCCGTTGTTGTTGCACATCTCGACCGCACCCTGGAAACCATGGCCGGCGCCGGGATAGGCGGACCAGTCGAGATGCGAGCGAATGTTCTCGGCGCGATAGGTCGGGGCGTAGCGGAAGAGGCGGCGATCGTCGAAGTTCGGCGCGCGCACGATCTTGCCGGGATTGTAAAGGCCTTTGGGGTCGAAGCGCTCCTTGACCTGTTCGAACGCGCGCACGAGCCGCGCGCCGAACATCTTTTCGTGGAATTCCGAACGCACGATGCCGTCGCCGTGCTCGCCCGAATGCGAGCCCTTGTAGGCGAGCACCACGTCGAAAGCCTCCTCGGCGATGGCGCGCATCGCCTTGACGTCGTGTTCGAGACGCAGGTTGAGCACCGGCCGCACGTGCAGGCAACCGACCGAGGCATGCGCGTACCAGGTGCCGCGCGTTCCGTGCTTGGCGAAAATGTCGGTCAGCTTCGAGGTATATTCGGCGAGGTGCTCAACGGGCACCGCGCAATCCTCGACGAAGGATACCGGTTTGCCCTCCTCCTTCATCGACATCATGATGTTGAGGCCGGCGGTGCGGGTCTCGTTGATCGCGGCCTGCAGCTTCGGATCGAACACCTCGATCACGCCGCCCCATTTCGCTCCGGTCTTCTTCCAGCCGAAGCCGAGCGCCCCCATGACCTCCTTGAGCTCCATGAGACGGCGGAGGTTGTGATACTGGTCGTCCTCGGCAAATTCGACGAACAACACGGCTTCGGGGTCGCCGCGCACGACGGCGTCGATCGTAGGCCGGAACATCGCGATCTCGCGCG
>VAZM01000664.1 GCA_005883135.1 Alphaproteobacteria bacterium
AATATGGTGTCGGCGTCCCCAGAAATTTGCCGACCGCGCTCGAGTGGTACGAAAGGGCGGCCGAGTTTGGTCATGCCGGTGCGATGAATCATATGGGTCAGCTAAGCGAAGATGGTCGTGAGGTCCCGCAGGATTTTGCGAATGCGAGGCACTGGTACGAGAAAGCCGCGGCGCTTGGCAATGCCACCTCCATGAACAATCTTGCTGATCTATACAGATACGGGCAGGGAGTCGCCACGGATCTACCTGCCGCCGCGAACTGGTATCTCAAAGCAGCCAAACTGGGCCTCGCAACAGCCATGAATAGTCTCGGCGAATTGAGCGAAGCCGGCACCGGCGTTCCACAAAATTACCAGACCGCCAAGAACTGGTACAAAAAGGCAGCGGATCTCGGTAATGCCGATGCCATGGGAAATCTTGGTGCACTGTTCGAGAGCGGACGGGGCGGACCACAGAGCCTGGACACTGCAAGAGAGTGGTACGTCAAAGGAGCTGCTCTCAACGGCCGAGTTGCCATGCACAATCTCGGTGCCCTGCTCGAGAATGGTCGAGGGACATCGAAGAACCTGGCGGAGGCCAAACTCTGGTATGAGCGCGCTGCAGAGCTCAAATATGCGCCCGCGTTAAACGATCTCGGGCGTCTCTATCTCGCAGGTGCGGGCGTTCCAAAAAACTACGTGCGAGCGAAGACTCGGTTTGAGCAAGCCGCGAAGCTTGGCAATGCAGAGGCGATGAACAATCTCGGAATGCTTTATCTCAACGGTATAGGAGTGCAAAGGGACATCAACCTTGCCAAGAGTTGGTTCGAAAGAGCAATGGCTCTCAATAATACGGAAGCAGAAACGGCTCTGGTAGACGACGCGCAAGTCGCCGCGAGACGAGCGTCTTGCGTGCAAATGTGCACAACACTTCACAGATCGTACGTGAATTCTGTTTGTGGGCGCTATTCTGCGATAGCTGAGAACGGTCAGCCCGAACGTACAAAATGTGCCAGAATGAGCCTGACGCTGGCACAGCCGTGCAGAAGCTCCTGTCGTGAATGGGCCCCCACTTCACTGGGTGAGAACAAGTGTGTGACATGCTTTCAAGCATTGATTGAGTGCAGCATCGGCCAGCAAGCGCCTGATAGCAGTGACATACCGTACGCGGTGCCGAAGGACTGCCTTGCCGCGCTTGCGGACTGTACGGCCAGCTGTCGCGCACAGACCGGTGTAAAATCTGGACCGCCTGATGCAAGCAGGGAGAAGCTCAAGTGAGTATCCCCCGGCAAACGCCGTCTTGCTCTACGGCCCGTTGAGCGCGCGGTAAACAGACCGACATCGGTTGCGCTCGACGACCCGGCTTCCGCCATCCGTCCTGCGTAGGGTATTCGACAGCGTGTCTCGACGTGCGCCAAACGCTGCTCGCCCGCGCCGACGAGGTGATCGAGTGATGAAAGGCCGCGACTTCATCACGCTGCTCGGCGGGGCCGCTCATCCTTCCTCCCGCGCGGCCAACCCCCCGGAGTTGTCTCCTGACGCCGAGGCAGCGAGGGGCGGCCGCTCGGAGGTGCGGCGCGCTGGCCCAGCCCCGCTGCACGCGTCCTGGGGCTCCCCAGCCCGAAATGCCGGATTGTCGTTGCCCGCGCACGCGGGGGCGCATGGCTGCTAGGGGGGTTGGACCGGCTGGATTCCCGCGAAGCTCCGACTTTGCCCGCGCGTCATAGCGGGCGCTGCCGATTGATCCTGTCCGACTACATTTGAACCTTCGACCGGCTTGAGGCGACAAATAGTCGGGGAGCCATTCCCCCGGCGATTGAGCCGGAACGTGGGATGGCAGAAGCGGGCGTCTTGCACAGACACAGCGGAATCGGGACGGTACTCGGTCAGCCCGTCCGGGTGCTTAACACAGGGGGATTAGCATCATGAAGATCGTCACAATCGTAACGGGGCTCGTCGCCATGCTGAGCGTTGCCGCTGCCGCCACGCCAGCCGCGGCTCATCCTTACGACCGCTATGCGGGCGGCGGCCGCTCGTTTTTCGCGAGCTTATTCGGTCCCTCAATCGCGCGCGGGGTGGTGAGCTATCCCACCAATCAAAAGCCCGGCACCATCATAGTCAGCACGGCGCAGCGCCGGCTCTACCTCGTGCTCGGCAACGGGCAGGCGCTGAGCTATGCCATCGCCGTCGGCAAGGCCGGCTACGCCTGGAGCGGCATCAACCAGGTGACCGACAAGCGCGAGTGGCCGGACTGGACGCCGCCCGGGGAGATGCTGCAGCGTCGGCCCGATCTGCCGCGTCATATGGCGGGCGGGCCCGACAACCCAATGGGTGCACGCGCGATCTATCTCGGCGCGAGCCTCTATCGCATTCACGGCTCGAACGAGCCTGACAAAATCGGCCAAGCGGTGTCATCGGGCTGCATTCGCATGACCAATCAGGACGTGATCGATCTCTATAACCGGGTCCAGATCGGCGCGACGGTCATCGTGCAGTAGCGACGGCACCGGCCGCGCGCGCTCATGCGTTGTTCGGCCGTGCCCGCCTCCCGCTTCGCAAGCTATTCCGCGCGACGAAAGTGTTGGGAGCCATCCGCGGCGATCG
>VAZM01000278.1:0-1320 GCA_005883135.1 Alphaproteobacteria bacterium
GCTCGGGGCCGATCCCGTTCCTGCTGCTGTTGCCGGAGCATCCATCACCGGCGCGCTCGTCAAAGGCGGGTCGCTGGCGGCGCCGAGCGGACGGGCCGATGATTTCAGCTGGCCGCGAGCGATCATTAATGTCGAGCCGCCGGGGCCAGATGTCGCCGCGGCGCCGGATGCCGGCGCCACGGTCGCCAAACCTGCCCAGCGCAAGTCGGCGATGGATGCTTACGCCTCCCAAACGGACCGGGAGCACAAGCCGACCCACCGCCGGGCGCGGCCTAATCCCAGTCGCAATTCTTGGGTGCACCAGCGCCCGAACATCTCGTTCTTCGGGTCGACTGGCTGGTAAGGTATTAGCTGGTCGCTGTGGCAGCCGCGGCCCGTCCTGAGCCCAGCTTGGCTTTCGCCGCGTTGATGGTGGCGACTTGCTCTTCCAAATCACGCTCAAACGCCGCTTCAGAGATCGCAATCCCGGCTGATCCAGCAGATGGTTGGCGCGGCGTTGGGCGGTCTTGAGATTGCGCTGTCACCTCGATCGGGTTTGTCTGCGTTTCCTCAGCCGGCATTGTCGAGACGCTTGCGTTACCTCGCCTTATGAGAAACCCAATCGCGGAAGTGATCAGGAAGAAGAGTACCCCGCCAACTGCCCCATACAGGACGATCTCGCCTCGGCTGGTCTTAGGACCTGCCGCCGCCTTCTCCGCGCGTAGTTGCGCGATCAGTGCATTGGAGGCGGCCTTTTCTGCCGTTCTTGTTTGTTCAACCTGTTCTTTGGCGTCTTGAGCATCCAGCTTCGCCCGCTCCGCCTTGTCTAGTGCTCGTTCCGCGACGGATTTGGCGCTTTCGAGTTCGGCAACCCTGGTGGCGGAAATCGCCAAGTCTGCCTGCAGCTTTTCAATTCTCCGATTGAGCTCGGATGGCAACTCTTCCTGTTGTGCCGAGCCGGCAGTTGCAACGACCGTGGCCGCGGGCGGCAACTGTTCCTGATCTGCCGGTGCGGCAGTTGCGACGACCGGTGCCGCAGGCGGCAATTCTGCTTGCTCTGCCGGTGCGGCAGTTGCGACGACGGGCGCCGCAGGCGGCAATTCTGCTTGCGGTGCTGGTGCGGGAGTTGCAACGACAGGTGCCGCAGGCGGCAACTCTGCTTGCCGTGCCGGTGCGGCAGTTGCAGCGACCGTGGCCGCGGACGGCGCCTGTTCCTGATGTGCCGGTGCTGCGATCGTGTCAACCGACGCTGAATCGGGAGGCAGGGCAAATCCCGATACGTCCACTGCGGCCAAGCGGAGAGTTGCGCGTCCTTTCTGATCGAAACTGGCCGCCCAAATG
>VAZM01000278.1:1377-2570 GCA_005883135.1 Alphaproteobacteria bacterium
AGCGGGTAAAATCGCGAAGGTAATCGATCAGAAGTCCTTTTCGCGGCTTCTTTCCATCCGCCAAGAGCTTGATACTGTCTTGGTCCAGCGGCTCGAGCGTAATCTTACCCCAAACCGCGATGACGCCATTTGCAACGCCACTTCGATGTGGCGCCTTCAATAAGCGTGCCGATTCACCAAGCTCGCGCGAATATCGCTCGATAGCGAGTTCAGATTCGCTTGGATTAAAAGACGCCGATTCTTGAGAACGGTTGATGTATGAGATCTTTCCGTCCTTAGAATGTAAGAGTGAATAGGTGCGAGAGCCTCGCCCTTTCTCAGCGCGCGTTTTCTGGCACCAGATAAGCCCCTCGAATTGGTCGCTCGGATTACATTTATAGTCTCGGTACGATGCACTCTTAAAATTCAGTTGGGTCGCGACGGCCAGTCCGTCGACGGCGTACGCCGTCGCTGCTATCGCATGATCGATTAAAGCAGCGTGGGCGAGAATTGCGGTCGCGGTCAGCACCGCCGCCGCTTCGACCCTGAAGCGAACGAGATGCTTGTTGCCGGCACTGAAGTGGTGTCTCGTCGGAGATGACTGTGACATAGCTTCCCCCGAACGGCCCTCGAGGACATCCAGCGTTGTGATTGCGCCGCGACTGGGGCGTCGCTCCGGGACGGGGGAGATTGTTCGCCGGTGTGCCTCATTTACCACAGCAATTCGGCGCGGCGAAGCCCCGGAACGCTCAGGGGTTTATAGAACGAAGCAGGGGACTAGCGCGCGATTCGGGTGCAACATTCGCCACAACACAGTCCCAACGAACTCATCTCATCTTCATTCGATCCCCGCGATGCCGGCCTTCTGCACCACCTGACCCCAAGCATCGACTTCCTTGGCGACAAACTTCGCGAGCTCGGCCGGCGGCGTCGGAGCGCCGGGAAGGAGGCCCATATCCATCAGCTTCCTCTGCCCCTCCGGGCTCGCGACATAGGCAGTCATTTCCGTGTGCAATACGTCGATCACCAGCGCTGGAGTACCGGAGGGCGCGGCTAGCATCTGCCACGGCGCGCTGTCGAAGCTTGGCACCGTCTCCGCGATCGCCGGGATGTCGGGCGCGGCGGGGATGCGCTTGCCGGTGGTGACGCCCAGCGCGCGCACCTTGCCACTTTTGATCTGAGGCAGCATCGGCGGCGAGTCGGCGAACAGAACC
>VAZM01000278.1:2607-15561 GCA_005883135.1 Alphaproteobacteria bacterium
TATGGTACGTGCGTCATCTCAGTGCCGGTAAGCGTCTTGAACAGTTCTCCATAAAGATGATGCGAGGCGCCGACGCCGCCCGAGCCGAAGCTCAGCTTGCCCGGATTGTCCTTGGCGTATTTGATGAGCTCGGCGACGCTCTTTACCGGCAGGTCATTGTTGACCACAAGGAGGAAGGGTATGTGCGCAAGCATCGCGATCGGTTGGAAGTCCTTCACCGGGTCGTAGCTGATTTTTTTGTAGAGGCGTGGGTTGATTGCCAGCGCCGAGCTGGTCGCGACCAACAGCGTGTAGCCGTCCGGTGCGGCCCGGGCGACGGCATTGACGCCGATCTGCTGGCCAGCGCCGGGACGATTCACGACGACAAACGATTTGCCGAGGCGAGCCTCAAGCGCGGCCGCCGCCATACGACCGAGAATGTCGGTGGCTCCCGCGGGCGTGAACGGCACGATGAGGGTGACGCTGCGTGTCGGATAATCGTGGGCGGCTACACGCGGCACACCGCCCGCTAGAAACATGATTGCGAAAAATGGGACGAGTAACCTATGGTAGGACATTCGTCGCTTCCAATACTTGGCTTGCGATGGAGTCATTGTGCCTCTCGGAGGCGGGAACGCAAGCTGCCAGGGCGTGCCAGCGCGGGACTCGCGGACGGGCAGGATTTTGGGCAGTTTACGGCCTGTGCGCGGATCGCAATTGCAAAGTTGCCGGAGACTACAGGGAGACGAACGATGATGAAGCGAGGAAAACTTCTTGTTGTTTTGTTTACGCTGGGAGTTTCTTCCGCCGCATCGGCGCAGCAACCAGGTCAGCTCAAATTCAGCCGGGTCGTCGATCTGACGCTACCGATCGAGAGCAACATGCCGGGCATACCCGGAATCAAGACCTATGCCGACAACCCGTCCAAGGTCGATGTCGTCACCGCCATAACCGAGGCGCAGAAATCGCAGCTCCAGGCCGAGGGCATGACGCTGAACAGCAATCTCGCAGTCAACGGTCGGGCAATGATTTCGGTGCTGTCCATTCTGGTCCACAACGGCACCCACATCGATGCTCCCCGGCATATGATGGAGAAGGGCTCTCCGATCGACCAGATGCCTCTGGGACAATTGGTGAAGGAGGGAGTGCTTATCAACTTACCGAACAAGGGACCGAACTCGGTCGTTACCATGAAAGACATCGAGGAGAGCGGGGTAGAACTCGGGCCCAATCGCATTCCCGTCATCCACACCGGCTTTACGGAAAAGACGTGGGGCAAGCCGGAGTTCTGGACCCAGATGCCCTATCTGGAAGCGGGCGTGGGAGCGCTGATGGCGAGCAAAGGCGTGCCGGCGGTGGCGATGGACGTCTTTCCGGAAAAGCCGCTTTGGCGGGGCGTGAAGCTCGACCCGGGCGAAGTCTGGGTCGCGAACCACCTCGCCCTGTTCGAAAAGGGCATTCCATTGATCCAATTTGTGACCAATCTTTCGCTGATCGGAACAAACAAGTTCGTGCTGATCGCGCTGCCGTTGAACATCAAGGGCGGCGACGCAAGTCCGGCGCGGGTCGTCGCGCTGGTGGAATGATGGGCTGAACCGGCACGCCCTGGATTACAGTCGGAATTGTTTCGCTCGCCGACGCAACCCGCGGGTCATCTCGGCGGGGAGGGCGCTGTAAACGTTGCCGGCACGTTCGAAAACCATGCCGTATCCAAGACCTGCCTCGCCATCTGTTGATCGATATGCGGCGAGATTTCGCGGTGAAACGCATAGGCAAGCGTGTCGTATTCGAACCTGCAGGTTGGCGAGCGGTTCGGCGGCAAATATCCGTCCTGGGTCAAATCGGCGAACGTCACCGGGTCGGCGCCGTATGCCAGGCACATGAGATTGTAAAAGCGCTCTTCAGGCTGGCCGTGGTTGCTGGCAAAGCCCGCTAACTGCGTCTGCACGATGGGCTTCGTCCGGTAATCCGCGACATACATCCTCCAAGCCCACGCGCCGCCTGCGATCAGCCGGCGCGCTCGCTCCTTGCCGAATTGCAGCATAATGTATCCTGCAAAGTTGTCGGCAGCATCTTCCGCATGTCCGAATATGGGCACTTTGAAAAGATCGAACATTGCGTGTCCGACTTCGTGGGTCGTAAGCCAGAAGAATTGCCCGACCGCTGCGTCCCTCGGCGTGATTCCGCCGGGGCCCGTATTCTTTGGCAGAGATTGCAAAATGTGCCGCAAAAGCTCGTAACAGAGGGTCACGGTCGGTTTCGAATTCTCCCGGCTGTACCAGGAATTCACCATGCCGCATTCGGTGGTTTTGATCGTCAACTCCTCGGGCAAGCGGAACGGACTCAATATCCCCTGCATGTCCTCGAGGACGCGGTGCTCCCTCAACATGCCGTAGAGCTCCTGGAGCTCGGGGCTTTTGGGCACGCCATATTCGACAGTGACGCGATTTGGCCGAATATTTTCGCCGGAGATATTCGGACCGGCTTGGTTCTGAGGGCTTGGTACGAGTACCGGGGCGGCGACGATGTAAAGCTTTTCCCCCGAACGAAAAACGATTGCGCCGGGACCCAAATCGCGCGCCCCCAGCGCCTGGATCTGTGTCGAGGTGTCGCCCTTCGCTCGGCCTGGCGTGATGGAAAAGGTCTTTCCGTCGATATAGATGCTGTCGTTATCGGCAATTGCGGCCGGCGGCGGCGTCTGCGATTGGGCCACCGCCAGATTTGACGCGATCGATGCAACGCCAACGATGGCGCCGATGAAGCTTATCGACTTTCCTTGACTGCTCATCGGACTCTCCGCAGCTGATGCCGAATGACCGGGCTAACCTGACGAGGGAAGTTGCGCCGTTGAAAATTTGAGAAGAGGTAGAGGCGGACTGAAAGCATATTTCAGGGCCGCCCCTAAGATCCCCCGCAGCTTCGTCACTTTGCGCTCGCCGGGATCCAATTTTCTTCGAAGGCCTTCTTGAGCCTGTACTGAACATAGTCCGGATCGTAGGCGAACTGCATGAGCATGGCGTTATAGCCAGCGCTGCCGCCACCGGTGAGGGTCGGATTGTACTGCGGCGAGCGTGGATCGTTGGCGAACTGCATGAGCATGGCGTTATAGCCGGCGCTGCCGCCACCGGTGAGGCTCGGATTGTACTGCGACGAGCGCGGATCGTTGGCGAATTGCGCGTTATACCCGATGCTGCCGCCGCCGGTGAGGGCCGGATTGTACTGCCGTGGATCGGTGAGAGCCGGATTGTACTGCCGCGGATCGTAGGCGAATTGCGAGTTATAACCCACGTTGCCGCCACCGGTGAGGGCTGGATTGTACTGTCGCGGATCGTAGGCGTAGGCGGTAACGACGCCGCGCAGCGTTTGACCCTCGGCTATGTAGAGCTTGTTGCCCGAACGAATGATAATCGCCGCAGGGCCAAGCTCGCGCGCACCGAGCTCTCGAATTTGAGCTGCGGCGTCGCCTTTGCCCTTGCCCGGTACGACTTGAAAGGATTTTGCGTCGACATAGACGCTGTCGTTGTCAGGGATACCAACAGCGGTTTGTTGCGCGTGAGCGGTTGCAAGCATTAAGACGCTCGACAGCAGGGTGACGGCGGGCATGGTGAAACATGTCGTACGCTTTCTCATGGGACCGACTCCTATGCGGGGGACTGTAAGCACCGTCTCGTTTAATCGCAGAGGACGCATTCTATCGCCGGCCGCGTGCGGGCGACAGATGCCGTGAAGCGGGGCGAAGCGGATAGCAGCTACCGGCCAGGACTGGCAGGAGAAAGAGCGCAAGGCCGGCGACTATAATGAAATTCGCATCTGCGCTTCACAGCCCCGACAGGTAGCGCGCCATAGCCTCGAGCTCGCCGTCGGCCAGCGCTCGCATAAATTTCGGCATGTCTTCGTTGTTGGCCCGTGCATCGGCGGCGAAGCTGCGCATCGATGCGAGCAGATATTCATAACTGAGCCCTGCCAGCCGCGGCGCCGGCGGGCCACCGGCAAAATTCGGCTGATGGCACGGCTGGCACTGGGTGATTCCTGTCGGCGGCGGCGCCGTAACGACGGCCGCGCTTTGCACCGGCCAGCTCTTGGCCGCGAAATAGGCCGCAATCTTGCGGAGATCTTCCTGCGCAAGCTGCTTGGCTATGGGCGACATGATCGGGTCGTCGCGATCGCCGCTTCTATAATCGTGCAACTGCTTGACCAGATAGCTCTGCTGCTGACCCCAGATGATCGGAATGGTTTTCGGATCTGTGGGCACGCCATTCGCACCGTGGCACGCGGCGCACGCCTGCGCTTTTGCCTCGATGTCGTCAGCGGCATGCGCCGGCAGGACAGCGAGCGCAAAGCTAACCGCCGCGCCGAAAATCGTCGAAAAGGAGCGCGCGAACATCGTTAAATTCCTCCCTCCCGTGACGGCGCACAGCGCCGAGCAAAGGCAAAAATATAGCGCCGCAGCCCATGGCGAGACTTGTGACATCATCCAAGCGGAGTCAGGATACCGCATCCCTAGACGGCGACGGAATGATTCTGAGGGCGTTTCAGGGCAAACAAAACATATTTCATTTAGGGAGACCGCGATGCGCAGCAAACTGATGTTGAATTTCGCCGCCGGCGCAGCGGCGATTCTCTTCGCTCCGGTACAAACGGTTTGGGCGCAAGGCCAGCCGGCACTGACTGGCACGGTAAGTTCTGATGCCGAAGGCAACATGGAAGGTGTCGTCGTCACCGCCAAGAGGCCCGGCTCGATCGTGCAGGTCAGCGTGACCACGGACGCGAAGGGCTGCTATATATTTCCCGAAAACCGCCTCGAACCGGGCGAATACATCATCAGCATCCGTGCCGTCGGTTACGACATCAGCTCGCCGACCAAGGCGGGCGTGGAGTCGGAAAAGACGACAACCGCCGACATCAAGCTCAAGAAAACCAAAAACCTCGCCAGCCAGCTCACCAATGCCGAGTGGATGATGAGCATCCCCGGGACGGAAGAGCAAAAGGCGCCGCTGCTCAATTGCACCGGCTGCCACACGCTGGAACGCATCATGCGTTCGACGCACGATTCCGACGAGTGGACGCAGGTCATCACCCGCATGCGCGGCTATGGCGCCGTGAGCCAGCCCATCAAGCCGCAGCCCATGTTGGATCCGGCCCGCGCGGGCACGCCGGAGCAATACCGCAAGTTCGCCGACTATCTCGCGACCATCAATCTGAGTTCAGTCGACCATTGGCAATACGAGCTCAAGACGCTGCCGCGCCCGAAGGGCCGCGACACCCGCGCGATTGTCACCCAATACGACATGGTGCGACCGACGACCGAGCCGCATGACGTCCTGGTCGATAAGGAAGGCAACGTTTGGTACACCGACTTCGGCGAGATGTTCATCGGCAAGTTCGATCCGAAGACGCTCAAGCTCACCGAGTACCCGATCAGGAAATTCAAGGATAAGGCGCCGACCGGCCTCCTCAGCATCGAGTTCGACCATACCGGCAAGATTTGGTTCGACACGATGTACCAGGGCTCGCTCGGCTCTTTGGATCCGAAGACCGGAGAGATCTCCTATTATCCTCTGCCTCCGGAATACAACGATGACACCGTGCAACTGAATTTCACCGGACTGCGCTACGACGTCGACGGCAAAGTGTGGACCAAGAGCGTCGGCACGCAGCACATTTTCCGGCTCGATCTGGCGAGCAAGACATGGGAGAGGTTCCACCCGACCGATCACCTGCCGGGCGTCAAGGATGCCGGCATCTATCAGGTCATGGCGGACTCCAAGAACAACCTGTGGATGGCCGAATTCACCGAAGGCCATCTCGGCAAGATCGACGCCAAGACGACGGAAGTGACGTGGTACCCCATCCCCACCCGCCATGCGCGTGCCCGGCGCATGCAAATCGACGATCAGGACCGCGTCCTGGTGACTGAATATCGAGCCAGCAATGTCGCGCTGTTCGACACGAAGACGGAAAAGTTCACCGAATACAGTCTGCCGCAATACACGTTCCCGTACCGGGCTAATTTCGACAAGAACGGTGAGCTCTGGGCCTCCACGATGCACACCGACCGCGTGGTGCGGCTCGATCCCAAGACCGGCCATACGGCGCAATATCTGATGCCGTCCGACACCAACATGCGCACGGTGTTCATCGACAATTCGGCGACGCCAGTGACGTTCTGGGTCGGCAGCAACCACGACCACAGGCTGGTGAAAGTGGAGCCGCTCGATTAGGTTTCGCCAGAGGGGCGGGTGCGGTTTTCACGAGTTCGCACACCCAGGCCTGACGAACATCGCTTTCGCGGCGACGCGGACATGCGCGGCCGTCTATGGCCCTGTCGGTGATGATTCGACCGGAGCTCACGACCCGCAGCGCAGCAGGTGAAAAGCGTAAAGGATCCGCGCCATGGCCGCCTACATCTGCACGACTTGCGGAACCCAGTACGCGCCCACGCCCAAGCCCCCGGCCTCATGCCCGATTTGCCTGGACGAGCGGCAGTACGTCACGCCCGCGGGGCAAAGCTGGACGACGCTCGACGTGCTGGCCCAGCGCAACATGAACGCTATTCGCGAGCTCGAGCCCGGCCTGATTTCGCTGTTGACCTTCCCGCACTTCGGCATCGGCCAGCGCGCGCTGTTCCTGCGCACGCCGCACGGCAATGTCCTGTGGGACTGTATCGCGCTCGTCGATCGCGCCACGATCGAAATGATCAACGCCATGGGCGGCATCAAGGCGATGGCGATCTCGCATCCGCACTACTACACGACCATGGTGGAATGGAGCGAGGCACTCGGCGGCGTGCCGATCCACCTGCATGAGGCGGACCGCAAATGGATCATGCGTAGCGGTCCCAGCATCTCGCTCTGGAAGGGTCAGACCAAAGAGCTCCTGCCGGGCCTCACCCTGATCTGCTCCGGCGGCCATTACCCCGGCGGCACCGTACTGCATTGGCCGGCGGGGGCAGGCGGCAAAGGCGCACTCCTGTCGGGCGACATCGTGCAGGTCGTGCAGGACAACAAATCCGTGAGCTTCATGTGGAGTTTCCCGAACTTCATCCCGCTATCGGCGCCGCGCGTCGAAGGCGTGGTGAATTCGCTCAAGGCTTACGCGTTCGACCGCATTCACGGCGCATTCGCGGACCGAACGATCTGGTCGGACGGAAAAGGCGTACTCGAGCGATCGGCCGATCGCTATCTCAAGATAATCCGCGGCGATGGCAGCTATGAACTGCAGTGACGCGTATGTTTTGGCATAACACCGTGCGTCACAGCCAGTCGTTGCGGCGAAAGCGCCAGTAGAGCGTGACGCACACGGTGACGATCAGACCCATGACGAGAAAATACCCGTACTTCCATTTGAGCTCTGGCATGAACTCGAAGTTCATGCCGTAGATGCCGGCGATCGCGGTCGGCACCGCGAGGATCGCCGCCCAGGCCGCCAATCGGCGAGTGATGGCTGTCTGCTCCGCCTGGCCCCGCATCAAGCTCGCCTCGAAGGCGAACGCCAGGACCTCGCGCAGCGCGTCGATGTCTTCCCGTACGCGCAGCACGTGATCGGTGACGTCGC
This sequence comes from Alphaproteobacteria bacterium, assembly GCA_005883135.1. Classification (GTDB taxonomy): domain Bacteria; phylum Pseudomonadota; class Alphaproteobacteria; order Rhizobiales; family Xanthobacteraceae; genus VAZQ01. Next base: position 10,141 of record VAZM01000278.1, read on the forward strand.
GAAACAGCGGCTGCATCGCAGGATCGATTGGTACCGCGTCGGCGTGCTCGAGCCGACGGCACACCTCAACGAGCGGCACCACGGCATTGCGAATGCGCAAGAGGTCGCGGCGCAGCGTATAGAGCCGCTCCACGTCGACCTGCTCGGCCGGCTTGGAGAACACGCTGTCCTCGATCGCCTCGACTTCCGCGTGCACCGCTTCCAGCACCGGCAGATAATTGTCGACGATGAAATCGAGGATGGCGTAGAGGATGTAGTCTTCGCCCTGAGAGAGGACGTCGGGGCACGACTCGCAGCGCTCGCGCACCACGGCGTAGGAGGTCGAAGCGCCATGGCGTACCGACACCACATAGCCGCGGCCGACGAAGAGATGCGTTTCACCAAAAGCGATGCGGCCATCGACCAATTGCGCGGTCCGCGCGACGACGAACAGCGCCTCGCCGTATCGCTCGATCTTCGGATATTGATGCGCCTTGCCGGCATCCTCGATGGCGAGATAGTGCAGGCCGAGCTGCGCCTGCACGCGCTCCAGGAGCTCGGCGCTCGGCTCCCACAGTCCGATCCACACGACGTGGCCCGGCCGCTTCGCCCATTCGCCCGCTTCCTCGACGGGGATGTCTTTGATGCGGCGTCCGCCGGCGTAAACCCCGGCGGCAACCACGCCGGCCTCGCTCTCGGCAGGAGGCGCTCTCGTCGGCTCTGTGGTGGCGTCCACAGCTTCTCCGGTGCGGTACGCTTGTCCTATGCGCAAAGTATTCACCTTTCGCGATCTCCTGTCGATTGCCCGGTTGCGCCTGGCCAGCGAGAGTGCGCCGGCGCGCCGACATCAACGGCCTTCCACCACGGGCAGCTTTTCGATCGACCTGAGGCCCGGCCGCTTGCGCCAGCGGATTTGGTCGGGCGCCACCGCCAGGCGCAGTCTCGGCCAACGGGTGAACAGCGCTTGCAGGGCGCATATGCCTTCGATGCGTGCAAGCTGATGGCCGAGGCAGAAATGGATCCCAGTCCCGAAGGAGATGTGCCGGTTCGGCCGTCTCTCGAGGTCGAGCCGTTCGGGATGCTCGTTCGCCTGGGGGTCCATATTGGCGGCCGCCAGCATGGCCATGATTTTATCGCCCTTCTTCAACCGAACGCCGCCAAGCTCCGTGTCCTCTCGCACGAACCGCGGTTTCGTAACCTGCACCGCTGAGAGGAAGCGCAGGAACTCCTCGATCGCGAGACCCGCCCGACTCCAATCCTCCTCGAGCCAATTCCGCAGCGCGGGATTCCTGATCAGCTCGTAAACCGATCCGCTGATCAGATGCGTGGTGGTTTCCGATCCGGCGCCCAGCAACAGAAAGAGCATCGAGACCATTTCGTCGGCGCTGATGCGCCCACCTTCCATCTCAACGCGCACGAGATCGGCTATCAGCCCCTCTCCTCCATGCTCGCGCGCGAGCCGAAGTCGCTCCTCGAAGTAGCGTTTTATCCACCAAAGGCCGCGTATCATGCGCAGGACGCCGGCCGCGCCGGTGAGCCGCGCCACCGTGTTGGCCCAGGCGATGAATTTCGGCCGGTCGGACGGCGGCAGGCCGAGCAACTCGCAGATGACCGCGAGCGGCAGGATTCGGGCATAGCGCTTGACGAGATCGGCCGGACTCCCATCGGCGAATAGCTCTTCGGCAAGCTGGTCGGCGATGGCGCGAATATGCGGCTGCATGTCGAGGACCGCGCGGCGGCGAAAGGCCTCGTCGACGATTTCCCGCAGCCGGGTATGGTCCGGCTCGTCCACCGTCAGCATATTGTTGGCGAGCGCACGGACGAACGACGGCATCCACCACCGCAGGCCGGCGGGGCTGCCGTCCTTGCGCAGCGTGAACATCGTGCTGTCCTTCAGCACGCGGGCCGCAGCGTCGTGTGTGGTGGTGAGCCAGACCTTGCCGACGATCGGGAAGCGGGTCTCGATCACCGGTCCGCGCGCCCGCAGTCGTTCGATGCTGGCGGCTGGATTGCGGAAAAACTCCTGACTGGTGAAGTCAACGCGCATTGTCATCAAATCCGAAGCATGGCGGTATCGACGGCCCGAACTACGGAGATACTGAGCCGGGACGATCGACTTAGTTGACCAAGCGTACCATCCCAATTGCCGACGGATCGTACCCGCCGAGCTCTGCCGCGCGCTCGCGCAGGGCCGGCGATCGCAGGAAAGCGAATAGAGCCTGCGGGCCGGGCAAGAAATAGTCGCGCTGCCGCAGTACCAAATCGAAGTGCTCCCACGTAAGCGGTAGGAATTCGAGGGCGGCAGCGAGCGCAACCGAACGTGTCGCAATTCCGCAATCGGCCCGGCCTGACCGAACGGCCTGCGCGATGTCCGTTCCGGTGGTGCACACCGGTTTCGCCAAGACAAGCTCGTCGGCCGCAATACCAGCGCGCGCCAGCATTGCGAGCAGCAGCAGTTGCGCGCCGGCGCCGGGGGGGCGTTGCGCCATGCGCGCGCCGGACTTCGCGATCGAGCCGATATCGCTCAATCCGAGCGGATTACCCGGCGCGACCACGATGCCCTGCTCGCGCTGCGCGAACGCGATCACAACTGCGTCGTGGAGTCCCGGCGCGTCGGCAACGGCGACGACGTTGGCACGTCCGTCGTCGTGCTCGAGGGCATGCAAGTGGATCGCCGCGATCATCACCTCGCCCCGGGTCAGTCGCCGCAATCCTTCTTGGCTCCCTTCCGGCAGGCTTGCGAGGCCGCAGCCGCTCTCGCGCAATGTCCACTCCAGCAAAGGATCGTGGCTGCCGCCGACGATCGGAGGCGCGGCCACGTTCGCGAGTGCCGTCGGCGTCATCAGGCCGGCCATCACCCAGCGGTCGAGGGCCGCGCGCGGAAATAGCCACCGTCCCGTCGCCTTGGTGCACGGCACCGCGTTTTTGGCCACCAGCTCGTACAGCTTGCGCTCGGACAGGCGCAGATAGCTCGCAGCTTCGTCCGTTGTCAGAAGATCGGGCATGCGCAGCCCTATGCATATAACTGCAGCTGTTACGTAAATTGACCATACCTGCGGCTTCTGCACAACATGGGCACAAACTGGGAATCCCACGTGCCAAGTGATCTTTCCGCGCTCCAGCTCGTGCTGACCGCCGATCCGGCGCTGGTCGCGATCGTGCGGCTGTCGCTTGCCGTGAGCCTCTCTGCGGTATTCGTGGCGGCGCTTTTTGGCGTGCCGTTCGGCGCTCTCGTTGCGCTCACCCGCTTCTCGGGCCGAGAGGCCGTCATTGTGGTGCTCAACGCGCTCATGGGCTTGCCGCCGGTGGTCGTCGGTTTGGCGGTTTTCCTGGCGCTCTCGCGCTCCGGCCCGCTCGGCTCGTGGGGTCTCCTCTTCACGCCGCAGGCCATGGTCATCGCGCAAGCGGTGCTCGTCACGCCCATCATTGCTGCGCTGACGCGCCAGACGATTGAGGATTTGTGGAGCGAATACCGGGAAGAGCTCACGGCGATGAATATCAGCGCAACACGCCGGGTCGCGACGCTGATCTGGGACGCGCGGTTCAGCCTCGTTACGGCTTTGCTCGCCGGGTTCGGCCGAGCGGCGGCGGAGGTCGGCGCGATCCTCATCGTCGGCGGCAACATCGATGGCTTCACCCGCACGATGACGACCGCCATTGCGCTCGAGACCTCCAAAGGCGACCTGCCGCTCGCCATCGGTCTCGGCATGGTCCTCATCGCCATCGTCGTCGCGGTCAACGCGCTCGTCTGGACCGTACGGCGCGCCGGCGAGCGATGGGCGGGATGATCATGCGCGCCCCAATTGCGGATCTCCCGATAAGGTTCGAGAACGTGACGGTGTCGGCCGGCGCCGTGACGATCCTGGACCATGTCACGCTGACCTTGGCTTCCGGTCCGTCGACGATCGTGGTCGGGCCGAATGGCTCGGGAAAAACGACGCTGCTGCGTGCCGCGATGGGATTGGTGAAGCCATCTGCCGGCCGCATCACCTGGGGTGAGCGGGAAAATGTTCCGCCTACGCGCCGCGCGATCGTGTTTCAGCGCCCGGTGATGCTCCGGCGCAGCGCGAGGGCAAATATTCGCTATGCCCTGCGCAGTTCCGGCATCGGAAGCGCCGAACAGAGGGCTCGCATTGGAGAAGTGCTCGCACTTGTAGGGCTCGAACATATTGCCGATCGGCCTGCCCGCCGATTGTCCGGCGGCGAACAGCAGCGGTTGGCGCTCGCACGTGCGCTCGCCCGGGATCCCGCAGTGCTTTTCCTCGATGAGCCTACCGCGAGCCTCGATCCGGCCGCCACCAAGGTGATCGAGGATGTGGTTCGTACCGTCAGCGAACGCGGCATCAAGGTGGTCATGTCCACCCATGATATCGCCGAAGCGCGCCGGCTGGCGGGTGACATCATCATGCTTCACCACGGCCGGGTCATCGAAACCGGGGCGGCAATGTCGTTCTTCACCACCCCGAAAACCGGCGAGGCGAAGAAGTTTCTCGCCGGAGAGCTGCTCGTCTGAATGGATAACCGGAGGCCTCGAATGTTGAATCGCCGTCACCTGATCACGATCGCCGCGAGCCTTGTCGTTGCCGTTTCCGCTTACGCGCAGGACAAATCGATCGTCGTTGCCTCAACAACGTCGACCGAGGACTCAGGTCTGTTCAAACACATACTGCCGTTGTTCAAGGCCAAGACCGGTATCGATGTGAAGGTTGTCGCGCAGGCGCGGTGACGCCGATGTCGTATTCGTCCACGCCAAGCCCGCCGAGGAAAAATTCCTCGCCGAAGGCTTCGGCGTAAAGCGCTACCCGGTGATGTACAACGACTTCGTCCTGATCGGGCCGAAGAGCGATCCCGCCGGCGTCAATGGCGGCAAGGACATCGTGGCGGCGCTCAAGGCCATCAAGGAGAAGGGTGCGCCTTTCATCTCGCGCGGCGATCGTTCCGGCACGCACCTCGCCGAACTCAATCTGTGGAAGCTCGCTGGCATTGATATCGAGAAGGACAAGGGACCCTGGTACAAATCGATCGGCCAAGGCATGGGCGCGGCGCTCAATATTGCGTCGGCATCGAACGCTTACGTGTTGTCCGACCGCGGCACCTGGCTGTCGTTCAAGAACCGCGGCGACCTCGCGATCTCGGTCCAGGGCGACAAAAGGCTTTTCAACCAGTACGGCGTGATGCTGGTAAATCCCGAAAAGCACCCAGGGGTAAAAAAGGAGCTCGGCCAAGCGTTCATCGACTGGCTCGTTTCGCCCGAGGGGCAGAAAGCGATCGCCGATTACAAGATCGGCGGCGAGCAATTGTTCTATCCGAACGCCGACGATCCGAGCGCGTGATGCGCGGCGGCGCGGCAGCTTTCTTTTTCCTCATCGGCGTCATCGCCATGAGCGCTCCAGGCCGCGCTGACACGATCCAACTCTACGCCGCGGGCAGTCTACGCGCCGC
>VAZM01000278.1:15592-46863 GCA_005883135.1 Alphaproteobacteria bacterium
GATGAGATCGCCGGCGGAGCCCGTGCCGACGTGTTCGCCTCCGCCAATATGGAACATCCGCAAGCGCTCAGCGCGGCAAAGAAAAGCGGGTCCGTGCAGTTGTTCGCGCGCAACCGCCTGTGCGCGCTGGTCAAGCCTGGCCTCAACGTCGATAGCGCGAACCTGCTCGAGCGCATGCTCGATCCGGCAATCAAGCTCGCCACCTCGACGCCGAAGGCCGATCCTACCGGCGACTATGCCTTAGAGGTGTTTGCCAAGGCGGAATCGATCAGGTCCGGCGCGCGGGCCGCGCTGGAAAAGAAGGCGGCGCAGCTTACCGGTCGTGCCGACAGCCTCCAGCCGCCGGCCGGCCGCAATGTCTATGGTTGGCACGTCGGCGAAGGCCGCGCCGACATTTTTCTCGCGTATTGCACTGCCGCGCGCGAGGCGCAAAAGCAAAACCCCGAGCAGCAGATCGTGCAGTTACCCGAAAGCATCGCGGTCGGTGCTGATTACGGGCTGACGGTGATCGCCGGCGCGCCGGCGGCCGCCGACCGCTTTGCACAATTTATCCTCTCGCCCGCCGGCCAGAAGATTTTGACCGGCTACGGTTTCGTCCCCGCCAACAACAGGTGATGCTCATGAAGCTCAGCGCACGCAATCAACTCAGAGGCAAGATCGTTGAAGTGAAAAAGGGGGCCACCACCACGCACGTCCGCATCGACATCGGCGGTCAGACCGTGACCGCCGCAATCACAAACGAGTCGGCGGACGAGTTGAAGCTCGCGGTCGGGCAGACGGCCTATGCCATCATCAAGGCGAGCAGCGTCATGATCGGGGTGGATTGATCGTGCGCGGTATTGGCGTCGCACGGGCCGAAGCGATCGCCCTGGGTTGCGACGTTAGCGGAGCGGATTAACCCCGTGACTACACCATAACTACTCTATTGACTACATTTCGCGTACGGGCTATAAGATTCGCAGCGTCGCTGTCGTCCTCATCCTGGGGAGCGTGCAGCGAGATCGTACCGCCGACGCGAATGCGCGGGCGCGCGTCTCGAACGATGAGGACGGCTCAATTGATGCGCCCCCATGCTTCGAGACGCCGCGCATCGCACGCGAGCATGCGCGCGCTCTGTGGAGTTGCTTGCGCTGCGACGCTCCTCGGCATGAGGGCGATCAGGACCAACCTGCGGCTGTACAAAATTCCATCCATTGTTTCCGCATTGTTATTACAATGATTTTTGCAACTCGCGCGTGTCTGCCTCACCGAGGCGGCACAATCGTCTCGGCCGATCGCGGCGGCGATGCGCACGCGCGCGTCAGCGGCCTTCGCGCATCCACACTGCCGCGACGCTGCCGAGGAGGAGCAAGAGCCCGATCAAGCCGGCGAACACCGGCAGCACGCCGATACCGCGCACCACGCTCGCCTCGCGCGTGCGCAGCCCCAACCAGTCGTCGCCGTGATAGGTGTCGCTCGAGCGCATGGCGACGATGCGCGGCAGGTGCACGCCGCTGCCATTCTCGGCCCGCACCACGCCGCCGCCGGTCGCATTGGCGAGCGGCGCCAACACCTCGGTTGTCGATGTCACCTCGGTGAATTCGCGCGGATTGGCCGGGCCCACATTGGCGAGCGCGTTGAGCGTGCCGTCGCTCGCGCGCCAGAGCCCGAGCTCGTTCGCCTCGATGGTGGCGCGCCACACCCCCGGCTCGGCGGGCGCGAGCGTCACCTTGCGCGTCTTGCCCGACGGCGTCGTCAGCGTGACCTCGCCGACCGTGTCGAACATGGTCTGCCGCTGCACCGTGAGATCATGCCCGCGCACGATGAGGCGCAGTGCCTCCTCTTCGAGATCGGGCTCCTTCATCAGCCAGTGCGACAGACGCCGCAGCAGGTCGATGTGCGGTCCGCCGCCTTCGTAGCCGCGCGCCCACAGCCAGATATGGTCGGACAGGAGCAGCGCGACGCGACCCTCGCCTTCGCGCGAGAGCAGCAGCAACGGCTTGTTGTCCGGCCCCTGCATGACGGTCGTGCCTTTCGACGCGCGGCTGTCGACGAGGCGGAACCAGCGGCTCCAATGCGGCGGGTCTTCATCGGCGCCTTCGAGCCCGCGCGTGACCGGATGGCGCTTGCCGAGCTCGGTGAGCCGTGCGTGAAACGCTCCGTCGGTGGTGCGCCCGCTCGGCTCGGCCGGGAGGATGACGTCGAGCGGCGTGCGCCAGATGCTGGTGGGGCTCGCATAGTCCGGTCCCGCCGCCACCAGCACCGCGCCGCCCTGGCGCACATAGCGTGCGATGTTGTCGAAATAGATGATCGGCAGCACGCCTTGCCGCGCGTAGCGGTCGAAGATAATCAGCTGGAATTCGTTGATCTTCTGCTGGAACAGCTCGCGCGTCGGGAAGGCGATTAGCGACAATTCGTTGATCGGCGTGCCGTCCTGCTTCTCGGGCGGGCGCAGGATCGTGAAATGCACGAGGTCGACGCTGGCATCGGATTTGAGAAGATTGCGCCACGTCCGCTCGCCGGCATGCGGCTCGCCTGACACGAGCAGGACGCGCAGCTTGTCGCGCACGCCGTCGATCGACACGACCAGCTCGCCCTCGAGCGCAGACGCCTCGATCTCGACGATGTTCGCCCCCGCATGGGGGATCGGCACCGTGATGCTGACGGGGGCGCCAGGACGCACGTTGCGGCTCTCGATGACCTCGCCGTCGCGGCGCACCGTCACCTGCGCCGGCGCGGCCGGCGCGCCCTGGTCCTCGACGCGGAAGGTGATGGTCTGCGTCTGCCCGACGATGGCGAAGCGCGGCGCGGTCACCAGCACGACGCGGCGGTCGCGCTCGTCCTTGTGCCCGGTGATCAGGGCGTGCACGGGCGCGGCAAAGCCGAGCGCCGCGGCCTCGCCCGGCACGTCGTGCACGCGTCCGTCGGTGATGAGAATCGCGCCGGCCACGCGGTCGGGCGGCACGTCGGAGAGCGCCGACGTAAGCGCCGTGAACAATCGCGTGCCGTCGGTCTCCCCGTCCGCTTGCCCCGCCTCGACGAAGCGCACCTCCAAGCCGGGGATGCGGCCGAGCCGTTCGGCGAGCGCCGCGCGCACCGCATCGGTCTGCTGCAGGCGATCGCCGAACTCCTGGCTCGGGCTCTTGTCGACGACGACGGCGGCGACCGAGGTGAGCGGATCGCGATCCTCGCGGGTAATCGAAGGATTGGCGAGCGCCAGCACGAACAGCGCCAGCGCAATGGCGCGAACCACGCCGGCACGGGTGCGAGCGAGCACGAGCAACAGGGAGAGCGCGCAGGCGACCGCGACCGCCCCCCAGACGACGTAAGCGGGTGCCAGCGGCGCAAATGAGATCCCGAGATTCAACCGATCAAGTTCCTTTTCTCATCGTCCCCGCGAAAGTGAGGAGCCATGTGCCGAGGCCGGTGTTCATGGGGCCGGCTTGCGCGGGGACGATATCGTTTTCACTGTCCCAGCCGTTCCAGCAGCGCCGGAACGTGGACCTGGTCGGCCTTGTAGTTGCCGGTGAGCGTGTACATCACGATGTTGACGCCGGCGCGGAATGCGAATTCGCGTTGGCGCGGCTCGGCGGAGACGAGCGGCAGCATGGCCTGGCCATCCTGACGCATGGCCCAGGCCCCGGCGAAATCGTTGGAGGTGATGATGATCGAGGATACGCCGTCGCCGGCGCGGGCCGGACGGCTCGCTGGCTCGTCATCATTGGTGCTCGGCAGCGCTTCCACCCATAGCTGGCCGGAGCTGAAGCGGCCGGGAAAGTCCTTGAGCAGATAGAACGTCTTCGTCAGCACGTGATCGCGCCGCACCGGCTCGAGTTCGGGAATGTCGAGCGAGGAGAGAATGGCGCGCAGCGCCTGCATGCCCGGACCGCGGGTTTCCCCGCCGGCGCCGGAGGGTGCCTCGAGCGCATCGCGCGTGTCGAAGAGAACCGTGCCGCCTTGCTTCATGTAGGCGTCGATATGCTCGAGCGCCTCGCGCGAAGGTTTGGGCGCGCTCGGCACGATCGGCCAATAGATCAACGGATAGAACGCAAGCTCGTCGCGCGCGGGGTCGAGCCCGACCGGCTCGCCCGCCTCGAGCGCGGTGCGCTGGGCGAGGAAGAGGGTCAGCCCCTGCAGCCCAGCCTTGCTGGTGCGGTCGACCTCCGCGTCGCCGGTGATCACATAGGCGAGCCGCGTCTCGAGCGTCGATCGCAAGGCCTGCTCGTCGGCGCCGCTCGCGCCCGCGGATGGTTGGCCCTGCGCGAAGGCGTGCGGCGAGGCGACGAGCGCCGCGGCCAGGATGGCGATGACAAGCGCGGTCGCCGCCGGCCGCCGTCGGCGCAGGAACTGGCCGATCCCGCCGGCGAGCAGGAATATGACGAGCGCATCGAGCACGAGCAGGCCGAGTGCAGCCAGCAATATGGGCCCGCGCAGATCCTCAGGTTCGCTGGTTCGATATGTGTCGCGGCGAGCGTTGAGCGCGGAGGTGTCGAGCGGCGCGAGCCGGTCGTTGGGGGCAAGCGTATTGACCGCCAGCAAACCTTCCGGCGGTCCGTAAAAGCCCGGCGGATGATCGAAAGTCGCGCGGCCGCTGAACGTCGCCGGCACCGCGCGCGCGCTTGTCGGCGGCGGCCCGAACGCGCCGAAGCCGTCGAGAATGCGCGCCGGCGGCAACACCTCGCGCGTATCGCGCGCCTGTGTGGCGGCGCCATCGCTCGCCGCCACCGAGCCGGCGAAGGAGACGATTCGCTTGAGCATCTCGACGAATGTGCCCGATAGCGGCAGGTCTGACCAGCGCGTATCGGCGGTGACGTGAAAGAGGATGATCAGCCCTTTGCCGCGGCGCTGGGCGGTGACCAGCGGAGTGCCGTCGGTAAGCGCCGCCCATGTGCGCTCGTTCAGCGTCGCATCGGGTTCGGCCAGCACTTGGCGGCTGACGGTGACGTCGCTCGGCACCGCCATGCCGAAGAACGGGCTGTCGTGCGGGAACGCGCTGAGTTGCTGCGGCTGTTCCCACGACAGGCTGCCGCCGAGAATGCGCCCGCCGCGTCGGAGCCTGACCGGGACGAGATCGTCGTCGCCGGCGGCGAGGCGCGGGCCGGCGAAGCGCACCAGCACGCCGCCGTCTTCGAGCCAGCGCGTGAGCTGATCGCGCGCCTCGGCGACGTTGCCGACATCGGCAAGGATCAACATCGGTAGCCGCTGCTCGATGAACTGGCTCACCACCTGCGCCGGCGAGCCGCGTTCGGCGACCCGCACATCGGCGAAAGGTCCGAGCGCGCGCGTGAGATAGTAGGTGGAGGCGAGCAGCGGCTGCGCGGTGTCGGCGGTCGAGCCGGTGATCACGCCGATCGCGCGGCGGCGCCAGCGCTTGTCGAGGAGCTGCACCACCCCGGAGGAGTGCTCGCCGGACACTTCCAGCCGCGCGATGTCGTTGCGGATCTCGCGCCCTCCGTGAAAGTGAACGAGGTATCGCCGAGCGGCAGGCCCTTGAGATCGAGCGCGCGCACGGTGCCGGTCTCGGCGGCGCCGCTCGCCGCGCGCAAGACCTTCACGGTCAGCGCGCCCGCCGCGTTGTCGGCCCCGGAGAGCGCGTGCGCGGTTGCCAGCCCGCCCTCGATCACCGTCATGGGCCGTTGCTCGACCAGCCGCGCCAGCGCCGAAACGAAATCGCTGCCGCCGCCGAGATCGACCCCGTCGGTCAGCCAAACGAACTCGACCTCGGGCGTAGCACCGAGAAAACGCCCGAGCGCCGGCAGCGCGTCCGCCCGCTCGACCGCGTAGGGCTTCGGCTTGATCTGTTTGAGCCGCACGCGTGCCGCCGCCGGCAGCTCGAACGAGACGTCGCGGGACGGCTCCGACAGCGGGATCAGCGCGATGCCGCGATGATCAGCTTCCGCGCGCGCGATCAGGTCCTCCGCCATGCGCATGCGCGCATCCCAGGTGGGCGCGGCGGGAAAGCCGTCGTCGATCAACAGCGCGAGCGGCGCCTTGCTGCTTGAGGTCGCGGCCGGCGGATTCCACAACGGCCCGGCGGCGGCGATGATCACCAGCGCGGCCAGCATCAACCGCAGCAGCGTGAGCCACCACGGCGTGCGCTGTGGCGTCTCCTCGCGCGGCGCAATGTCGAAAAGGAGCCGCGTCGGCGGGAATTCGATCCGGCGCGGCTGCGGCGGAATAAGGCGCAGCAGCCACCACAGAACGGGCAGGCTCAACAGCGCGAGCAGGACCAGCGGCTGCGCGAAGCCGAGCGGAAGCCCCGCGATCATCGGTCAGCTCCAGAGTTCAGGACGGGCGCCATGGGCCATTGGTTGAGCGCTGGAAGGGTCACGCGTGCCTCCCGGCTTGGCCGGCCACGCTCAAGCGGTTGCCAACCATCGCGCCCGGGGGCGGCGCGCCCAGACGCGCATGCAGCGCGAGCAGCAATTCGGTCGCCGGCCGGTCGGTGCGATGGATGGTGAAGCTCCAGCCGAGCTTATCCGTCTCGGCGCGGATTTCGGCGCGGTGGCGCGCCACGCGGGTTTCGTATTCGTGCTTCCAGGCCTCGGCGCGGCCGGCAGTGATGGAGCCGGCGCCTTCCGGCTCGATGAACTCGACCCGGCCGGAATAGGGGAACGTCTCCTCCGCCGGATCGACGATCTGCACGGTGTGGCCGTGCGCGCCGGTGGCCGAGAGCTGCGCCAACGTGGCGCGTACCTGCGCCATCGGGCTCCAGAAATCGGACACCACGACGATTTCGGCGAGCGAGGAGGGCGCAAACAGCGGTGGCAGGCTCGGCCGCTCGGTGACATCGTGCACGATCGCATTCGCCATCTTGTCCAAGACGTTGCGGCTGCCGGTCGGCCGCAGAAGCCCCGGTATGCCGACGCGTTCGCCCGCCTGGACCAGGATCTCGGCGAGCGCGAAGGCGACGACGAGGCAGCGTTCGAGCTTGGAATCTTCGGCGAGCTGCGAGCGAAACAGCATGGAGGGCGAGCGATCGGGCCACAGCCACACTGTGTGGGCCGCCTCCCATTCCTGTTCGCGCACGTAGAGATGTTCGTCGCGGGCGGAGCGCCGCCAGTCGACCCGGCGCGCCGGCTCTCCGGAGAGGAAGCGGCGATACTGCCAGAAATTTTCGCCCGGACCGGCGCGCCTGCGGCCGTGCAGCCCATGGATGACGGTGGCGGCGATGCGGCGCGCCTCGAGGATCAGGCGCGGCATCGTTTGCGCGAGCGAGCGAGCCTCGCCGCTCGCGCGCTGCGTTGCCCTGATCTCGTGCTTGTCCGCGCGCTGTCGTGCCGCCGCCATGCGACTTATCCGATGCGTGCCTTGAGCCTGCCGATGACGCCTTGCATGCTCTCGCCGTCGGCGCGCGCGGCGAAGGTGAGCGCCATGCGATGTTTGAGGATCGGCTCGGCCATGGCGACCACGTCGTCGATCGACGGCGAAAGCCGCCCGTCGATGAGCGCGCGTGCGCGCGCCACCAGCATCAGCGCCTGGCTTGCGCGCGGGCTCGCACCCCAGGCAATCAACTTGCCGATCTCGCCGCTCTCGGGTCCGGGACGGGCCGAGCGCACGAGATTGAGGATCGCCTCCACCACCGATTCGCCGACCGGCAGGCGTCGCACCAGGCGCTGCGCCGCCAACAGTTCGTCGGCGGTCATGGTCGGCTTGGGCTTGCTCTCTTCTGTGCCGGTGGTGTCGAACACGATTTTGCGTTCGGCGTCATGATCGGGATAATCGACGTCGATCTGCATCAGGAAGCGATCGAGCTGCGCCTCCGGCAACGGGTAGGTGCCCTCCTGCTCGATCGGGTTCTGCGTCGCGAGCACATGGAAGGGGCGGGGAACGTCGTGACGATTGCCGGCGACGGTCACGTGGTGCTCCTGCATCGCCTGCAGCAGCGCGGATTGGGTACGCGGGCTCGCGCGATTGATCTCATCGGCCATCAACAGCTGACCGAAGATCGGGCCGGGGATGAACCGGAAACTGCGCTTGCCGCCGGGACTCTCATCCAGCACCTCGCTGCCCAGGATGTCGGACGGCATGAGATCGGGGGTGAACTGGATGCGGCGGGCGTCGAGCCCGAGCACGATTCCCATGGTCTCGACCAGCTTGGTCTTGGCGAGGCCGGGAAGACCGATCAGCAGCGCGTGCCCCCCGCACAGCACGGTGATGAGCGCCTGCTCGACCACCGGCTGCTGCCCGAAGATCACGTTGCCGATCGCGGCCTTGGCGGCGGCGACCTGCGCGGCCGTCGCCTCCGCTTGGCGCACGATCATATCTTCGAGCTTTTCCAGCCCATCGCCGGCTACCGCCATGACCTCAGCTCCTTGTCATCTATCCATGACTTGCGTCGGCTAAGATCGAACGCCTCGCCGAGCCCATCTGATTTGACCAAAAAACGTGCAACATTCGGGCCATGCGCATACGCGCCTGTGCGGGACTTTCCGCCCGAATCCTCACAGTTGCTGAAGATTACGGTATTTTTCACTGGGTGCGATCCCGCCTCGGTGCAAGTCTGCCACAATCGCCCCAGAACCCCGGCCGCTCCGATCGGTCGCGAATGTTTGAACTCCTTGAGCTTTTCGGCCTCGGCCTTGGCAGGCCAGGGGCTCAGCTCGTTGCAACCACAACCGCAGGAGAGAACAGCCGGTCACTGCACAAGTTCCAGGCAAAGAATGGCAGACGACGGGCGCGGGTTGCACTCAACTCATCGTGAGGCTGCAGGCGTTTGCCGGCGCTAACCGTGGAGAGTCTTCGACCGTGGGCAAAAAGATAGGTTCTGTGAATGCCAAGCGCGGCAAGCCACAGCGGCCGGCGGTCGCTCCCGCGCGGGGGAGCGAGCTGCACCAAGGCAGCCCCTTCTTCCTCGCGCTCACCGCGGTCGGGATCGTGTTCGGGGATATCGGCACAAGCCCGCTCTATACGCTCGCTGTCACGTTCGCCGCCACCGGTCAGGCGGCGCCGACCGCGGCCGACGTGCTGGGGATCATTTCGCTGATCCTCTGGGCGCTCCTCGCAATGGTGTCGCTCAAATACGTCGTGCTGGTCTTGCGCGCCGACAACGACGGTGAAGGCGGAATCCTGGCGTTGCTGTCGCTGGTGGACGGCGAGCGAATCGCGAACGGCCCGCGAATTCCGGTGTTCGTCCTGCTGGGCATCGTGGGAGCGGCATTACTTTACGGCGACGGCGTCATCACGCCCGCCATTTCCGTGCTCTCCGCCATCGAAGGCCTCAAGCTGGTTGCGCCTGCTTTTGACGACTTCATCTTGCCGCTGACGCTCGCAATCCTGATCGGGCTCTTCATGGTGCAGCACCGCGGGACCGCGACCATCGGCCGCCTGTTCGGTCCCGTGATGGTCGTGTGGTTTCTCGTCATCGGGTTGCTCGGCGCCGTGAACATCTTCGCCGCACCCGCCATTCTCAAAGCGGTCAATCCGGGCGAGGCGGCGCGTTTCGTCTTGGCAAATCCGTTCATCGCCTTTGCGGTGATGGGCGGCGTGTTCCTTGCGCTGACCGGCGCGGAAGCGCTTTACGCCGACATGGGCCATGTCGGCCCGTCAGCCATCCGCCGCGCCTGGTTCGCCTTGGTGCTGCCGGCGCTGGTGCTCAACTATTTCGGCCAGGGCGCGCTCGTCCTTACCGATCCCAAGGCGATCGATAGCCCGTTTTACAAGCTCGCGCCGGAATGGGCGCTGATCCCGCTGGTCTTGTTGGCGGCGCTGGCGACCATCATCGCGTCCCAGGCGCTCATCTCCGGCGTCTTCTCGCTGACTCGGCAGGCGATGCAGCTGGGGCTATGCCCGCGCATGCACATCGTGCCGACGTCATCCGAGGAAGCCGGTCAGATCTACGTGCCAACCGCCAATTGGCTATTGATGATCGGCACATTGCTGGTCGTCGTCCTGTTCAAGACGTCAGAGCACCTAGCCGGCGCCTACGGCATCGCCGTGTCCGGCACCATGTTGATCACGACCATCCTGCTCTACCGCGTGGCGATCGGGCGCTGGAGATGGCCTCCCGCGGTCGCAGTCGCAATGATTGCGGTTTTCGGCGCGGTGGATGCGACGTTTCTCGCCTCCAACTCGCTGAAGATCGTCGACGGCGGCTGGTTTCCCATCACCGTCGGCACCGCCATGGTGGCATTGATGCTCTGTTGGCGCCATGGCGCCTCCCTCGTTCGCCATCGCCTGCAGGCGATGTCGATGCCGCTCGCACGCTTCGCCGCGGATATCGACAAGATGGTGGTGGTGCGGCCGCCCGGCGTCGCCGTATGGCTGACCAAGGTCGCGCACGGCATCTCGCCAGTGCTTCTGCACCACGTCAAGCAGAACCACGTCTTATACGAACGCTTGATCCTCATGACTTTCGTCGCCGACCGGCGGCCGCGGGTGCCGCTCGCCGAGCGCCATTCGATCAAGGACCTGGGCCACGGCATCTACCGAATTGAGGGACGGCTCGGCTTCATGCAGACGCCGGACATTCCGCTGACCCTCAAGAACTGCAAGATGCTCGGCTTCAAGATCGATCTCGATGAGGTGCACTACTACATCGCCCACGAGATCGTGGTCCGCGCCGGGAGGAAATCGGCAATGGCGGCGGTGCCGTTCGCGATCTACGGGTTCCTCGTCCGGATTGCCAGCCGCGCTCCTGACTTCTTCAAGATTCCCCATCAAAGGGTGTTGGAAGTCGGCTACCACATCGAGATATGACGCCGTGGCGCCGCGCCCACCGCGGCGAATACAGGCCTCCCTCGCCAGCCGCGCCGAAATGCTAGACTTGATCCGAGATCATCGTCGGCACAGATCGGAGCCATGGCGCAGAGGGCCGAACAGGGGCGGCACGGGGTTGACGCGATTGCGGGCGCGGCCCGCGAGGCCGCGCGCAAGGGACCGCCGCCGGTGCATCTGTGGAATCCGCCGTTTTGCGGCGACCTCGACATGCGGATCGCCTCCGATGGCACCTGGTTCTACCTCAAGACCCCGATCGGACGGCCGGCGCTGGTGAAGCTGTTCGCCTCGGTGCTCAAACGGGAAGGGGACAAATATTTCCTGGTCACCCCGGTCGAGAAATGCGGAATCGTCGTCGAAGACGCGCCGTTTCTCGCCGTCGAACTCAGGGCGGAGCAGGCCGGGGAAGGCCAGGTGCTGCATTTCCGCACCAATGTCGACGACTGGGTGGCGTGCGGGCGCGAGCACGCGCTGCGCTTCGAGCCAGAACCGGAGACCGCAGGACTGAAACCTTATCTCCACGTCCGCCGCGATCTCTGGGCCAAGCTGACGCGCGCGTTGTTCTACGATCTCGTCGAACTCGGCGAGGAGCGCGACGTCAAGGGGCAGCGCATGTTCGGCGTGGCCTCGGCGGGAGAGTTCTTCGCCATGGCGCCGGCCGCAAGCCTGCGGGAGTTGCGATGACGGACGTGGCACTGCCGAACGGAGCGATGAGCGAGGATTTCTTTCATCGCGCCCGCACGCGGCTCACCCTCGAGGTGCCGACCGCGCTCAACGATCCGTCGGCGCAAGCCAAGCGCGGCGACCTCGATCTCGATCCCGTCGCTTGGGAGCGCGCGGGCGTAACAGCGACGCGGCCCGCCGCGGTGCTCGTTCCCGTCGTCGACCGCAGCGAGCCCGCCGTGTTGCTCACGCTGCGCACCGAGCTTCCCAGCCATCCCGGACAGATCGCGTTTCCCGGCGGCAAGATCGAGCCGCACGACCGCACGCCGGTCGATGCCGCGCTGCGCGAGGCGGCGGAGGAGATCGGGCTTGGCCGCCCGCTGATCGAGCCGATCGGCTATCTCGACCTTTATCTCACGTTCTCCGGCTATCGCATCCTGCCGACCGTCGCGCGCGTACGCCCCGACTACAAGCTCGTGCTCAGCACGGCGGAAGTCGCCGAGGCGTTCGAGGTGCCGCTCGCGTTTTTGATGGATGCGCAGAACCACGCCCTGCACAGCCGCGATTGGAAGGGCGTCACGCGCAGGTACTACGCCATTCCCTTCGGGCAACGTTACATCTGGGGGGTCACCGCGGGGATTTTGCGCAATTTGTACGAACGGATTTATGAAGCCTGAAGTGAGTTGCGAGGCCATCGACTCGGCGCGTTGTGCAAAGCGCGGAAGCGAGCGTGGTTGAGGCCCCTCGTCCGGGATAGCAGAGCGATGATCCGCCCCGTCCTTACCGAGATCGCCTTGTTCCTGGCGCCGTTCCTCCTCTACGCCATCTTCTTGTGGGCCACGCGCGCGGGCGTGCTGCATCCCAACTCCTGGAGCCTGCCGCGCGTCAGTTGGCTTTTGCTCGCGGCGCTCGTGCTCGTGATCGGTAGTTTCGTCGTTTTGGCGCAGTGGGGCGGCTCACCGCCGGGCTCGACCTACGTTCCGGCCCACATGGAGGATGGCCAATTAGTGCCGGGCAAAACGAACTGACGCGACGCCTCGACGTTGCCTGGCTGCGAGAGGCGCCGCTGCGCGACCTCCTGGCCGCGCTCGAGGCTGCCGGCGAGGAGGCGCGTGTGGTCGGCGGCGCGGTGCGTAACGCCATCCTTGGGGAGCCGCACGGCGATGTTGACATCGCCACCACGGCGCAACCGGACGAGGTGATTCGCCGGGTCGAGGCGGCAGGCTTCAAGGCGGTGCCTACCGGCGTCGAGCACGGCACGGTCACCGTCATCGCCGCGGGGCGGCCATTCGAAGTCACCACCCTGCGCGAAGACGTCGAGACGTTCGGCCGCCGCGCCAAAGTGGCGTTCGGTCGCGACTGGCGGCGCGACGCCGAGCGCCGCGACTTCACGATGAATGCGCTATCACTATCCCGCGACGGGACCGCCCACGACTATGTGGGCGGGCTCGACGATATTGAGGCGCGGCGCGTGCGCTTCATCGGCGAGCCGGGAACGCGCATCGCCGAGGACTACCTGCGCATCCTGCGCTTCTTCCGCTTCCACGCCGCTTATGGCCAGGGCGCTGCGGACCCGGAGGGGCTCGCCGCGTGCGTCGCGGCGCGCGCCGGCCTCGAGCAACTGTCGCGCGAGCGCGTGCGCATGGAGGTCCTCAAGCTCCTCGTCGCCAGGCACGCCGTGCCGGCGCTCGCGCTGATGACGGAGACGGGTTTGCTCGAGCAGGTGCTCGGCGGGGTGCCGCTGCTTGCGAGCTACGCCAACATGATCAAGCTCGAGGCCGCGTTTGCGCTCGCCCCAGACGCGGTGCGCCGGCTCGGTGCGCTCGGGATCCTGGTCGTCGAGGATGCGGAACGCCTGCGCGAGCGCTTGCGGCTCACCAATGCCGAGTATGAGCGGCTGGTGTCGATGGGTGAGGGCTGGTGGCAGATTTCGGCGAGCTGGAGCGAACGCGAAGCGCGCGTCCTGCTCTATCGGCTGGGAGGCGCGCGTTTCACCGACCGCATGCTGCTGGCGTGGACGCGCGCCCCCCAAGGCGAGCGAGATCAGGCCTGGCATCAGCTCGCGGCGCTGCCGTCGCGCTGGAGCGTGCCGGTATTTCCGCTCAAGGCCGCCGATTTCATCGCGCGCGGCGTCCCCAGGGGCCCGGCGCTGGGCGCCGCGCTCGCGGCGGCGGAGGAGGCGTGGATCGCGACCGACTTTCCCGCCGACGCGCCGGCCGTGGCGGCGCTCGCCGACGCGGCGGCGGCAGCGCAGACGAGGTGAGGCCGCACTCCGCTGCGACTCGCTCCGCGCGGCTTTCCGCATTACATTTGCCGCGAGGATGAGGATGAACACGACCCGCCGCCCCGCCGACATCGCCCGCCGCTCGGCCACAGCGCTCAAAGCGCGGCCGCGCGACGCCTTCCGGCGCGAGACCTTCGCACTGCCGCGCGAGGAAGCGCGCGAAAAAGCGCGTGAAATGTTCCGCCGCTTTCCGAAGGCGGCCTACATGACCGAGATCGAATCCTGGCGCGAACTCCCCGGCGATCGCATCGAATTCACCATGCGACGGCTTCCGAGCGCGGATTGACGCGCCGAGGCACGGCGCGATGCTCCAATCTCTCTCTGCTGCGCTTGCCGAAATCTCGCTGCCTCAGCTCGCGCTGATGGCGGGAATGGCGCTGATCGCTTCCATCATCGGCGGGGTCGCCGGTTACGGCACCGGCGCGCTGATGCCGCTGGTGCTCGTGCCCATCGTCGGCGCCGAGCCGGTGGTGCCCATCCTTTCGCTCTCGGCGCTTTTGACCAATACCGGTCGGGCGACGGCGTTTTGGAGCTTAGTCGATGGACGCCGCGCGGTGATCGTGCTCCTCGCCGCGGTGCCGACCTGCGTACTCGGCGCCTGGGCCTATACCATGCTCACCGGCAAAGGCGCTGCGCTGGTAATCGGCGCGATGCTGGTTGCGACCGTGCCGCTGCGGCGGCTGATGCGCCGGCGCGGACTGGCGCTGTCGAACCGCGGATTGGCGGCGGCCTCTTTCGGCTGGGGGCCGCTCGCGGGCGGGACCGTGGGCGCCGGCATTATCCTGCTCTCGCTCCTGATGGCGGCAGGGCTCGAAGGGGCCGCCGTGGTCGCGACCGATGCCGTGATCTCGATCGGCATCGGGCTCGCGAAGCTGACGACGTTCGGGCTCGCCGGCGCGGTGAACGCGACCGTCATCGCGATCGCGCTGCTCATCGGTGGCGTGGCGTTTCCCGGCGCGTTTTTGGCCAAGCGGCTGACCCAGCGCTTGCCGCTGCATGTCCACACCGCAATCCTCGACGCGGTCGTGGCCGGCGGCGGCGCAGCGATGATCCTCAACGCGTTCGCGCGCTAAGGCGGGCGGCTCAAGGCCACTTCACCACCGGCGGCAACGAGGAGAGGATCGCCTCGACATTGCCGCCGGTGCGCAGTCCGAAGACGGTGCCGCGATCGTAGAGCAGGTTGAACTCCACGTAGCGTCCGCGGCGCACGAGCTGCTCCTCGCGCTCGGCGTCGTTCCAGGACGTGGCGAAGTTCTTGCGCACCAGGTCGGGATAGATTGCCATGAAGGTGCGGCCCACCTCGCGGGTGAAGGCAAAATCCGCCTCCCAATCGGCGCTGCCGAGATAGTCGAAAAAAATGCCGCCGACGCCACGCATCTCCTGGCGATGCCGCAAGTAGAAGTACTCGTCGCACCATTGCTTGTACTTCGCATAGGGCGCGACGGGCGCGTGCGCGTCGCACGCTGCTTTCATCGCCCCATGAAACCGGAGCGTATCGGGATCGTCTTGCCGGCGGCGCGTGTCGAGCACCGGCGTCAAATCTGCGCCGCCGCCGAACCAGGCCTTGGTCGTCACGACGAAGCGCGTGTTCATGTGGACCGCCGGCACGTGCGGGTTTTGCGGATGGGCGATGAGCGAAATGCCGGAGGCCCAAAACCGCGGGTCGGTTTCGGCCCCGGGAATATCCTTCCGGAATTCCGGCGCAAACTCGCCGAACACGGTCGAGACGTGCACACCGACTTTTTCGAACACGCGGCCGGTCATGCTCGCCATCACGCCGCCGCCGCCGGCTGCGCCGCTGTGATCGGCGCGCGTCCAGGGCGTGCGAACGAAATGACCGGCCGGGCGATCGGCGAGCGGCGCGTGCATCGGCAAGTCTGTTTCCACTGTCTCGAGCGCGGCGCAGATCTCGTCGCGCAGCGCTTCGAACCAGGTTCGCGCACGTGCCTTGCGGCCGTCGAGCACGCTTTCGCTCATCGCACCTCCGTCTTCCCTTTAGGCCATGCTCGCCGAGCCGTCACCAGCGTCGCCGTCGCGGTGCGCGCAATGTTTGCTGGAAGACTGAGCGCGAGCTTTTTTTTGCCATTGTTTGGGCCGGGGAAAATTCCAGCCGAAGCTTTATTTTGCCATTGTTTCGGGAAACGCTGTCGATGTGGGGGACGTTGGGGGTGTGATGTCCGCTCCCCGCTTGCGTGGGGACTTTGGCAGGCGGTGAGTTAGCGACAGAGCGCCGCGAGCGATGCGGGTGAGGGGTAGCGCCTTGGGGCGTGAGAATGTCCCTCACCCGCTTCGTCTTTTGTGACTGCCTTCCCCTTCGACTGCCTTTCTCTTCCAAAGTAACTGCCGTTCTTCGAAAGGTTGCGCCGCCCGCATCGTGGCGATCCGGCTCAGCTGTCGCCGAGCGGGCGTGCGTCCGTTTGGCGGAGGGCTTCACCCACGGCCATGGCGGCGGCCACCGCCACATTGAGCGAGCGCAACCCCTCTCGCATCGGAATACGCAGCCGCGCGTCGGCTGCCGCGTGCACCTTCTCGGGCACTCCCGAGCTTTCGCGGCCGAACAGCAAGACGTCGCCGCGCTCGAATGCATGTGCAAGATAGGAGCGGGGCGCATGCGTGGTGAAGACAAGGAGCCGCGCCGCCGCGCCGCCGCGCCAGGCTTCAAATGCCGCCCAACCGGTATGACGGATGATCCGGACCTGATTGAGGTAATCCATGCCGGCACGGCGGAAAGCGCGGTCGCTGGTGGGAAAGCCGGCGGGTTCGATGATGTGCGCCTCGACACCGAGGCAGGCGGCGAGACGAAGGATCGTGCCCGTGTTCTGGGGAATGTCGGGCTCATAAAGCGCGATGCGCAGGGGCAAGATTGCAGACATGCGACAACGGTAATCGTGGCGAAGCTTATGACGGACAAATGAATTGTGCGACCTTTGGTCGTTGCGTCAGAGGCCCGCATTGCCCACTTGCGCTCCCCTGGCAAGGGTGCCAATAAAACGCCGCTGGATGAAGCCGCTTGGCCCCTCGCTTGCAGAGAGGCGAGCGGCCGGTTCGCCCGCCGCCGCCAGGCGGCGTCTCCGTGTCGGTGCTGGGTGGCGACGGGCCGCACGCGGAGCAGCTCACGCAGCCGGCGCGAGCAGGCTGCGGGTGGACTGACGGACAGAAAGGAACGATGCACGTGACGACGATGTCTTCGGCCGAGCCGACGCGTCGCGATTTTCTTTATATAGCGACTGCCTCCGTCGCCGGCATCGGCGCCGCCGCGACGCTCGTGCCGCTGATCACGCAGATGAACCCTGACGCCTCGACGATTGCGGCGGGCGCGCCCATCGAGGTCGATCTGTCACCGATCGCCGACGGCCAGGTGATCAAGGTGTTCTGGCGCGGCAAGCCGATTTACGTCAATCACCGTACGAAGAAGCAGATCGAAGAGGCGCAGAACGTCGACGTCGCGAAGCTGCCGGATCCGCAGCCGGATTCGGCGCGCGTCAAGCCCGGCCACGACCAATGGCAGGTGCTCATCGGCATCTGCACTCACCTTGGCTGCATCCCGATCGCCCATCAGGGACCGTACGACGGCTATTTCTGCCCCTGCCATGGATCGGTCTACGACACCTCCGGACGCATCCGGCAGGGACCCGCGCCGTTGAACCTGGCGTTGCCGCCCTACGCATTTCTCTCCGACACCAAGATCCGGATCGGTTGACGGCCTCGATCATGAGCGGACATCCGAGCTACCAGCCGCAAAGCGCGTTCATGCGATGGATGGAGCGGCGGCTGCCGCTCGGCGGGCTCATCTATTCGTCGTTCGTCGCCTATCCCACGCCGCGTAACCTGAACTACTGGTGGACCTTCGGCGGCATTCTCGCCTTCATGCTCGGCGTGCAGATCGTCACCGGCGTCGTGCTCGCGATGCACTACACGCCACACGTGGACTATGCCTTCGATTCCGTCGAGCAGATCATGCGCGACGTGAATTACGGCTGGCTGCTGCGCTACCTGCACGCGAACGGAGCGTCGATGTTCTTCCTTGCCGCCTACATCCACCTGTTTCGCGGCATGTATTACGGCTCCTACAAGGAGCCGCGCGAGGTGCTGTGGATCCTGGGCGTCATCCTGTTGCTGCTCATGATCATGACCGGATTCATGGGCTACGTGCTGCCGTGGGGGCAGATGAGCTTCTGGGCGGCGACCGTCATCACCAACCTGTTCTCGGCTATCCCGCTGGTGGGCGAATCGATCGTCACCTGGCTGTGGGGCGGCTTCGCGGTCGGCAATCCCACGCTCAACCGGTTCTATTCGCTGCACTACCTGCTGCCCTTCGTCATCGCCGGCGTGGTCGGGCTGCACATTTGGGCGCTGCACATGGTGGGGCAGAACAATCCGGCGGGTGTCGAGCCGAAGACCGAGCAAGACACCGTCGCGTTCACTCCCTACGCGACGATCAAGGACTCCTTCCTGCTCGCCGTGTTCTGCATCATGTTCGCCTGGTTCGTGTTCTACATTCCGAATTTTCTCGGTCATCCCGACAACTACATTCCGGCCAATCCGGCGGTGACGCCGATGCACATCGTGCCGGAATGGTATTACCTGCCGTTCTACGCGATCCTGCGCGCGATTCCGAACAAGCTCCTCGGCGTGATGGCGCTCGGCGCCTCGATCCTCATCCTCGCGTTCCTGCCGTGGCTCGACACGTCGCGGGTGCGCTCGGCGCGCTATCGTCCCGCCTACCGCCAGTTCTTCTGGGCCTTCGTCATCGTCTGCATCGGGCTGGGCTGGCTCGGCTCCAAGCCTCCGGAAGGCAATTACGTGCTGTTCGCGCGCATCTTCACCGCCTACTACTTTGCATTTTTCCTGGTGATCCTCCCCGTGCTCGGCAAGATCGAGAGAACCAAGGCGCTGCCCAACTCGATTTCGGAATCGGTGCTGCGCGAGGGCAAGCCGATCGGGGCACCGGCCCCGCCGCCGGCGAGCGCGAAGGTTTGAGCCATGGCTCGCGCGCGCGCCGTCCTCGCTCTCGCCGTTTTGCTCGCCGCGCCGTGCGCGCCCGCGCGGGCGCAAGAGCATGAAACGCCGGCGCCGCCCACCAATAGGTGGTCATTCGCCGGGCCGTTCGGCAAGTTCGATCGCGGGCAGCTCCAGCGTGGCTTCAAGGTCTACCGCGAGGTCTGCCAGGTCTGTCACGCCTTGAAACTGGTCGCGTTCCGCACGCTGGCGGATCCGGGTGGACCGGCTTTCACCACCGCGCAAGCGACCGCCATCGCCGCCGAATACCAGGTCAAAGGCGAGCCCGACGAGCAAGGCGACGTCAAGGATCGCCCCGGCCGCCTCGCCGATACGTTCCCGCCGCCTTTCCCCAACGATCAGGCCGCGCGCGCGCGTTACAACGCCGTGCCGCCGGATCTGTCGGTCATCGCCAAGGCGCGCGGCTACGAGCGCGGCTTCCCCCGCTGGGTGGGCGACATCTTCACGCAATACCAGGAGCAGGGCGTCGACTACCTCACCGCGCTGCTGCAGGGCTACAAGGACAAGCCACCGGCTGGGGTCACCATTCCGCCGGCCAGCTTCTACAATGAATATTTCCCCGGCCACGCGATCGCCATGCCGCCGCCGCTCACCGACAACCGCGTCGAATATACCGACGGCGCGCCGATGACTGTCGAGCAATACGCCAAGGACATCTCGGCGTTCCTGATGTGGACCGCCGAGCCGCACCTCGAGGCCAGGAAGCGTAGCGGCATGCAGGTATTCATTTTCCTCATCGTGTTATCCGCGCTCCTGTACTTCACCAAAAAGAAGGTGTGGCATGCGGTGAAGCTGCATCCGGAGGAGCTCAAGCCTCGCCCGCCCAGCGAATATCCGCGCGCGTGAACCAATCCGCATGACCAAGGCCGTGCTCGGCGTCAGCAGAAAACGATCCGCAGTCCCTGGGGAGAGCCGTCGGGTCCGCTGCGCGTCGGCGAGATCGCCGGCACGCCGGTGGTGTTTCTTTCGCGCCACGACAAGGGCCACCGGCTGTCGCCGACCGACATCAACTATCGGGCCAACATCGACGTGCTCAAGCGCGCCGGCGTGACCGATCTCGTCTCGCTCTCCGCCTGCGGCTCCTACAAGCAGGAATTGCCGCCCGGCACCTTCGTGCTGGTGGATCAATTCGTCGACCGCACCTTCAACCGGCAGACCTCGTTCTTCGGCACGGGCTGCGTCGCCCACGTGTCGATGGCGCATCCCGTCTCGCCGCTGTTGCAGGACCGCATCGCCGCCGCCGCGGCGCGGGAGGGGATCAAGATGGTGCGCGGCGGCACCTACGTGTGCATGGAAGGGCCCCAGTTCTCGACCTACGCCGAGAGCATGACCTACAAGGGACTCGGCTATTCCGTGATCGGCATGACCAATCTGCCGGAAGCCAAGCTCGCGCGCGAGGCCGAGCTTTGCTACGCGACCGTCGCCATGGTCACCGATTTTGACTGCTGGCATCCCGACCACGACGCGGTGACCGTACAGGACATCATCGCCGTGCTCAGCGCCAATGCCGATAAGGCGAAGGCGCTGGTGGCGCGGCTCGCCCGCGATTTCCCGCGCGAGCATGAGCCCTGTCCGATCGGCTCGGACCGCGCCCTCGACACGGCGCTGATCACCGCGCCCGAAGCGCGCGACAAGAAGCTTCTGAAAAAACTCGACGCCGTGGCCGGCCGGGTGCTGAAGGCGAAGCGCTGACCCCGGGCCGACGCGCTCAACATCATGTCGTGCCGGCGAATGGGCCCTCAAGGCGCCGCGGCGCGTTCGTGCGCCAATCTCTTGGCGATGTGCCGCGCGGCAACCGCGCCGCTCGCGATTGCGGTGGCGATGCACGGATGCGCCGGGTTGGCCACGTCGCCTGCCGCGAACACGCCGCGGCAGGACGTTTCCATGTTGCCGTCGATGACGAGATAGCCGAGCGCGTCGGTTGCAGGCGCGAGCGCGACAAGCCACGGCTGGTCCGTGTTGGGGCGATAACCGAACAGCAACACCACACGATCGGCCTCGATCTCGCCGCCGCCGTGCAGCCGGATGCCGACTCTGGCACCGTTCTCCTCAAGCGCCGCGACCGTGCGCTCCGCCAACACCGTCACTAATTCTGACGCCTGGTATCGGCGCAGCCGCTCGATGAGCAGCGGCTGCGCCTTCGGCAGCTTCGAGCGCATGATCACCGTCACGCGGATGCCCCTCTCGGCCAGCATGCGCGAAACGTCGAAGGCGTTGTCGCCGCCGCCGATTACCGCCACATGCGAGCCCAAATCGGCGCCTTGCTCGCCGACTGCGGTCGCGCCGAGATGGAGACGGCCCGCCGCCATCATGCGGCGCGCGTTCGCCACGCCGTCGAGCCACTCCTCGCCTGCGAATCTCGTCCCGGTCGCGATGACGATGGCCGGCGCTGATAATGATCGAGCCGCCGGCTCGCCGGCGAGGTAGAGGCGCCAGTGCTGCTCCTGTCGGCGCAGGCGGTGCGGGTTGAGGCCGAGCACGCCAAGCTCGCGGATATGGGCGGCGAAGTCGGCGGCGTTCTCGCGCCCGGTTTTGCCGCGCTGCCCGAGCAGCCATTCGTTGGGATAGGGACTCATGCGTGCCATGCCGCCGAGCGCGCTCTCCTTCTCGATGATGAGCGGGAAGAGGCCGTAATTGTGCAGCGACAGCGCGCACGACATGCCGGCGGGGCCGCCCCCGATGACCGGCACGACCGGCCCGCGCGGCTCGCTTGATCGCGGCATATGCCGTCTCCGATTGCGCGCGGCCCCATGGTTCGCCAGAGTGAGCCCGCCTGCAAGCCTCTCCGCTTGATCGACACGAGTCCCCTATGATCAGCACGCAATTCGAGCACGACCTCAAGGACGCGATCCGCGCCATTCCCGACTATCCCAAGCCGGGGATCGTCTTCCGCGACATCACCACCTTGCTCGGCAACGCGCGTGCCTTCCGCCGCGCCGTCGACGAGATGGTCCAGCCGTGGGCGGGGATGAAGATCGACAAGGTTGCCGGCATCGAGGCGCGCGGCTTCATCCTCGGCGGGGCGGTGGCGCACCAGGTCTCGGCCGGCTTCGTGCCGATCCGCAAGAAGGGCAAGCTGCCGCACAAGCGGATGTCGATCGCCTATTCGCTGGAATACGGTCTCGACGAGATGGAGATGCACGAGGACGCGGTGGAGAAGGACGATCGCGTTATCGTGGTTGACGATCTCATCGCCACCGGCGGCACGGCGGAGGGCGCGGTCAAGCTCCTGCGCCAGCTCGGCGCGCAGGTACTCGCCTGCTGCTTCATCATCGATTTGCCCGACCTCGGCGGCGCCGCCAAGCTGCGCCAGCTTGAGGTGCCGGTGCGCACGCTCATCTCCTTCGCAGGGCATTAGGCACTGCACGCAAAAATCGCGATCGCAGCGTCGGAGGCACGTCGGGCGCCAGCACGCTCTGCCTGCTCATGTCTCGTGACCCCGTCCAGGGATTCAAGACTGTAGCGTGGGGCGAGAACGTGTTGAGTATCTGCAAACCGACATATAAGGTCCCCAATTGCTGTCTCTCAGACTGTGAGCGAGAGGAGACCGGTTCATGCCAGTCGCGCCTAACACCGCATCAAGCATGATCGTGCGCACTGCCAGCAACCCTGCGTACACCATCTACAACCTTGGCCAAAACCAAATCCTGCTTGGACAAGACATCATCACTTCCGGTCAGCTTGGCAGCGACTTCAACTTCGCCGGTCCGGGCGCTGTTGTGTGGGACTTTCTCCAAAACACTCTCGACTTGTGGGTGCGCCATCCCAGTACGATCGTGGTCGGTGGCAGCGGTGGAACGACGTTCTCGGTGCCGGTCACCCAGTTTGTCGTCTACAACATCAATGGGAATACGATCACAGGCTCCAGCCCTTTGGGCGAGATTGGACAGGATTGGCAAGTCCAGGGGATCGGCTATTTCTTTAGAGACCCTTCCCTTGGCCAAGGCGACCTGCTGACGCGCAATGTTAGCAATAACACGGCAACGTACCTCGCTTATGACACCGAGAACAACCAATTCAACAGCTTCATAGTGGCGGCTAAAGTCGGTGCCAATTTTAATACTGCCGGGTTAGGCGCGTACTTTACTTTGTCTGGTAGTACTTTCGCTCAACTCATGGTGCTGAGCGACGGTGTCGGGGGGCTGTGGGAGTACGCATACAGCAATGGTACATTGGTGAACTCTCAGCTTTTCGCCACCATTGGAAATGGAAAGGATTGGGAGGTTCTCGGGTTAGGTCATTTCAGCAGCCAGTTTGGCTTAAACATGATTGTATGACGTCATTCAAACTGGCACAGGGTACGCCGCCCAGCTTTCCAGCGCCGTCTCACCCGGCCAAACGCAGCCGGGCGTTCTCGGACCGATCGGTCTGGAGTGGAAAGTCGCTGGCATCGCGCCGCTCAACGCGAACCTCTTCCCCGCCAACTTGGTCACCGACGATTTGGTGATGCGCAACACCAACACGGGTGCATTACAGGCCTATAATATCCGAAGCGATACGCTAACTGGAAGTGCAGCTTTGACGCCGCCAGCGGCAAACCCGATCGCAGCAACTTCGACGGTTGGTGGCATGGCTGTCGATTTCTCCCCCCAAGCCTCAGGCTCGACCTCTCAGCTGGTGCAGGCGATGGCCGGCATCGACCCCGGCAGCGGCGCAGCCGGAGGGTTGAACGCTGCGCCTCTCGGTGCCGATAGCTCGCAGCAGTCGTTTCTGACGACGCCGCAGCACGGGTGAGGCAAACCGAGACTCGGTTCAACGCCGGCTATTTGCGATGCGGTCCCCACGGGCCACGCTCGCTCTCCGCGCCCGGCGAGGAGCCGAGCTCGATCGGCGGGCGCGCCGGCAGGAAGGGCCCGTCGCCGCGTGCGTCCGGCGGTTCCCCCCATGGCCCGCGGCCGGCGGGCTGGTCGCCGTCTTCGCTCTCGCCGCCCGCACCCGTTTCGCTCGGCGCGGGTAGCGCCAGCCGGCCCGGATCGTGCCCGCCGGCGAACTTCACCAGCGCCGCCACCCGCCCATCGATGGGGGGGTGGGTATCGAAGACGTTGGAAAATCCCTCGCGCGGATTGTCGATGCACATCTCCATCACCGCCGAAGTTGCGGCGGGAAGCTCGCCGCGGCCCTCGATTTTCCGCAGCGCCGAAATCATCGCGTCCGGATTCTTGGTGAGCTCGACCGAGCCTGCGTCGGCCAGATATTCGCGTTTGCGCGACAGCGAAAAGCGGATGACGATCGACAGGATCCAGGCGACCGCGATGAGCGCAAGCGCGATGAGCATCGCCAGCCCCGCGCCCTTGCGATCGCCGCTCCCCCGGCTGCGCCAACGAAAGCCCCCCTGGAACATGAGGCGGAAGACGAGCTCGGCGAAGAAGGCGATGACTCCCGCGATGATGACGGCGATCACCAGCATGCGCACGTCGCCGTTGCGGATATGGGTCAGTTCGTGGCCGAGCACCGACTCGATCTCGGCGTCGTTGAGCGAATTGATGAGCCCGGAGGTGACGGTGATCGAGTATTGCTTGTCGTTCATCCCGGTGGCAAAGGCGTTGAGGCCGTCATCCTCGATTACCTTGAGCTTGGGCGTGGTGATGCCGCGCGAGATGCAGAGGTTCTCGAGCAGATTATAGAGCCGCGGCTCCTGCTGCCGGGTCACCTCACGTCCGCCGGTCACCGCGTCGATCATGCTTTGGTGGAATTTGTAGGCGATGAGGATCCACAGCGCGGTGCCGAGCGTCGCCCATGGCGCGGCGTAGAGCGCGTCGTGCAACGCGCGGCGCAAGAGCTCGTCGGGTGGTGCGTCGATGGTGAACGCCTCGCCGAGCAGCGCCCCGGCGTAAACGAGCAGGTAGACGAGAAAGAATAGGCCGACAAGCAGCGCGATCGAGCGCCGCTTGTTCGATTGGATGTGGGTATAGAGTCCGTAGGCGGCCATTAGCGGGCTTGGGTGTGCCTGTCATTCCACCATCGCGCTGCGATGGCAAAGGGTGCAGCGGACCCGCAACGCATCAAAACTTCACCTGCGGCGCCTGGTCGAGCACCTTGCGCTCCTCGACGCCGACGTCGAAAAAATCTCTCGGCGTGAATCCGAGCGGTCCCGCCAGCAGCACCGCGGGGAATTGCTGGATCCCGGTGTTGTACTCCTGGACCGCATTGTTGAAGAAGCGTCGCGCGGCGGCGATCTTGTTCTCGATATCGGAGAGTTGGCTCTGCAACTCTTGAAAATTCTGGCTGGCCTTGAGGTCCGGGTAGGCCTCGCTCAGGGCGAATAATTGCCGCAGCGCCCCGCTCAGCACGTTCTCGGCGGCGGCTTGCGCCGCGACACCTCCCGACTGCGCCGCGACCGCGGCGTTGCGCGCCTGCACCACCGCTTCGAGCGTACCGCGCTCGTGCCCGGCATAACCTTTCACCGTCTCGACCAGGTTGGGAATGAGGTCGTGCCGTTGTTTCGTCTGTACGTCGATGTCGGAGAATGCCTGATTGACCCGCTGACGCATCGCGACAAGGCCATTGTAGATCGTGATGATCCACAGCACGAGCACGATGATCACGCCGATGACGATCCAGGTGACGGCGGTAGACGACATGAAATAGCTCCTCGGAAGGTTTTTCGCCGGCGCAATCTATGGCGCGGCGGGGGCGAAGGGAAGCGGCGTACGGCGTGGCGGTGCGGAACGCACCGGCGCACAAATCGTTGCCTTGAGCGGACCTGCGCAGTGCCGATCGCAGCCATCCTTCTCCGCGAGGCGAGCATGATAGCGAGCATGCCGGTGACGGCGCCGGTGCCGGCAAACGCCGCGATCGTCGCGACCGATATTCCGGCGCGGCTCGATCGGCTGCGCTGGGGGCGATTCCACACGCTGGTCGTGGTCGCGCTCGGCATCACTTGGATTCTCGACGGCCTGGAGGTGACGCTGGCCGGTGCGGTGTCACCCGCGCTCAAGGAGAGCCCGCGGCTCAACTTCTCCAACGCCGAGGTCGGGTTTGCGAGCAGCGCCTATCTCGCCGGTGCGGTGTGCGGGGCGCTGTTCTTCGGCTGGCTCACCGACCGGCTCGGACGCAAGCGGCTGTTTTTCATCACGCTGGCGGTCTACCTCGTCGCCACCGCCGCAACCGCGCTATCGTGGAATCTGGCGAGCTTCGCGCTGTTTCGTTTCTTCACCGGCGCCGGCATCGGCGGCGAATACACCGCCATCAATTCGAGCATCCAGGAACTGGTGCCCGCGCGTTATCGCGGCTGGAGCGATCTCACCCTTAACGGCAGCTTCTGGATCGGCGCCGCGCTCGGCGCGGCGGGCTCGATCGTGTTTCTCGACCCCAATCTCTTAGCGCCGGACCTGGGATGGCGCTTGGCGTTTCTGATCGGGGCGGTGCTCGGCCTCGTCATCTTCCTCATGCGCCTGTGGCTGCCGGAATCGCCGCGCTGGCTGATGACGCACGGCCGCCTCGAGGAGGCAAAGGCGGTGCTCGAGGGCATCGAGGCCGAGTTCCGCGCCCGCGGCCACGCTTTGCCGGAGGAGCCGCTGCCGGTGATCCGGCTGCGGCAGCGCGCCACCACGCCGCTCGCCGAGGTCGCCGACACGCTGTTTCGCGTCGAGCGCCGCCGCACGCTCGTGGGCTTGAGCCTGATGGCGGCACAGGCATTCTTCTATAACGCGATTTTCTTCACCTACGCGCTGGTGCTGACCGATTTCTACGCCATTCCGGCCGATCATGTCGGTTGGTATCTCCTGCCGTTTGCGCTCGGAAATTTCCTCGGACCGGCGCTGCTCGGCCGGCTGTTCGACACGATCGGACGCCGCCCCATGATTGCGACGACCTATGCGCTATCCGGGATATTGCTCGCGGGAGCGGGCTATCTCTTTGCCGTCGGCGCCTTGTCGGCAACGGGGCAGACCATCGCCTGGATGGTGATCTTCTTCTTCGCTTCCGCGGCGGCGAGCTCGGCCTATCTCACGGTGAGCGAAATCTTTCCGCTCGAGGTGCGGGCATTGGCGATCGCGTTTTTCTATGCCATCGGCACCGGCATCGGCGGCGTGATCGGGCCGTGGCTGTTCGGCTACTTGATCGACACCGGCTCGCGCTGGAGTCTGTTCGTCGGCTATCTCTTCGGCTCGGTGCTGATGCTCGCGGCAGCCTTTATTGCGGCGCGCTACGGCATTGCGGCTGAACGCAAATCGCTGGAAAGCATCAGCCGGCCGCTTGCCGCCGCCCAGTAGCGAGGGCGCGGCGGTGCATCTCGCGCGGCGCGCCGACCGGCCTGAACCTCATGCACGGGGGTCCACCGCAAGGCGAGCCGCCTAACTTGTGCACTATGACGTCGCGCGGGCCGCGGTACATTCGCCGCGACTTGCGCCGTCAAGCCCAGCCATGTACCGGGGTCGGCATGACTGGCCGTTGTCATGGCTGAATTTGCGAGAGTTCTTATTTGGGCAGGCCGATCTTGAACAGTGAGATGGCGGTGAATTCCAGCAGGTACGAGGATGCGGCCGGTATGTCGGCGCGCAAGCGCGAGATCCGCCGCCGCGCCGACGCGAGCGCGCCCGCGCGCCGGCAATGGCTCGCGCGCAGCGCCTTCTTCCACCATGAGGATCTGCTCTACCTGAAATTTCTCATTCCGGAAGGCGCTCGCGTGCTCGAGCTTGGATGCGGCACCGGCGACGTGCTCGCCGCGCTCAAGCCTTCGTTCGGAGTGGGCGTCGATTTCAGCGCCGGCATGATCAGCGAGGCGTGCAAGGCGCACCCCGATCTCACCTTTTTCGTCGGCGACATCGAGGATCCCCAGTTCTTGCGGTCCTTGCCTGGACCATTCGACGCCATCGTGGTGGTCGATACGCTGGGTGCGCTCGACGATTGCCAGGCCATGTTCGCGAGCCTGCACAATCTGTGCATGCGCGAGACCCGTGTCGTGGTCGGCTATGTCTCGCATTTGTGGTATCCGGCGATCAAAGTCGCGGAGGCGACAGGCATGAAAATGCCGCAGCCTCTGCAAAACGTGCTCTCCCCCGCCGATGTGCGCGCGCTCGCGGCCCTGGGCGACTTCGATTCGGTCAAGAACGAGATGCGCGTGCTCGTTCCGATGCGGCTCTTTGGGCTGGGCCGGCTCATCAACCGTTTCCTCGCTCCCTTGCCGCTGATCCGTCAGCTCTGCTTGCGCCA
Organism: Alphaproteobacteria bacterium; assembly: GCA_005883135.1. Taxonomy (GTDB): domain Bacteria; phylum Pseudomonadota; class Alphaproteobacteria; order Rhizobiales; family Xanthobacteraceae; genus VAZQ01. Next base: position 43,407 of record VAZM01000278.1, read on the forward strand.
TTTCACGGTTTCCCGCTCGGTCCGGCCGGCGACCGAGGTCAAATCCGCGAGCATCGTCGTTCCCGCGCGCAACGAGCGCGGCAACATCGAGGCGGCGGTCAAGCGCATCCCGCGCTTTGTCGAGCCGCTCGAAATCATCTTCGTCGAGGGTCATTCCAAGGACGGCACCTGGGAAGAGATCGAGCGCGTGGCTGCCGCATATCCCGACCGCAACATCAAGGCGATGCGCCAGCCGGGAAGGGGCAAAGGCGACGCCGTGTTCGCGGGCTTTGATGCCGCGCGCGGCGATGTCTTGATGATTCTCGACGCCGATCTGACCATGCCGCCCGAGCAACTGCCCAAGTTTTGGGATGCGATTCGCTCCGGGAAGGGCGAGTTCGTCAACGGCTCCCGTCTGGTCTATCCGATGGAGGAGGAAGCCATGCGTTTCCTCAATCTCGTCGCCAACAAAGCCTTCTCGCTTCTCTTCACCTGGCTATTATCGCAGCGCTTCACCGACACGCTGTGCGGCACCAAGGCGATGTGCCGCTCCGACTACGCCCGCCTCAAGGCCGCGCGCGGCTATTTCGGAGAGTTTGATCCGTTCGGAGACTTCGAGCTGATCTTCGGCGCGTCGAAGCTCGGCCTCAAGGCGGTGGAGATTCCCATCCGCTACGCCAGCCGCACCTACGGCGAGACGCAGATCTCGCGCTTCCGGCACGGCTTCATGCTGCTGCGCATGGTGCTGTTCGCGTTCATGCGCATCAAGGCGATGTGATGGACCGCGCCGCTCACCTCGCCGATCACCGCCGGGTGTGGGAGCGCAAGGGTGTGCTCCGCCTCGTCTACGACGATTTTTACGACCGTGTCGCCGCGGCCTGCCGTCCCGGCCTCACGCTTGAGATCGGCGGCGGCATCGGCAACCTGAAGCGGCGGCTTGCCGACGTGGTGTCAACCGACATCCAAAGCGCGCCTTGGCTCGATTGCGTCGCCGACGCGCAACGCCTTCCGTTCGCGGACGCCTGCGCCGCCAATATCGTCATGGTCGACGTGTTGCATCATCTCGAGTTTCCCATCGCCTTCTTCCGCGAGGCCGCGCGGGTGCTGCGCCCGGAGGGGCGCGTGCTCATGGTCGAGCCCGCCATCACCTGGGGCAGTAGCCTGTTCTATCGCCTGTTGCACCACGAGCCGGTTCGCACCTCGGCTGATGTATTCGGCGAGGGCACCCCCGATCCCCGCCGCAATCCTTACGACTCCAATCAGGCCATTCCGACCCTTCTCGTTACCCGCGAGCGCGAGCGGTTCCATCGCCTCTTTCCGACGCTGCGCATCGCGTCCGTGCAATGGTTCGCGTTCGCTGCCTATCCGCTGAGCGGCGGTTTCCAATCGTGGAGCCTCATCGGCGAAGGCGCGGCGCGCCGCCTGCTGCGGATCGAGCGCGCGCTCGAGCCCATGTTCGGCCGAGTCGCGGGCTTTCGCCTGCTGCTGACGGTCGATCAAGCGACCGGCCACCTCTAGGCCGGAGCGACGCGCACAGGATCGCGGCGGGGATATGGGCGGGCAGGTCGGCAAATAATCTTTCCATCGCCTCTATGCCTCCGCAGGAGGCGCCAACAACGACAATTGCGAAATCGCCGGCGGTTCGTTGCTCCACGCGAGTCAACGCGGGCGCGATGCGCCGTTCCTCCGCGCGCAATGTCGGGCTGCGTACACTTCGGCATTGCGGCGGTGGCGGCGAGCGCCGGAGACTAGGTCGCCACTAACGAACTGGCATGGATGTCCCCGCATATATCGCTTGCGGCTTCGATGACCCGGACGATTTGTGCTCTGCCTGAGACGTAGATAGTCGGGAATCCGGCACAGCGCCGCGCGTTACGCGTGACAGACGGATCGGTCCGTGGGGCACGAATGACTGAGCCCGAGCATGAGCGTGTCTTCGGGATGCGCGGACTCCGCGGCGCGAAGAGCTTACCCGGCCTTCTTGTGCCGTGCCGATGCGCGGCTCGCTCGTTTGGCAGTGCGGCGCTGCGCGCTGCTGCGCGGCGGCTTCCGTCGCCCGCCGGCGGCGCGCTCGCTGCTCACGCTTCGCCGCAAGGCGTCCATGAGATTGATGACCTTGGCCGGCTCGCGCTCCTTCGGCGCTTCGATCTTCTCGCCTGCCTGCTTCTTCTTCAACAGCTCCTTCAATGCTTCTTCGTAATGATCCTCGAATTTCTTCGGATTGAAGTGCCCGGACTTCGTCTCGACAATGTGGGACGCGAGCTCCATCATATCCTTCGGAATTTTTTCGTTCTCGATATCGTCGAAATATTGATCCTCTTTGCGGATTTCGTATGGGTAGCGCAGCGTGATGCCGAGCAGCCCTTTGCCGCGCGGCTCCAGTGCGATGACGTGCTCCCGGGACGTGAAGACGACTCTCCCGAGCGCCACCATGCCTTCCTTGCGGATTGCCTCGCGGATGACGGCGAAGGCCTGCTGGCCGACCTCGCCGTCCGGCACGATGTAGTAGGGGTTGTTGAGATAGATCTCGTCGATTTCCTTTTTCGGCACGAACTCGTCGATGTCGAGGGTGCGCGTGCTCTCGATGGCCACTGCCTCGAGCTCCTCGGGCTCGAGCTCGATATATTCCCCCTTACCCACTTCGTAGCCCTTGATGATGTCGGAGGCGTCGACTTCATCTTCGGTCTCCGCGTCCACCTTGCGGTATTTGATGCGGTTGCCGGTTGCTTTGTTGATCTGATGGAAGCGGATCTTCTCCCGCTCGCTGCTGGCGGGAAACAGCGCCACCGGACACGAGACGAGCGACAGTTTCAGGTAGCCTTTCCAGTACGCACGTGGGGCCACGGGGCTGCTCCTGTTCGATGCCGACACTGCCTCAACAGTAGCTGACGCTAGCTTGTTCCCGCCGGGGATTGGAGGGGCATTTGTCGCGGGCCAGATTTGCGTTGCCGATTTGTTCTCGCCCGTGAGGGACGTTAGACTTGCCCTTCGCAAGTGATTCGGTCGGAGCAAGCCATGGCTGTTGCCGCTCTCAAGTTGAAGCCCGTTTTCAAGACTTACCACGCCACCGTGCAGGTCACGCGTGTCGAGCAATGGTGTGTCGAAGCGCAGTCGGCGGAAGAGGCGCGCGAACTGTTCGCTGCCGGGGCCGGTTATCGCTGTGAGGTCGGCGAGTGCGTCAACATCGAGGTTGAGCGCGTCGAAGAGTAGGCCGCTCGCCTCCACCCCCGCGGGAGCTCCGACGCGCGGATAGGGCCCCCACTCGTAAAGCCATTGCACGACATTGGAACGCTGCCGTCGGGCGTGCGTTTTTCCGCCATGAGCCCCAACCGCGTCATCGAAGCTGCGATCCGGGCGGCGCAAGACTTTCTCTGGCAGAACGCGCCACCGATGCACTATGTCGCCGACGAGGCGACGGTGGCACGGCTGCGCGACCTCATGCGTTCGCCCGCCGTCCAGGCGGCCTTGCTGCAAAGCA
>VAZM01000319.1 GCA_005883135.1 Alphaproteobacteria bacterium
GCCCAACCCACCATGACAACCGGAAACACTTCGATCGAGATTGAATAATATTCACTGGGTTGGTCATGGCTGAACGCCTATCTATTGCCCATGAGTGGTCCGATCAGACTGGCGGAACTCGGAAGTATCATCGGTGATCCGGCGCGCGCTGTGATGCTGTGCGTGCTTCTTGACGGTCGCGGCCATAGCGCGACCGAATTATCGTTGGCTGCGGGGGTTTCGCCGCAAACTGCAAGTTGGCATCTGGCGAAATTGGCCGATGGGCAGCTAGTCACAGCGGAGAAGCGAGGTCGCAACCGGAACTTCCGACTGGCGTCGCGCCTTGTAGCGCGAACGCTGGAAGCGATGATGTCGATGGCGGGTTCCCGCTCGTCAAAACCGCACGTTCTTTCGGAGCGCGAGCGGGCGTTACGGGATGCACGGACCTGTTACGATCATTTTGTGGGAAGATTGGGTGTCGCGCTGACCGACGCGTTTAAAAAGCGAAAGCTAATCGTGCTCTCGGAGGATGGTGGGCTTGTCACTCCAAGCGGAGCGCGGATGTTTTCCAGCATCGGCATCAATCTGTCCGCCATACAACAATCGAGGCGTCCGTTCTGCCGATCATGCCTCGATTGGAGCGAACAGAAACCACATCTCGCCGGCGCCTTCGGGGCGGCCTTTGCCACGCGTTGCTTCGATCTGGGCTGGGTGCGGCGTTTGCCCGGCACACGGGCTGTCGCAATTGCGCCCGCAGGCGCCAAGGGCTTTGAGGAACAGTTCGGTGTGACTGTGTAGCTTAGCTACTCTAGTCGCCCCTGAAGAGCGCGGCTGGCCGGATTCAACGGAACGGTCGGTCGGAATGGGATGCGGCCAAAACAGAGCCGGAGACAGACAAAACAGAGTCGGAGACAGACATGACGTTTTTCTACAAGATGATGAAATCACCCGTCGGCGAACTCAAGCTGATTGCGAGCGACAAGGGATTGACGGCGATTCTATGGGAAAACGACGATCCCAAGCGCGTTCGCATCGGCACACCTGTAGAAGATTCCAGACATCCCGTGTTGAAGCGGGTAGAACGGCAGCTGCAGGAATACTTCGCGGGCAATCGCACCGCCTTCGACCTCAATCTCGATTTCATCGGAACCGAGTTCCAGAAGAAGGTCTGGAACGCCCTGTTGGCGATTCCGTTCGGTCAGACGCGTTCCTATGCGCAGATCGCAAACGAGATTGGCGCGCCGAGGGCCGCTCGCGCCGTCGGCGCCGCGAACGGCAAAAATCCGATCTCGATCGTGACCCCGTGTCACCGCGTGATCGGATCGAACGGGAATCTGACGGGCTTTGCGGGTGGACTGGATGCGAAGCAGTATTTGCTTTCGCACGAACGCGGTCTTGAGCGCGCCGCAGCGTAAGGTCGTCGCAGCTCTAATTGGCGCGGCAGTGGTTAGGGAGGCATTCCCCCTGAGCTTCGCGACCCGTGCGAATATGCGCCACGACAGTAGCCCTGCTCAAAGAGCGGGCTTGGTCGCCGACATGTCGAACAGGCCAGCGAAACGACCGCTCCTGCCGAGCCAGCGGACCACGGTGGCCGGGTGGGGAAAAGAGCGCGATGACGTTTCGAACCAAAGTAACGGTCTTGATCGCTTGTCTCGGTATCTGGCATGGCGCGCGCGCCAACTCAGCAAGCGACGGCCGCGAATCATCGGCGGTAGGCCGATCTGGCGAAAGGACCACTCAAATGAACGACGTGCACTCTGTTACTGAAATCGAACAATCTCAGAAGGCGGTGCCGAGTCGAAAAACGGCCACAGCGACGATCACCGTTCTGGATTCTGAAACGCACCCCTACGACCAAACGGTGAAGCCAGAATTGTTGGAGCTTAGGTTGAATGAGAAGTTCTCAGGGGATTGGGAGGGCGAGTCGCCCGTCCGGGCGCTACAGGTGCTGCGCGACGACAAATCAGCGACCATGGTCAGCATGCAGAGATTCCGTGGAACAGTTGGGGGGCTTCGCGGAACCTTCGTGCTCCAAGGTTCAGAAACTGTGGAGAATAAGAAGATAAGAGCCAGATGGAGTGTCGTTCCCGGTTCTGGAACCGATGAACTTTCAGGATTGCGTGGGGAGGGCGGTTTTGAAGGCGAATTTGGAAAAGGGAGCGTTGGAACGCTGAACTATTGGTTCGAATGAAAGCGGTTCGGACCGGAGTTGCATTGCCCCGCAGGCTGAAGCGAAGCGAAGGCAAAGCATCAAGAGCGAATCGCGTTCGTGCGTTGCTTGGTCCGCCGCCAACGAAGGTAAAGGAACAAAGAAGATTGTGCCATGAGAAACGCTCGAGCAGCTCGCCTTGAGCACTATGGCAAAGCCGATGCGGTTCGCGTCGAAGATGTCTCTCTTCCTGATCCTCAAGCCGGCGCACTTCTCGTCCGCATCTATGCGGCGGGGCTATTGGAAGATACGCGCGGGCCTGTTGCAGAAGAACGCACCGCTGCAGTTGCCGGTCACGTTGGGCGGCGACTTTTCTGGAGTTGTTGAGGCCGTTGGCCCCGGTGCAACAGACTTCGATATTGGCGTCGCGGTCTACGGTCAGGCATCACCGACCAGCGGTGGCTCCGGGTCATTCGCGGACTTCGCGATCGCGCCCGCGCGCTCCGCGGCCCAAAAACCCAACAGCCCAAGCCATGCCCAGGCTGCCGCGCTGCCTCTCACCGGGGTGAGCGCGCCGCAGGTGCTGACGGAGCATATGCACCTGACGGCCGGCCAAAAGCTGCTCATCCATGGCGGCGCTGGAGGAATCGGCGGCGTTGGATATGGCCGTCAAGAAGACTATCTCTCGGTACGATCCACAGTTTCACGATCTATCGCCGCTCCAGGAACCCTCGTCCTTCGAAGATCGCAGGCATCGCCTTCTCGATCCGCGCGATCCGCGTCCCAGACTGCTTCGCGCTGGCGAAGTGAAACAGGTACCCCCTTTGCCGACCCGGCGTCAGCGCCTCGAACGCGCGCTTGAACCGCGGATCGTTGCGGAATTTCTCCTTCAACTCCTCGGGCACGGGAAACTCTCTACGCTTCGTCTCAACCTTCATTCCGGCCTTCTCGGCCGCCACGGCCTCGCGCACGTAGGCCTTGATGGTGGTCGCCTTCGTCGCGATCTCCTTGGCGCTGGTGAACTTCATCACCCGCGCTGCCTGAACCTGCCCGAGCTGCACCAGCAGCCTCTTCGAGTCCTTCAGCAGCGCACCCTGAAAGAAGCCCAACGCGCAATATTCTTTGAAGCCCTGAATGATGACAACGTTTTTTCCATCCATGGTGTAGCAGGGTTTCCCCCACTTGCACTCCTCTCTTAGGTCAAACTCAGACAAGATCTTCTGCAGCTCAGCAATCTCAGTCTGCCACCGCTCTCGATACGCCATCTCCATGCTGCACCTCCGTTGTTGCAACTTGCCGTGAGGCTGATAATCGTTCGAGGGTTGCGTATGTCGAAAATCGTCCGATAGATACCGATAGTCGCTGAAACCGAGCAAATCGCGGATCGTCGAAATTCGTATTTGAAATCAAGAGCGCAATTTTCCGACGGATCGGCGAGACGGTTCTCGACCCTGTATGGAAAAAAGCTGCGGTGGAATATCAGTGAGTTACCATGCTTCAAAACAATCGAGTGGGAATGAGGCGCTCCGCAGAAGAAATAAGCCCAGAGACGCCCACGCGGTGAGCTCAAGTGACGCCGCCGTGCCGGCACGCGGCGATAAAGAAAGCAACGCTGCTTGCGACGTGCGGCTCGACCTCCGCGCACAAGGCCTTCGGCTTCTCTCCGTGCAATGCCCGATGTAAGAGCGGCAAGACCACCAGATCGAGAAAGATGTCGGCGGTCTTGGCTAGGCGCTGCGGCGCGAACGCCGGCAAGTGACCGAGCTCGTCAGATTGCGCCGCCTCCGCCAGAAGCCGGGCCACCGCTTGCAGCCCGCGCCCGCGCGCCATCCGGTGGACGCTACTTGCCAAATCGGGAAACCGGCGCGCCTCGGCAATCGATAGCCGGAGGAGACCGACGGTATCGCCGGCCAAAAGCTGGCGCAGAACGGTAGCACCGACGCTTGCCAGGCGTTCCTCGATGGTTGCTCCGGCCGGGACGAAGTTCGCGAAGCGGGCGACATTGGCGGCAACCTTGCGCATGACCACGGCGCTAAAGAGCGGCTCCTTCCCCGGGAACCGGGCATAGATGGTCGGCTTTCCGGCGCAGGCCAGCTCGGCGATTTCGTCGATGCTGGCGCCGGCCAAGCCGCGCTCGAGAAAGACCCGGCGGGCCGCGTCGAGGATGCGGGACTCGACCTCGCCGGCGAGTTCCCGCGGCGGCCGCCCGCTGCGGACGGCGGCCCTTTTTTTGAAGCGGCGACCTGTCGCGGAAATGCTGCCCATGGCCGTCACACCCTCGCGACTGCATTCCAGACCCGCGCCGTCGCCGCGCGCTGCCCCTTGATTTAGGGCTGTCAGGCGCTTTAGTAAAGGGAACGAAACGGTATCGTTTCGTTTATGGGCATCTCCTGGATGTCCCGGGAGCGAACGATGGCTTTAGAGGCACAGAAACGAGATTGGGACCTTCGACCGCTGCTCGAAAGATCAGGGCAGCAGCAGGTCCGGTCGCCCGCCCGGCCGCCGAGCGAGCATGAGCAGCGCACCGCAACTGCCGGCAGCGCTCGCGCCCGCGCGCCGGCGCCGCGAGAGCGTCCTCCCGAGGAGCGGCGCATCGTGGAAGCGCCCCTGGAGCGGGAGGACCATCATCCGGGGCAAGATCGTGAAGGCGGAGACGAGCCGCGCAGGCATCTCCTGCGACGGCACCCGATCGCGTTCCTGCTCGGGCTCGTTCTCTTCATAGCGGCGGCGGCGGGCGGCTATCTCTACTGGGATTACGCCGAGCATTTCGAGTCGACCGACGACGCCTTCATCGCGGCGCGGCAATTCGCCATCGCGCCGAAGGTGTCGGGCTACGTCACCGCCGTGCCCGTGACCGATAACCAGCATGTCAATGCCGGCGACGTCATCGCGCGCATCGATGAACGCGATTATCGGATCGCGCTCGATCAGGCGCAGGCGCAGGTGGCGAGCGCCCAGGCCAGCATCCAGAACATCGACGCGCAGCTCAACGTGCAGCAGGCACAGATCACCGCGAGCGAAGCCCAGGTGGAGCAGGCGCAAGCGGCGCTCGTCTTCGCGCAGCAGCAGGCCGCGCGTTACCAGGATTTGGCGCGGACAGGCTCGGGCACCGTCCAGAACGCGCAGCAGTGGACGTCGCAGCAGCAACAGCAGCAGGCGGCGCTCGCGAGCGCGCAAGCCAATCTCAAGGTCGCGCAACAGCAACTCGAGGCGCTCAAGGCCCAGCGCGAGAGCGCCGTCGCCAGTCTCGCGCAAGCAAACGCCCAGCGCGACCAAGCGCAGCTGAACCTGTCCTACACGACGGTGACGGCCGCGCAGGCGGGGCGGGTGGTCCAGCTCAGCGCTGCAGCCGGTGAGTTCGCCCAGGTGGGCACAAACCTGACCATGTTCGTTCCAGATGACATCTGGGTCACGGCCAACTTCAAGGAGACGCAGCTCGATGCGATGCGCGCCGCGCAGCCGGTGACGCTCAAAATCGATGCCTATCCGGAACGCATCATCCGCGGGCATGTGGCGAGCGTGCAGCCCGGATCCGGCACCGCGTTCTCGCTCCTGCCGGCCCAGAATGCCACCGGCAACTTCGTCAAGCCAACGTTCAATTGGGCGATGGCAATGATGAACGACACGCCCAGGCCAATCCCGCAGA
>VAZM01000320.1 GCA_005883135.1 Alphaproteobacteria bacterium
TGGGGCTGCGCCCTCTCCCAGGTGCACGTTGCCCTGGTTCTGGGTGGCAGCGTCACGCACGACCTTCTCGCCGGAGCGGATTGCCCGCGGCGCGAACATTGGGGCTGCGCCCTCTCCCAGGTGCACGTTGCCCTGGTTCTGGGTGGCAGCGTCACGCACGACCTTCTCGCCGGAGCGGATGGCCCGCGGCGCGAACACCGGGGCTGCGCCCTCTCCCAGGTGCACCTTGCCCTGGTTCTGGGTGGCAGCGTCACGCACGACCTTCTCGCCGGAGCGGATCGCCCGCGGCGCGAACATTGGGGCTGCGCCCTCTCCCAGGTGCACCTTGCCCTGGTTCTGGGTGGCAGCGTCACGCACGACCTTCTCGCCCACAACGGGCCGGCGGGCATTCACGATCTTTTGCATGGAATGTCTCCTGTTCATGTCTAAAGTCCCCCTTCCTGGTACCCCCACAGTCTAAAAGTATTGGGACCGGACGCCTACTGGATTCCGGTCTTGGGCCCATCGGCCCGAGGTATTGATACCGGCTGGTCACAGTACTAGGACCAACTCTAAAAAATGGTGTTGCAGGGCGCTTTTTTCGCTGTCCTTTCGGGCAACAGCACCGGCATAAAGACCGCCGACGCCCCCCAATTGGGAAGGTCGTCGAGGCCCTCGTGCACACCAAAATGGCAAGCCCACTCGAAATGGCCCTGCTTGCACTGCTCGGTCTGCTGTGGGGGATGCCCTATGCGCTGACGAAGATCGCGCTCGCGACCATCCCGCCGATCACCTTGGTCACGGCGCGCGTCGCATTGGCGGCGGCGGTGCTGTGGATCGTTGTGCTCTTCATGGGTTGCAAGATCCCCGCGGGGCGGGGTTTTGTCCGCGGGTTGTTTGTACAAGGCTGCCTGGGATGCGCGATTCCGTACGGGCTCATCGCAATCGCTCAGAAGTCAGTCGACAGCGCTCTCGCCGCCATCCTCAACTCGCCGACGCCAATTTTCGTGTTTCTCATCAGTTTGGCATGGACACGGCACGAGCCCCTCACGGCAGGACGAATATTTGGCGTGACCGCGGGGTTGGGTGGGGTGGTGTTGATCGCTGGCGCAAGCGCGCTGCTGGGCCTTGGTGAGGCGGCAGCGGGGCAAACCGCGATCATTGCGGCCACAATCTCATCAGCCGTCGGCGCCATTTATAGCCGCCGGTTCGACGCCGTGGCTCCGCAGGTTACAGCCGCAGGAGCATTGACGTGCGCGGCCGTGGTCCTTGCCCCCCTCTGCGTTTTTGTGGAAGCGCCGCTCCAGACCGCGCCATCTCCGGCGGCGATCGCCGCTTTGCTGGCCAATGCTGTCCTGGCAACCGCGCTTGGTTTTGTGGTCTATTTTCGTTTGATCCGCACGATCGGCAGCATGGGCGCCGCAAGCGTCAGCTATCTGAAGCCTGCTGCTGGCGTGCTGATCGGTTGCACATTGCTGGGCGAGACGCTCACCTGGACTGCAGGCGTCGGCCTTATTGCGATCCTGACCGGCGTCGCCGCAATCAGCCCGAAGTCGGGCCGAATGCAACCGACATCGAGAGGCGTTGCGGAGAAGAGCGCTCAGGAGGCAACGCACGTTGCATCGGGAGGTGCTTCGATTGAAAAGCCGAAGCGCACTTTCATTCGATGACGCCGTCGGCGCCGGCGAGCAGTATCTTCGGGATCACGATACCGAGAGCTTTCGCCGTCTTGAGGTTGATCACGAGCTCGAATTTCGTCGGTGCTTGCACCGGAAGATCCACCGGTTTGGCGCCGCGAAGAATGCGGCTCACGTACTCCGATGCGCGCCGGAACGGGTCTATGGCATGCACGCCGTAGGACACGAGGCCCCCGCCTCGGCAAAGTAACGATAGCGGTAGATTGCCGGAATGCGAAACTGCGCGGTGAGCGAGATGATAAGGTCACGATGCACGCTCATGAAATTATCCGGCACGAGAATGAGGCCGCTTTCAGATTCTCTGCCGAGCGTCGTGACTGCATTTTCGATCTCAGACTTATCGTGCACTTCCGCGGTGATGGGTCGCACCTTCAACTTTGTTGCGGACTCGATGAACGGACGGGAAAAAAACTTGCCGCCAGCTGGCACGGAATTCGGATTGTACATGATCGCAACACGGACGAGCTGTGGCACCATCTCTTTTAATATCGCGAGATATTTCCCCGCGATGCTCGCGTGTAGAACCGTAAAGCCGGTGATGTTGCCGCCCGGTCGCGCCATGCTCGCGACAAACCCGCTACCAATCGGATCGGAAACGGCGACGAACACGATAGGAATGGTCCGCGTGGCTCGCATCAGCGCGTCGCTGACCGGGGTGCTCTGGGCGAGGATGCAGTCCGGCTTGAGCTCCACCAATTCTTGCGCGAGCGCCTGCATGCGGACGGAGTCGCCTTCGGCATAGCGGTACTCGATGCGAAGGTTTCGCCCGAGCGACCAGCCCTCTCTATCAAGCCCTCGTTCGAAGGCCTCAGTGCGAGCCTTGGCTTCCGCATCGTTTGCGAAGCCCATCAGCACTCCGACGGTGCGCACGCGAACAGGCCCTTGCGCATTCGCCGGGATCGCTCGGTCACCCAGTGCGCCGCCGAAAAGAGCTAGAAATTCGCGTCGGCCAACTTTATTTGGCATCCCCCAAGCCCCGAGTAGATCAAATACGACCTTTCGCTGATGCGCTGGAATACATAATGAGATCGTGGCTGACGGGAAGCTATACAACAGTCTTCCAGGAAAGCATCTGACGCACTTTGCCGCGCCCGCCAAGCACGAGCAGAAAAACTGAGCGGATGATATTCTCCCGGCTGTGGGCACAGCTGGCATGCTATGGTGACCACACTTGCGCTCGGGGTGCATGTCCGGGCTGACGGGACTGATCGAATGAAGTCTTTTACGGAGGAGCCCGGAGCCGCAACGGGGGGGGGTCCTACCCATGCGCGCTCCGGGCGCCTGTTCCGCAAATATGCAACCATATTCGTTGCCGCGGTCTGCTTGGCGTTGGTGACCAACGGCGCGTTCGACATGTGGTTTTCATATCAGGAGCAAAAGGCCTTACTCGTTGAGATTCAACGTGGGCAGGCGGAATCCGCAGCATCGAAGATCAGCCATTTCGTGGAAGAAATCGAAGCCCAGATGAGCTGGGTCACCCCATTGCCTTGGAACGCGGTCACCTTGGAGGAATGGCGCTTCGACGCTGTCCGCCTGCTGCGCCAAGTACCGGCCGTAACGGAGGTCGCTCAGCTTGACTCCGCGGGACACGAGAAATTGCGCGTTTCGCGCCACGCGATGGATGTAACCGAAAGTCACGTTGATTATTCACGCGATCCTATGTTCGTCCACCCGATGGCCAATAAGACGTATTACGGGCCGGTTTATTTCGTTGACGGGTCGGAACCGTACATGGCGATCGCGGTAGCCGGCGCAGGCCGCGAGCATGGCGTGATTGTTTGCCAAGTGAACCTTAAATTCATTTGGGAAGTCGTATCGCAAATTAAGTCTGGCACCCGAGGATACGCTTACGTAGTCGATTCAAGCGGGCGTCTCATTGCCGATCCCGACATCAGTCTCGTGCTACGCAATACAGACATGTCGGGTCTGCCTCAGGTCCGGGCCGCCCGGTTGGCGCAGGCGGACGCGGATGAGCCGTTCACGGCAGTCGACCGCCAAGGCAAGCCTGTACTAAGTGCACATGCCACGGTTAGTCCGATGAAGTGGCTGATCTTTGTCGAATCGCCAATTAATGAGGCCTATGCGCCGCTTTACAATTCGATCATGCGCTCGGCAGTTTTGCTCCTTGTGGCTCTTGCGCTGGCGCTCTTTGCGGGCTTGTTGTTCGCGCGTCGCATGGTAGTGCCGATTCGGGCCCTACAAGAGGGCGCGATGCGTATCGGTCGGGGTGACCTTACCCAACGCATTGCAATCAAAACTAACGACGAGCTCGAGGGGCTCGGCGACGAATTCAATAACATGGCAGCCCGACTGCAGGAGTCATATGCTACGCTAGAGCATAAAGTCGACGAGCGGACGCGTCAGCTCGAGCTTGCCAATCTTGCGAAGTCCCGTTTTCTGGCTGCAGCGAGCCACGATTTGCGACAACCATTGCACGCATTGGGGCTATTCGTGGCGCAATTGCATGGTCGGGTGCGCGCGAATGAGCGGAGGCGCATCGTCGCTCGCATCGATGCGGCACTTTCCGCAATGAACGAACTGTTCAACGCACTTTTGGACATCTCCAAGCTCGACGCCGGCGTGCTCACTCCGAGCATAACTGAATTTCCTGTTGCGAAACTGCTCGAGCGAGTCGACACGACCTTTACCGGAGCCGCGCGGGAAAAAGGACTTTCGCTACGTGTTGTTTCCAACAGCGCGTGGGTATGCAGCGACTTCATCCTGCTGGAGCGCGTCGTTTTCAATTTGGTTTCGAATGCGGTACGGTATACTAGCAGTGGCGGCGTGCTCGTCGGTTGTCACAAACGGGGCGCCAAATTGCAGATCGAGGTTTGGGATACCGGACCTGGAGAACATCTTCGGCGAATTCTATCGCCTCGGCGCACCAGGTGACGACGGGCGTTCCGGCCTCGGTCTCGGGCTCGCCATTGTTGACCGGCTGTGCCGACTGCTCGACCATTCGGTGCGTCTGACGTCGACATTGGGCAAGGGATCCTGCTTTTGCGTCACGGTGCCGCGGGTTGCCGCGCAGCTGAAAATCAGCGAATCGCCTGCTCCCGCTCATCCGTTTATGCATGCATCCGAGCGCAAGCTGGTCGTGGTGATCGAGGACGATCCGCTCGTATTGGACGGGATGTGCGGGCTATTTCGAAGTTGGGGTTATCAGTTGCTAGTAGCCGGAACTTACGACGAAGCGCTCGTCGGAATTGCCAAGCCCAATCATCCCCCAGCCCTGATTGTCTCCGACTACCATCTGCCTGGCGGAAAAACCGGCATTGAGGTCATCGAGGCCTTACGCAGGACATTTTCCGCCGAGATTCCTGCCTTCCTGGTCAGCGGCGACATCAGTCCAGAGCTGTTGGGTAAAGCCCACGCCAGCGGCTACCATCTGCTGCACAAACCGGTGGACCCGATGAAGTTGCGCGCCATGGTTAGCTATGTGCTGAGAGAGCAGCAGGTCGCGCGCGCGGATTAGAGCGTGTCCCGGTCGCTTCCGTCGTTACCATTTCTACAAATCTTCCCGAACCGACACCATCACGAATTTGAACGTGTGAAGATCAGAATGGAACCGCGAACCCCATTCTATGTCTGACACGCTCCCAGGGGGAGCCCAGATCGCGAATCCGGCATGCCCTCGAAAGAACGAGGGGCGGCAACGCGAATGGTTTTGGTGTGATACAGGCGCGGCGGTTGAACCCACCATCTCACAGCTTGGGAGTTGTCGGAAATTTCCAGCCCAATTCGTTTACCGCGATGACCGCCTCGGTCCGATTGGTGACCTTCAGCGCTTTGAGAATCGCAGTCACATGATTTTTCACCGTGGCCTCTGCCAAATTGAGTGTCCGGCAAATCGACTTGTTATTTTTACCTTGCATCATAAGCGCGAGCACATCGAGTTGACGATCGGTCAAGCCGAGATCCGCAGGCGACACGATTGTTCTGCCGCCTCCAGATGGCGCTGCACTGTGTGACAACTGCTCGCGCGCCAGAATTTCCGGAGGGATATATATGCCCCCGGCAAAGACCAGCTGAAGAGCGCTGAGCATGACCTCATTTCGGGCCGATTTCGGGATATAGCCCGCTGCACCAAGGTCGAGCGCCTTCATGACATTGGCGCGGTCTTGAACACCAGACAGAACCACGACTGATACTGCTGGATTGCGTTCGCGTAGTTCAGCAAGCATCGAGAATCCATCTCGGTCCGGCAGATTCAGGTCAAGCAGAATGAGACTAATATCCGGATGGCTGGCGACGGTCTCCATCGTCTGAGCGCAATTTGACGCCTCCAATATAACCGCATCACGCGTGAGTTTCCTTAGGACGCCGTGCAAAGCCTCGCGAATCAAGGCGTGATCGTCGACTACAAGAATTTTCATTAATGCCAGGTTCCCTGAGCTTCCTGCGACAATACTGCATTCCAAAAGCCAAAGCATCTGCCAGGTCCTGCTTTGCCGAGCACTCGCGTTCCGGCGGTAAAACCCTGAGTCGCGCGGGCAGATGGAAGCGAGGGCTGGTGCGGTCTGAGCCAAGCTGCAACCGCCACTGATGACATGAAAGCCCGCGCTTAGATCTGACACAGAGCAGCGGCCTCGCGGCCCCTCTACGGCATCAGCAACGACCAGATGACCAATTCGGCCTTGTGGGTGCGGTCGGGCTCGATTCCCCAAATCTCTGGCGCGCTTTCGGCAAACCGACATACAATGGCCAACCGACGGCGCATTCAAGGCCTGGGATTAGAGTGGCAGCTTGGCGGCTTCGCCGTCCATCGTGCGGCCAGCACCTACTCGCGGTGCCGCGCTTTCTGAGGGGGACTTCTTATGGGTCGCCCTTTTAGCCGCTGCGAGGAAAATGCTAATTCGGAGGCATTGCGACCTTTCACGGTCAGGTCATGAGTGGGCGGTCGCGCTTTCGCGGCTGGACCCCGCCGTGTCCGTCTTCCCGGATTAGGAACCCTACGAGTGCCGTCTTCGGCGGGCACGCCGGCCAATACAAAGCCCCCGGGGACAATAGAAATGAATTATCAAATGAAGATTAAGCCAAAAGGCGTCGTCCTGGCCTTCGCAACGCTGCTCAGGTCAAAGCCAGGCCAAGCGGTGAGCCCGGCCGGGTCTAAGGGCTCGGACTGAAGCAAGAGTTGCCCGATGCGAGTGCCAGAAAATGCTGCATCAACACGGAGGCTATCGTCTCGACCGCTACTATGATCGAGCACCTGAGTCATTAGTCTTCCAACTGCTGTGCGAAAATCTGAACGCGAGAAGAGCGAGAGGCGACGCTGGCTCACAGATTTCGGCAGTGAACAATCCGCGCTCATGACCTCCCGAAATTCGCAGTGCATGGGCAAGTCAAAGATTATCCCGGCCACAGCCGACGCCAGACTGTTCCTGTTCCCTTGCCGGGCCACGAGCATCCCCCGCTTCGCGATCGTTGCATTAATACGCTTCTGCCTACTTCATTCTCCGAAGTGAGCCGCAGGGGGTGTACGGATGCATCGCGAATCACTGGCTGCACTCACGCGATCTTCTGCCGTCGACGCCACCAGCCGAGAAGACTACCGCCTGTCAATATTAGGCCAGGCAGACCAGCACCGGCGATGGGACCAGGTACAGGCACCGGGGCGGAGGGATCGGTCATGATGGTCGCACCGACATCACCCTGCGGCGCGAAGGGAAAGCTCCCGCGATCCTGCGTAAAGTCGAAAACTTCAGTGATCGAGAACGGCTGGCCTGGCACGAACCCGGTAAGCGTCAGCGTATCGGCTCTTTTTACGTCGTGAAACTCGTCCTGGTACAGCAACGTCCCGCCGCCAGTGACATAGTTGTCGCAGAACAATCCGCCGCGGCCGCAGATGAAAATTTGTGAGGCGACGGTGAATCCGTTTTTGCCGGGCGGCAATTCATCAACCGCGAAGTAGCTTGGCAACGTGATCGAGCTGCCCGCCGTGACCACACCTTGCCACGTCGCATAGAGGCGGATGTTGCCGCCCTGCGGTGGTGCGAAGCCGTCGTTGAATGAGAACTCGAACGTCGGCCCAAGGCCGCCCAGGCCGCCGCTAAAGACGTTGCCCGACGGCGGAATGACCATCGCGATAATCTGATCGAAGCCAAACCCTGATGGGCCAACAAAAAGCGGCTGGCCTTGCTGTTGCGGCAGCAATTGGATGATGGGTCCCGTCGTCGTGATCGGGGCGGTAACGCTGGCGAGTGTTGTCACGGGCGTATTGATTCCTTGACTCGCATCCCAGAATCCAACGGTCAATTTGTCGGCGCGTGCTGCCAGGGGGCACACCAGCATGACCGCCAGCAACAATAGCAATGATCGTTTGGGCATGAGTACACTTCCTCGGCCTT
>VAZM01000198.1 GCA_005883135.1 Alphaproteobacteria bacterium
CTCGCTGGCGAACGCTTACGCCACGTCGCGACGCGGCCGTCCGACCTCGCCTTCGGCCATTTTCTTGTCCTGCGCCATCGGATCGTGCTCCATGATCTCCCCTTTGAAGATCCAGACCTTGACCCCGCAGGTGCCATAGGTGGTGAAGGCGGTCGCCACGCCGTAATCGACGTCCGCACGCAGCGTGTGCAGCGGCACTCGGCCCTCGCGATACCACTCCATGCGCGCGATCTCGGCGCCCCCGAGGCGCCCCGAGCAGTTGATGCGGATGCCGCCCGCGCCGAGCCGCATCGCCGACTGCACGGCGCGCTTCATGGCCCGGCGGAAAGCCACGCGGCGTTCCAGCTGTTGCGCGATCGATTCGGCGACGAGCTGGGCATCGAGCTCCGGTTTGCGAATCTCGACGATGTTGATCACCACGTCGGATTTCGTGAGCTTGGTGACCTTTTTGCGAAGCTTCTCGATGTCCGCGCCCTTTTTGCCGATGACCACGCCCGGCCGCGCCGATTGCACGGTCACGCGGCACTTCTTGTGCGGCCGCTCGATCACGATCTTCGACACCGCGGCCTGCTTGAGGTCCTTCATCAGCTCCTCGCGGATCTTCATGTCCTCATGCAGCAACTGGCTGTACTCGTTCTTGCCGGAGTACCAGCGTGAATCCCAGGTCCGGTTGATGCCGAGCCGTAAGCCGAGTGGATTGACCTTTTGACCCATGGTTACCTCTTATGACGCCGCAGCCTCTACCTCACGCACGACGATCGTCAGGTTGGCGAACGGCTTCAGGATGCGCCCGACGCGGCCGCGGCCGCGCGGGTGAAAGCGCTTGACGACGATCGCCTTGCCGACATGCGCCTCGGCCACAACGAGATCGTCAACGTCGAGATCATGATTGTTTTCGGCGTTGGCGATCGCCGACTCCAGGCACTTGCGCACCTCACGGGCGATGCGCTTGCGCGAGAATTCGAGATCGGCCAAGGCGCTCGCGACCTTCTTGCCACGAATGAGTTGCGCGACGAGATTGAGCTTTTGCGGGCTCACCCGCAGCATGCGGGCGACCGCTTTGGCCTCGTTATCGGAAAGCGCGCGCTCGCGAGACTTTTTGCCCATGTTCGCCCTCTCAGCCTTGCGAGCTGCCGCCGGCTGCCGGAGCCGCGGCCGGCGCGGCGGCGCCCGCAACGGCGGGACCTGCGGCGCGCTTTGCCTTGCGGTCCGATGAATGCCCGTAGAACGTCCGTGTCGGCGCGAACTCTCCGAACTTGTGACCGACCATCTCTTCGGTCACCAACACTGGAATGTGCTTCTGGCCGTTGTAGACGCCGAAGGTGAGCCCGACGAATTGCGGCAGGATAGTCGAGCGCCGGCTCCAGATCCTGATCATCTCGTGACGGCCGGACGAGCGCGACGCCTCCGCTTTCTTGAGCAGATAACCGTCGACGAACGGACCTTTCCAAATCGAACGCGCCATGATGCCGTCCTCGTCTACTTCTTCCGCGCGTGGCGGCTCGCGATGATGAATTTGGTGGTGGATTTGTTGCGGCGGGTCTTCTTGCCCTTGGTGGGAAAACCCCACGGCGTCACCGGATGCCGCCCGCCCGACGTGCGGCCCTCGCCGCCGCCATGCGGATGGTCGATCGGATTCATCGACACGCCGCGATTGTGCGGCATGCGCCCCATCCAACGCTTGCGACCGGCCTTGCCGATGGAAACGTTCATGTTGTCGGGATTCGACACCGCGCCGATCGTCGCCATGCAGCGGCCATGCACCAAGCGCTGCTCGGCCGAGTTGAGGCGTAAGATCACGTATTGACCGTCGCGGCCGACGATCTGCGCATAAGTGCCGGCCGAGCGCGCGATTTGTCCGCCCTTGCCGATCTTGATCTCGACATTGTGCACGATGGTGCCGATCGGCACGTTTCCGACCGGCATGGCATTGCCCGGCTTCACGTCTGCGTGCTCGCCGGAGACCACGGTATCGCCCTGCGCGAGCCGCTGCGGCGCCAGGATATACGCAAACTCGCCATCCTCGTACTTGATCAACGCGATGAAGGCGGTGCGATTGGGGTCGTATTCGATCCGCTCGACCCTGGCCGGGACGTCGAGCTTGCGGCGTTTGAAATCGATCTTGCGATACGTCTTCTTGTGACCGCCGCCGCGAAACCGCACGGTGATGCGGCCGCTGTTGTTGCGCCCGCCGCTTGCGTTCTTGCCCTCGGTCAGCGTCTTCACCGGTGCGCCGCGATAAAGGCCCGAGCGGTCGACCAGCACCAGTTGGCGCTGACTCGGCGTCACCGGATTGTAGGACTTGAGTGCCATGGCGCCGCTACCTCACAGACCCGTTGTCACGTCGATCCTATGGCCCTCTTCCAGGGTCACGATCGCGCGTTTGACTTGCGACTGCTCGCCCACCGTTCCTTTGAAGGCCTTGACCTTGCCTTTGCGCACATGCGTGTTGACGCTCTTGACCTTGACGTCGAACAGCTTCTCGACCGCCTCCTTGATCTGCGGCTTGGTCGCGTTCCTGGCGACCTTGAACATGACCTGGTTGCGCTCCGAGGCGAGCGTGGCCTTCTCGGTGATCACCGGGGAAATGATCACATCGTAATGGCGCGGATCGGTTGTACTCATTTGAAACGCGCCTCCAACGCTTCCAATGCCGACTTCGTCAGCACCAGCATCTGTCGCCGCAAGATGTCGTAAACGTTGATGCCCTGCACCGGGAGCACATCGATGTTGGGGATGTTGCGCGCGGCGAGAGCAAAATTCGCCTCGACTTCGGCGCCGTCGATGATCAGCGCGCTGGTGAGCCCGAGCTTGGCGAAATTCTTGCGCAGCATGGTGGTCTTGCCGTCCTTCACGGACGCCTTGTCGAGCACGATGATGCCGCCGTCTTTGGCCTTGGCGGACAAGGCGTGCCTGAGGGCAAGCGCACGCACTTTCTTGGGAAGATCGATTGCATGGCTGCGCGGAGTTGGGCCGAACGAGCGGCCGCCGCCGCGGAAGAGGTTGACCCTGGCTGAGCCGTGACGCGCCGAGCCGGTGCCCTTTTGCCGGTACATCTTTTTACCGGTGCGGTGGATTTCGCTGCGGTTCTTGACGTCGTGCGTGCCGCGCTGGCGCTTGGCGAGTTGCCAGCGCACGCAGCGATGCAAAATGTCTGCCCTCGGCTCGAGGCCAAAGATCGCATCCGGTAAGTCGACCGAACCCGCCGCCTTGCCGTCGAGGGACATGATCTTGAGTTCCATGTCACTCTCCCTCGCTCTTGGCGGCCGTGGGCTCTTCGGCGGACGCCGCTTCGGCCTTAGCGGCGGCCGCTGCCGCCTCCGGCAGACGGAACTTGCCGGGCTTGGACGCTTCCTTCGGCAGCTTTTTCTTCACCGCGTCGCGCAAGGTGATCCAGCCGCCCTTGGCGCCTGGCACTGCGCCCTCGACCAGGATCAAGCCGCGCTCGACGTCCGTCTGCACCACTTTGAGATTGAGCGTGGTGACGCGCTCGACTCCCATATGGCCCGGCATCTTTTTGTTCTTGAAGGTCTTGCCCGGATCCTGGCGGCCGCCGGTCGAACCGATCGAACGGTGTGAGATCGATACGCCATGGGAGGCGCGCAGTCCGCCGAAGTTCCAGCGCTTCATGCCGCCGGCATATCCTTTGCCGATCGAGGTACCGGTCACGTCGACGAACTGACCGACGACAAAATGGTCGGCAGTGATCTCGGCGCCCACCGGGATCAGGTCGCCCTCCTCCACGCGGAACTCCGCGAGCTTGCGTTTGGGCTCGACCTTGGCCGCAGCGAAATGGCCACGGGTCGCCTTCGTCAGGTTCTTGGGCTTGCGCGTGCCGGAGCCCAGCTGCAGCGCCACGTAACCGTTCTTGTCTTTCGTGCGGTGGGCGACGACCTGACAATTGGCGAGCCGCAGCACCGTGACCGGCACATGCTCGCCGGCCTCGGTAAAGACGCGGGTCATCCCCATTTTCTGTGCGATTACCCCGGAACGCATCGTTTGCCGTCCTGTCTCGCTGGTCCCGTTGCGCTCAGAGCTTGATCTCGACGTCTACGCCGGCGGCAAGATCGAGCTTCATCAAGGCGTCCACCGTCTGCGGCGTCGGATCGACGATATCGAGCAACCGCTTGTGCGTGCGCATCTCGAACTGCTCGCGACTTTTCTTGTCGATGTGGGGCGAACGGTTGACCGTGAATTTCTCGATCCTCGTCGGCA
>VAZM01000199.1 GCA_005883135.1 Alphaproteobacteria bacterium
CAGGGACGCCGGCATCAAGATCAATTCATGACACATTCGGACTTCCGGGTGACGCTGCTCGGGACCGGTGTACCGATCCCGAGCCCCGACCGTTTCGGCCCCTGTACGCTGGTCGAGGCCGGCGAGCGCAGATTCCTGATCGATGCCGGTCGCGGCGCGGCGATCCGGCTGTATCAGCTCAAGATTCCCATCGGTCGAATCGATGTGCAATTGCTTACGCACTATCACTCCGACCACACGTCAGGAATCCCCGACTTGTGGCTCACCGGCTGGCTGCAATCGCATTTCGGTACGCGCAAGACACCATACCGCGTGATCGGACCGACCGGCGCGCGCGAGCTCATGGACAACCTGCAGCGAGCCTACGCGCTCGACATCAAGATTCGCATCGCCGACGAGAAGCTGCCGCTTGCGGGAATCGCGATAAATACCGTCGAGTTCGATCGCGACGGGGTCGTCTACGACGAGGGCGGGGTGAAGATTCTCGCGTTCGAGGTCGACCATGGCGACGTCATCAAGCCGTGTTACGGGTATCGCTTCGAATACGCAGGGCGCACCGCCGTATTCTCCAGCGACACGCGTTACAACCAAAACGTCATCAAGTATGGCGCCGGCGCCGACTTGTTGGTGCATGAGGTTGCTAGCGCGCCGCCGGAGCTGATGAAGGAAGCCTACGTGCAGAGGATTATCGGGCACCACACGACGCCGCGCGATGCCGGCCGTGTTTTCGCCCAGACAAAACCGAAGCTTGCCGCCTATACGCATATTGTCCTGATCGGCAACGAGCGAATTGCGCCGCCGACTGTCGAGGATGTTGTCGCCGAGACGCGGCAAACCTACAGCGGGCCGCTCGCCGTGGGTGAAGATTTGATGGCGTTCGAGATCGGCGAAACGGTCACCGTTCGGCGCTATGAAGCGCCCGCTCGGCCAGCGGCCTCGGCAAGGGTCGCATAGTCTCGCGCATGCGCCGCCGCAACAATGTGCGGCCTTGCGGACTTGAAACCCCCACCTTCAAACTTGGCGATTTATAAGCCAGCCCATCGCAGCTGGACGTCGATCAACATCTGCCCGCACGCGGCGACCGGGTTGGCGTGGCTGGGTCTGGTCAGCCCCAGCGCCCGGTGCAGCGAGTTCGGCAGCACGCCTTGGAGCCACGCGCGCACCGACGCATAGAGCTGCGACACGCTGGGCTCGGGGATGATTGTCTCCGTCGGCAGGCCTTGCTCGTCCTTGCCGATCACAAGCAACATCCGTGGCGCGCGCTCGAGGGCCGGCGCGATCATGGTGGTCTCGCACGCAATAGGGTGACGAGTTCATCCTTGTCGGTTTGATTTGCATCGTCAATGACGGAACGCCCGAAGCGTGCTTCCCATGATCGAAAAAAAAGACGTGTGTTCCCTTTGCCACAGGACGTTCAACCCGCGGCAGCAACCCGAGGACGCGACTGTAATGGCGGGGGAGCGCATATGGCGCGGCGGCTCGGCGACGAGGCTGCTCCACGGAGGCCGGCGTAGTTCATCATAGCGGCGGGAGAAAGCCGACCGCGCGCCGGGGAAGCATCCCGAGGGTCCGGTTGTTGGTGGAACCGTGCCCCCTCGCCCTCAAAGGCCGAGATCGCTGAGCGATGGGTGATCGTCGGGGCGCCGCCCGAGCGGCCAGTGATACTTGCGCTCGCTCTCCTTGATCGGCAGGTCGTTGATGCTGGCGATGCGGCGGCGCATCAGGCCGTGCTCGTCGAACTCCCAGTTCTCGTTGCCGTAGCTGCGGAACCAGTTCGCGGAATCGTCGTGCCATTCATATGCGAAGCGCACGGCGATGCGATTGCCGCCGAACGTCCACACTTCCTTGATCAAACGATAATCGAGCTCGCGATTCCATTTGCGCGTGAGAAACGTCTCGATCTCCTGGCGGCCGTGAATGAACTCGGCGCGGTTGCGCCAGATACTGTCGATCGTATAAGCGAGCGCGACGCGGGCAGGATCGCGCGTATTCCAGGCATCTTCGGCGAGACGCGTCTTCTGTGCGGCGGTCTCGGCATTGAACGGAGGCAGCGGCGGGCGGGCCATGGACCGACTCCTGATCGTTCCGTCGAACGTCTGTGTTCGGTTCGAAGCGAGCTGCTCGAGCAATAAGGTACTGCTTCGGAAAAACCCGGATCGAAATCTCGCGGGCAACGTCAGCGCGTTCGCTTGACCTCGGTGCAGCTGACGACGGTTGACTTGCTCTTGCCGCCCGTATGCATGTAGCAAAACGAGAGCGCGTCGTTGCCGTCGAGTTGTCCGTTCCAGAAACCGTCGGTGTCGGCGAAGACAAAGCGCCTGTTGTCCTTGCCGGTGAGTTCGCCGATGAACGGTTCGTCGGTCTTCTCCCCACCGCCTGAGATGGTCGTTGTGCCCAAGAAGCGGCGGCCCTCCTGCCCGGTAATCTCTATGACGAGGTCCTTTTCGAACAAGGCGGGTTTCTCGAATGTTCCGCGGCTCTTCGGCCAATGCATGCCGCGGCCGGCGATGATGGTGTGAGTCTTCCCGACCCATTTTCCTTTGACGTCGGGCGCCTGGTCGGCGCCGAGCGCAGACGCCGGATACGCCAGCAGTGCCGCGACTACGAGGTTGCGAATGATCGACCGATTCATGAAGGCTCTCCGAATAATCAATTCAAATCTCCTAACACCTGAAGGGTAATTGGAATACCCCCCTCCGGCTAACGCGCGTTCGCATGCTGGTCCGCCTCCAGTCGGGGCTACGGCAGACTGATGGAGTTGGTAAGTCATTGCACGACACGCCGCGAGCGCGAGGTTTTCCCATTGCGCACCGCGACGTTGACGCTCTCGTCCGAGCGGCGCCCCGCCGCCGAGGAGAATAACTGCGTCGATATTTTTAATGAGAATTTTACCGCGCATGATCTGGAACGTTTACCTCAAGCGGGTGTCATTGCGTGCTTCACACGCGTCGTCCAATGGGAGAAAAAATCATGAAGCGTGCTCTGATCGGGAGCTTGAGCGTTTTGACCATGATGGTCGGAACGCAGGCCGCGAATGCACAAGCCGATATCAACCCAAACATCTACCCAACATACCGCGGCGCGCCCGTGGCGCAGCAGCCGTGGGAGTGGTATGCCGGTCCGGGTCCGGTTCGCCGCGGCAGTCAGTGCGTCGTCGACGTCGACTCCGGTCGCGGTTACGGGTTCATGAAGGATTGTCCGGCTCCGCAGGCCGCGGCGCGCCCTCGCGCGCGGGTCGCGCACCGTCACGCTCGACAGTCGGTCTATCGGTGATCCAAATTCACCTCGGCGACGGGCTTAACTGAGAAAAGCTCCCGGCGCGCAGATCTCGGCGAGCGTCGCATTTGGAGTGGTCCGGCTCGGGCTGCAAAGCGGACATGCGCGACCTTGTCTCGATATGTCCGCTTTAGGTCTAACTGGACGCGATCGGCGACGGCTGCGGCTTCGCTGCTTGGTGGGTCGGCCCCGAGCAAGTCTCAAGCGGGGCCAAGAAACGGCTGCGTCACTAATCCGCCTTCTGTCGTTAGGTTTGCTGTCCAGCGGCCTCGAGGATGAGCCGCGTGATGTCTTCGGGACGAGAGATCAACGAGAGATGGCTGGCCTGCACTTCGATGGTCTTGGCGCCCATCCGTTTGGCCATGAAGCGCTGAAGGTCTGGATTGATTGTGCGGTCTTCGGTTGAAACGGCATAATAACTCGGCTTGGACCGCCATGCTGCGTGCGTGGTCTTGCCGGTGAGCAGAGCCTTATGGAAGGGCTCCTGGACCGCGTAGAGCACCTTCGCCTTCGCCTGCGGCAGGTCGCCCGCGAAGTCGCGCAGGAAGGCTTCCTCGCTGAGCCGTCCTTCATCGCCGTCGAAAATGATGCCGGCCGTCGCCGGCGGTGTCGGAAACCTCGCGGCCAAGGCGGCGTAATCCTCGCCCGCGTCAGGCGCTCTCGCCGCCACATAGACAAGCGCCGAGACGCTCGGATGTACGCCGGCCTCGGTGACGATCATCCCGGCAAAGGAATGACCGACCAAAACCGTCGCGCCATCCTGCCGCCCCAGCACGCGCTCCGCCGAAGCGAATGCTTCCGGCAGCGTCGTCAGCGGGTTTTGCACGGCCGTGACATTGAGTCCCGCCGGCTGCAATCGCGCAATCACTTCGGACCAGCACGATCCGTCGGCAAACAGCCCGTGCACGAGCACGACGTTGTGCGCCTTCGTCGCAGCCGGCTCTGCGGCCGTGCGGCGCGTGGAGATGAGCGACGCAGCCGCGCCGGCAACCAGGACGGCCGATAGAGCGCGTCTGGTCATCATCATGGTTCCGTCTCCTCGGAGTGAGACCGACGTGCGCCCCAGGCCCAGAGTGGCGCTTAGTGCCTCCGGCCGGCGCGTACGTCGGTGTTCTGCACGGCGACGGTGTGCCACCGTCCATCGACCTTGCGCACCACGCGCAGACCGACGCTGTTGCGCTCCTTCTCGTCGACATCGCCGTAGATGTGGAAGCGCGTATGCA
>VAZM01000200.1 GCA_005883135.1 Alphaproteobacteria bacterium
GCCCATCACTTTGTTGAAGCGTAGCAGCGGGACGAGCAGCCGCGCGCGATATCCGGCGTCCAACATGAGCGCGTTCGCTGGAACGGGCGCCTCCGTCCGCATGTCGGCTACCTGCACCGGCTCGCCCCGCGTCGCGGCTCCGGCGACGGCACCGGAGATGTCCGTATGGTGCTGCTTGAGCGCGGTGATCAACTCGTCGCTCATGCCGTAGTTGGCCTGCAGCTCGAATTCCTGCCGCACCTCGTCGTGCACGTAGATCGATCCGGCGTCGGTATCGGAGAGCTGAACCGCCTTGGAAACAATGGTGGAGAGCACCGTCTGCAGGTCGAGCGTGGAGTTGACCGCCTGCGTGACCTCGCCCAGCGCGCGCAACTCCTCGACCGATTGCCCGAGCTCCTCGGTGCGCGCGCGCAGTTCGGTGAGCAGGCGAACATTCTCGATGGCGATGACGGCTTGGCTAGCGAAGTTCGAGACCAGCTCGACTTGTTTGTCGGTGAATGGCCGCACCTCCTGGCGGTAAATCGCGATAGCGCCGACGAGCTCGTTCTCCTTGAGCATCGGCACCGCGAGGAGGCTTCGCGCGCCGGCGGAGTCGACGAGGGCGAGCATTCTGGGATCATGCTCGATATACGCTTGCTCGGCCCTGAGGTCGGCAACGTGGACCACCGCTTTGGTATCCGCTATGCGGGCGAGCGGCATATCCGGATGCTCGCGCAGCACAATGACCGGTTCGCGCTGGTACCATTCGGTATAGCCGGACGGATCGGCGATATTGCAGACGTTGCGAAAGCCGTCGCCTTCGCGGAGGAACATGCTGCCGAACTTGGCCTCGCAGAGCCGCGTCGCGTTCGCCAGCATAGTGTCGAACACGGGCTTGAGGTCCCCGGGCGAGCTCGAAATCACGCGCAGCACCTCGGAGGTCGCGGTCTGCTGCTCCAGCGATTCGCTCAATTCGTGGGTGCGCTGCTCGACCTTCTTTTCCAAGCCGGCATAGGATTCCTGCAGCTGGCCCGCCATGTCGTTGAACTGGTCCGCGAGCGCCTCGAGCTCGTCCCCGGTTTTGATCGCGATGCGCTGGGAGAGGTCGCCTCGGCCGATGCGCGCCGCGCCGGTCTGCAGCGCCTGGATCGGTCCAACCATGCGGCCGGCGAGAAACATACCGGCGAGCACGGCGAAACCGAGCGCGCCCAAGAGCACGAAGGCGAGCCGCTTCAATGCCGCATAGAGCGGCGCGTAGGCTTCCTCGGCCGGCAACTCGACGAACATCAGCCAGCCGAGGGGCGCTACGGGGGCATAGGCCGTTAGCACCTTGCGGCCTTCGATGTTCTCGGCTTCCTGCACCGTCTCCGCCGGATTGTCGGGCGTAGCGGCGCCGGACGCGCTGGCGCGCGCGGCGCGCACTTGCGCGAGCTTCGACATGTCGGTGTTGCGCAGCACCAGGCTGATATCGGGATGCGCGATCAGCCGGCCTTGCGCGTCGACGACGTAGGCGTGGCCGCGCTCGCCGACCTTGATCTGGGAGACCACGTCCCAAATCAACTTGAGATTGACCTCGGCGACGCTCACGCCAGCGTCGCGCCGTGTTCCGGCGATAGCCAAGGTCATATACGGCTCGGATTCGCGGCGGAAATAAACCGGGCCGTAGTAGACCTTGCGAGCGACCGCTTCCGCGAATTTCGGGTCGCTGGAAAGGTCGGCGCCGCTTGCGACGACGTCCATGGCGAGCCGTGACACCCGCAACCGCTCCTTGCCGGTGGCGTCGAGCTGAGCGAGCTCGGTGATGGCGGGAACTTGGCGCAACAGCCGCAGGGCGTCGAAACGGCGCTGCTCGATTGAGCCCGCCGACCAAGGCAGTTGCGTCGTCCAGCCGAGCTGGCTCTCGATCTCCTTGATGAATTGCCCGATCTTTGCGGCGGCGGCTTCCGCTTGTTCGCGTTGGATGCGAATGAGCGCGGTCTTGTGCTCCTGATAGTAGAAGAAGACGTCAAACACGCCGTTGGAGAGAAGCGCGAGACAGACGACCGCGACGAACAGTGCGACATATTTAGTGAACAAGCGCCGGCGAGTTTTCGGGGCCGACGTTTCGGCGTCCGAGGACAGCTCTGCGCCGGTGCCGGCCGCGGGCCGGCGCCAGGTGAAGCCACGTCTGAGCAAATCAGCAACCCTCATCCCGGCCACTCTATCAGGGGTGGGGGCAGTTGTGTCACGCGGGCCCGTCGCCGCCTCATTTCGAAGCTCGCTTCGTCACTCCGGCCGAGCCGCTGCAGCGGCGAGGGCCCCACTCCATAATCGCGGGCTGCGGTTATCCATTTCCGGAGCGCGGGCTTCGCTCGCGCCCCGCGATGACAGAGCGGACCTGTGAGAGCTGACATTACTCGATCACACTGTTGGCGCGGGCGAGCAACGTCGGTGTGAGCTCAAGACCGAGCGCCTTGGCCGTTCGCAGATTGATGACGAGATCGAAGATGCTGGGCTGCTCGACCGGCAGATCGTTCGGCCGGATACCGCGAAGAATGCGGTCCACATACGTTGCGCCGCGCCAGTAGATCGCCCGCAGGCTCGGGCCGTAGGCCATGAGGGCGCCCGCGTCGGCGTATTCGGAATAAATCGAGAAGAGCGGCAACGCCGCCTCCGATGCGAGCGACACGATTTCGAGGCCATACGAGGCGATCACCGGATCGTCGATGAGCATCATGGCCGCAGCCCGCGCGGCGGCCGCGGATTTGACCGCATCGTTGAGTTCATCGGGGCTCGAGACGGCGATAGGCTTCAACTCGATGCCGAGTTGGTCGCTCGCCAGCTCCAACTCGCGAAACACCACCGCGCTGCCTTGACTGGGTCGATGCCACAACACCGCCACGAGCCTTGCGCTCGGCAACGCCTCCTTGAGCAGCTCCAACCGCTTTCCGCTCAAATCCGAGCCCATGCCGCTCAGGCCGGTGACGTTGGTGCCGGGCCGGGCGAGGTTGGTGACGATGCCGGATTGCACGGGGTCTGCCACCTGAATGAAAACGACCGGAATCGTGCTGGTAGCATTTTTGGCCGCGAGCGCGGGCCGCGTCGGGGTTGCGACGATCAGCTCGACCGGAAGGCCGACGAGCTCGGCGGCAAGCCGCGGCAGCGGTTCGGCAGTGCCCTCGGAGAAGCGCCATTCAATCGCGAGGTTCTGTCCTTCGATCCAGCCGAGGTCGTGCAGCCCCTGCTGGAACGCGCGGAACATGGGAGTGGGGTGAGTTTGGAGCGACCCCTGGGACAGGACGCCGAGCCGACGGAGTTTCGGTTGCGCGCGAGCGGGCGCGGAGCTGGCGGCCATCGCTGCGCCAAGGAAGCTGAGAAATTCCCGCCGTCTCATCTCCGTTCGCCTTCATCCCGCGGGTGCGCGCGCGGCGTGTGTTGGTAGCCTGAACTCAACTCACGGCCTCTGGCCCCGCGCGCGGCCGCGATGCCCCGCGTGGATTTTGCCGGGAAGGGCTCGCAAGGTCCTTGGGTCAGATCTGAATCGTTCTGAATCGGCGCCCCGGAAGACACGGGCAGAAAGAACTCACAAAGCAATGAAATCTGGGGTTGTGTCGCGCCGCGCGGCTACTCGATCACCTCGTCGGCCCGGGCGATGAATGTCGGTGAGAGCTCCAGACTCAGCGCCTTGGCCGTCCTGAGGTTGACCGCAAGATCGAACCTGGTCGGCGGCTCCACCGGGAGATCGCCTGGCTTGGTGCCGTGCAGGATTCGGTGCACATAGCCGGCGGCGCGTCGGAACAGGGCGGGCACGCTCGCGCCGTAGGCCATCAGCCCGCCGGCGAACACGTTCTCCTTGGCCTGGTACATGCCGGGCAGGCGATTACGCGCCAAAAACTCGATGATGCGGCCGATGTGATGCTGGTGGAAGGGATCATTAGTCACCATGACTGCATCGGGGCGCTCGCGCAGCATGGCCGCGAATGCAGGCTCGAATTCGCCAACGCCGCGCACTTCGACCGGGATCAGCACGATGCCTGTAGCGGCGGCAGCGATCTTCATCTCGGCGAGTGTGGCCGCGTTTGAGGCGTTATCGGGATTGATGAGGAAAGCGACGCGGCTCACGTTGGCGATTGCCTCGCGCAGCATCTGCATCCGCTTGGGACCGAGGTCGGGACTGAGCACGGTATTCCCGGTGATGTTTCCGCCTGGGCGGGCGAAACTCGCGACCAGGCCCGCGCGCACCGGATCGCCAACACCGACCATGACGATGGGAATGCTCGTCGATGACGATGGGAATGCTCGTTGTCGCCTCCTTGGCGGCGGACGTCGGCGGTGTGCCGAAGGTCGCAATGACGTCGACCGGGCGGCGAACAAGCTCCGCCGCAGCCTGCGCTAGGCGGTCTGGCGCGCCCTCGCCGTAGCGGTATTCATAAGCGACGTTCTGGCCTTCCACGTAGCCGAGCTCGCGCAAGGCTTGGCGGAAGGCGTGCCACATCGGTGCATCGTCGATTATGCCGATGCGCGGGATTTTTGCCGGCTGCTGTGCGCGAAGCGAAAGCGGCCACGTCGCTGCGGCGCCGCCCAGCAGGGCAATAAATTCGCGTCGTCTCACTTCGCCACTCGTAAAACGGCCGGCGGCTCGCGCGCCAGCACAAACCTAAGCCAAAACGCGCGCCGCGCCCACCTTGCAATGGGTGAACGGAGCGCCGCGTCGGGCGAGCCGGCACGCCGCCATGCTGGCTCGTTGCGGCCATCATGCCAATCAGTGCGGAGTTCGTCCTTGGGACAGATCTGAATCGTTCTGAAGCCGGCGGCGCGTCGGCGGTTTCGGACTGCGGCGGAGTGCCTTTCGGGCTGTCATTCCGGCCCTCTGCGAAAGCAACCCGGAGATCCATAACTGGATGATGGCGGCTCGGCGGAGCCAGATGCGGGCGGCAAGCCCGCTGAGACAGCGCCGCCAGCTCACAGCGCCGAGGGATCGAGCCGGCGGACCGCCAGCATGGTGATGTCGTCGGAAGGGAGTGCCGTGCCTACGAAGCCGCGGACCGCGTCGCCGACCGCCTTGACGATTTCCGCCGCACTCGAGCATGCGGCCCCCGCGCCCAGCACCGCTTCTAGGCGAGCTTCGGCGAAGAGCTCTCCCTCGCTATTGGCCGCTTCGGTGACCCCGTCGGTAAACACATAAATGCTTTCCCCGGGCGCTAGCGCCGTGCGCCCCGCGGCGTAGACCGCGTCCGGCCGAACGCCGAGGATAATGCCCTTCGCCCCCTCGATCGCCGCGAGGCCTTGCCCATTGAGCCGGTACGGCACGTTGTGGCCGGCGTTGCAGAACTCAAGCTCGCCGGTTGCCGGCCTGAGCATCGCGAAGAACAACGTCACGAACATCATGTCGCCGTTGTTCTCGCAAAGTTCGCGGTTGACGCGCGCGATGATCTCGGCCGGGGCTGCCGACGAGCCCTGCCGTGGTCGCATGAGATCAGTGGCGATGCGAATGAGACTCTTGGTGCGCGCCATGAACAGCGCCGCGGCCATGCCCTTGCCCGAGACATCGCCGACCAGGAAGCACAACATTCCGTCCTGGGTGAGGAAGAAATCGTAGAGATCGCCCCCTACCTCGCGCGCCGGTTCCATGCTCGCGCACAGGTCGATGGGAAAGTCCGGGGTGGGGGCCGGAAACGACTGGGGCACCATCGCCATCTGCAGCCGGCGCGCAGAATCGAGTTCCTCCTGCAGGCGGGCGAGATGGGCATCGACCTCGTCCCGCAACCGCTTCTTCTCGAGCGTTGCGCCGAGCCGGGCTTTCAGCAAAACCGGGTTGAACGGCTTGAGCAGATAGTCAATGGCGCCGAGTTCGATGCAGCGCGCCATGCTGTTCATCTCGGTCAACGCCGAGATCATGATTACGGGCAGATCGCGCAGCCTCGTCTGGTCTCTCAGCCAGCTGAGCACCTCAAAGCCGTCGACCTTCGGCATCATGACATCGAGCAGGACGAGATCGAACGCGCTCGCCTTGAGGCGCGCGATCGCCTCCTCGCCGTCACGCGCCGTTTCGATCTCCGTATAGCCCTCGAGATCGAGATGAAGCTTCAACGTATAGAGATTGTCGTCGTTGTCATCGACAACGAGGATGCGGGGCGAAGCTCCCATCGGCCGATTGCCGCTCACCTTGCTATTCCGCGTCATGCCGGGAGGGGGACTGTAAACCATGTTGCGGCAAAGGCGGAGAGTCCGTTACTTCAGGATTGCCGCTTTTGGGATGCGTGAAGTTTGGGTCCGCCTGTGGGCCTCGAATGCCAAAGGGAACCAGGCAGCGGCCGAGCGTCTTGCCGACTGAATCGTTCTGAAATGTTCTGAGCGGGATCGCTTTCGGCATTCCGCAAGGAAGCGAATGCCGCTATGACTGCTCACAGGTGGCGAACCGACAGGCGCTGCATGGACATCTCGGCTGACGATCTCGCCGGCGGCATCACCAAGGTCGTTCTGCGCGGGCGCTTCGATACTACGGGAGCGGTGGTCGTCGAGCTGCCGTTCAACAAGATCGCCACGGAAAAGCAGAAGATTGTCGTCGATCTTTCCGCCGTGAACTTCCTCGCCTCCTACGGTATTCGCGTGCTCCTGGTCGCGGCCAAAATCGTCAAGAGCAACAGTGGAAGTCTGGTCGTCGTCTGCCCCGATAACAACGTGGCCAAGGTGCTCAAGACCGCCGGGATGGATGCGCTCATTCCCATCTACCAAACCGAAGCCGCTGCGATGGCCGCGCTGGCATCATGATTGCGATGTCGAATGCAGGAGCAAGTCGCCTGGTGTTGCGCAACGACGTTGCCGAACTAGAGCGGCTGGCCGGCTGGATCGAAGGGTTCACCCGACAGGGCACCTCGCCGGACGTGTCGTTTGCCGTTCAGCTTTGTCTGGAAGAGGCGGTCGCCAACATCATCATGTACGGCGGTGCCGACGCGAGCGTGATCGCTGTCGAGCTCGAGCGCAATTACGGAACCCTGGTCGCCCGCATCGAGGACAACGGCCGGCAATTCGATCCCACCCGCGCGCCGGGGCCGGTGCCGGCGGCCTCGCTTGACGAGGCGAAGGTCGGCGACCTGGGAATCCATCTGATGCGCAGCTTTGCGAACGGGATGGATTACGAACGGCGCGACGGCCGCAATCGGCTGACGCTGCGGTTCGTCGAGCCGCTGGCGGCGTCATCGGAGTAAGTCCGATGAGCGACGCCTTCGCGTTCGGACCATTCCGTTTGCTGGTAGCGCGGCGCGAGCTGCTGGCCCACGGTGTCCCGGTCACGCTCGGCCAGCGCGCGTTCGAAATTCTGCTGACGCTGGTCCGCCGCCACGGGCAGTTGGTGACCAAGGACGAGCTCATGGCCGAAGTCTGGCCCGGCGTCGTGGTGGAAGCAAGGTGCTGGCCGCGGCCGGCGACGGCGAGCGTTACCTCCTCACTGTCGCCGGACGCGGCTATCGCTTCGTGGCGCCCGTTGAGCGCGCGGGCGGCGGGGAGGCCAAAACGGACCCCCCCGACCGAAGCGCCCCGCCGTCTGCCGCGTTCGACGCCGCGCGCAACAATCTCCCCCAGCAGTTGACCAGCTTGATCGGACGTGAAGCTGATCTCGCGGAGATCAAGGCGCAGCTGAGCAGCCATCGGCTGGTGACGCTCACCGGATCGGGCGGCGTCGGCAAGACCCGGCTTTCGATCGAGGCCGGCCGCGGCCTGCTCGAGCGCTATCCTGACGGCGTATGGCTTGCCGAGCTCGCCCCGCTCAACGACGCGCAGCTCGTAACCTCGATCATCGGCGAGGTCCTCGGCGCCAATCTGAACGCCACGGCCGGTGCTCTGGACGCGCTGGTGTCGACGCTGCGGACGCGACAGCTGCTCCTGATCATCGACAATTGCGAGCATGTCATCGCCGAAGCTGCGCGTGTAGTCGAAGCGCTGATGCGAATGTGCCCGCGCGTGTCCATCCTCGCGTCGAGTCGCGAGCGGCTGGCGATCGCGGGAGAAAGCATCATTCGCGTGCCCTCATTGCCTGCACCGCAGCCGAGTGAGGCGGTGACGGCGGCGCGCGCCCCCGATTACGCCGCCGTGCGTCTTTTCGTCGAGCGCGCCACCGCGCTCGGCTGCGGATTTGCGCTCACCGATGCCAATGCCGCAACCGTCGCATCGATATGCCGGCGGCTCGATGGTATTCCGCTGGCGATCGAGCTGGCGGTGCCGCGGTTGAAAGTCTTGCCGGTGGAGCAACTCGCCGACGGACTTGATGCACGCTTCCAACTCCTGACCGGCGGCAGCCGCACCGCGTTACCGCGTCAGCAGACGCTGCATGCGCTGATCGACTGGAGTTACGGGCTGCTCAGCGAGGCGGAGAAGACGCTGGTCGCCCGCCTGTCGGTTTTCCTCGGCGGCGCCACGCTCGCCTCTATCATCGCCGTCGCTGCCGGCGAGGAAGCGCCACCGGGAGCGATCGGAGATCTCTTGTTGTCGCTCGTCGAGAAGTCTTTGGTTCAAGCCGATCTCGGCGGCAGCGAATGCCGCTATGGGCTGCTCGAGTCGACTCGATACTACGCAGTCGAGAAGCTCGCCGATGCTGCGCGCCTGCGCCGCCGCCATGCCGAGCACTTCGCCGCGCGCCTCGCGCAGGCGACGGCCGAATGGGAGACGATGCCGACGCGGCAGTGGGTCGCACGCTACGAGCCCGACATCGACAATTTGCGTGGCGCACTGGAATGGGCGTTCGGGCCGGACGGCGATGGCGCAGTCGGGCTGGAGCTTGTCGCGCACAGCCACGTGCTCTGGGCGGAGCTAGGCCTGATCCTGGAGCACCGGCGCTGGGTCACGACGGCGCTCGAGAAGGCCGGAAAGGCGACGCCGCCCGACGTCGCGGCGCGGCTCCTCTCGTGGCAGGCCGGCGACGTGAGGGAGCTCGACGATCCCGCCGATTACGAGGAGGCCATGCGCGCCGCCAATCTCTATCGCAATCTTGGTGACGGCTTTCACGAGGGCCGCGTATTGTTGCGGGCCGGCACGACGCGGCTGTTGCCCGACAGTGCCGATCAAGGAGAGGACCTGCTGCACAAGGCGCACGCGTTGTTGCGTCCGTTTGGAACCACGAAGACGTTGGCGCGCTGCCTGAGCGCGCTCGCCTCCGCTCGGCTCTTCGCCGGCGATCTCGCGAGGGCGCGCTCGCTGCACCGCGAGGCGCTCGACGTCTACCGCGATCTCGGCGAGGGGTTCGGTTGATGCTCTGACCTCTTGAACGACGCAAACTGCAGGAACGAACGGAGGTCGTGCCCAGTTCATGCGATGCAAACATGCCCTGGAAGCCGGCGCGGCAGAAGCTATGATGTGGGCGCCTCCGTCCGCCGCCCAACGGCCGCCAACGTGATTAGCCGAGCAAGAAGAGCGCGAGGTGCGCATGGCAACGGAACTCCCAGGCATCCTCATCGTCGATGACAACGAGGACAATCGATATACCCTGCAGTTGCTGCTCGAAAGCGATGGCCACGAGCGGATCTCCAGCGCGGCCGGTGGAAACGAGGCGCTCGCACTGATCGAAAAGGAGAGATTCAGCCTCGTCCTGCTCGACTTGATGATGCCGGATTTGAACGGGGACGAGGTGCTCAAAGTGATCAAGAGCGACCCGGACAATCGGGACATCCCGGTCGTCATGATCAGCGCCGACACTGACGCTGAGAAGGTGTCGCAATGCATCGAGCTCGGCGCCGACGACTATCTGCCAAAACCGTTCAACCCCACGATTTTACGCGCGCGAATCGGGGCGGCTCTGCGCAGACACTCGCTCCGGGCGTTGGAAAACGAATATGTCGGTAAGGTCGAGAGCGAAAAGCGCCACTCCGAGAACCTATTGCGCAACATTCTGCCGGCCGAGATCGCGACCCGGCTGCGCAACGGGGAAAGCAACATCGCCGATCATTTCGACGACACCACGGTCATTTTTGCCGACATCGTCGGCTTCGGCAAGATTACGGCGCGGATGAAGGCCTATGAAATCGTCGCCTGCCTCAATCAGTTGTTCAGCGAGTTCGACAGACTCGCGGAAGAGGTCGGGATCGAGAAGATCAAGACGATCGGCGACAACTATATGGCAGTTTGCGGTCTGCCGACGCCGCGTTCGAACCATGCTCGCTTGGCGGCGAAATTCGCGCTCGACATGGTTGCAGCGACTGCGCGATTGCGACCGCGCTTGCCGGTCCCCTTCACGATCCGGGTGGGGCTGCATTCCGGCCCGGTCATGGCCGGAGTGATCGGAACGCGCAAGTTCGCCTATGACGTCTGGGGCGATACGGTCAACATCGCCGCGCGCATGGAGGGGGCGAGCGAGCCGAATCGCGTGCTTGCATCCGCGGCGAGCGTGAAAGCATTGGGAAGCGAGTACACCTTGGATGGCCCGTGCAACGTCGACACCAAGGAAGGCCGCGTGCTGGAGGCCTTTTTCGTAAGTCGCAAATCGTGAGGCGCGCAGCAGCTTGATTCGCGTTGAC
>VAZM01000201.1 GCA_005883135.1 Alphaproteobacteria bacterium
CTCCAAGCGCGCTTTCTCGGCGGAAAAATCGATCACACCCTTGAGCGGCAGCGCCGCGACCTCCCCGCGCACGATCAACTGGACGGCACCCGGCGGCGCGTGCTCGGCGAACGAAATCTCGGAGAGGCGCGCGAGCCGCCGCACGAACTCGCCCCACCGCCCTGCCCTCGCCTGCGTCGCCGGCGATCCCGCCAGCACCAGCGGAATCTCGGTCGCCGGTGCGATGTTCATTTCGGCGCGCACGGAGCGGATGGCGGTCACGAGGTCGATCACCCAGCCGATCTCGGCCTCGGCTTCGAGGTTATCGAGCCCCTCGAGCTTCGGCCATGGCGCGAGCGCGAGCAAACCGTCGCGGGCGAAGCCATCCTGGGCCGTCACGCGCCAGAGCTCTTCGGTGACGAACGGGGTGAAGGGATGCAGGAGCTTGAGGATCTCGTCGCGCACCCAGGCCGTCATCGCGCGCGTTTCATCCTTGGCCGAACCGTCGGCGCCTTGCAGCACGGGTTTGGCCAATTCGAGATACCAGTCGCAGAAAATATTCCACACGAACCGGTACGCCGCCCCCGCCGCTTCGTTGAACTTGTAGACCTCGATCGCCTCGGTGATCTCGCGCACCGCTTTGCCGGTCTCGTGCGCGATCCAGTGGTTGAGCGTCTCTTTGGCCGATCTCGGGTCGAAGCCCGGCACCGTGACGCAGCGGTTCATCTCCGCGAACCGGCAGGCGTTCCACAGCTTGGTCGCGAAGTTGCGGTAGCCCTCGACGCGCTGGGTGGAAAGCTTGATGTCGCGTCCCTGCGCCGCCATCGCCGCCAGCGTGAAGCGCAGCGCGTCGGCCCCGTATTCATCGATCAGCTCGAGCGGATCGATGACGTTGCCTTTCGACTTCGACATTTTGGCGCCGCGCTCGTCGCGCACGAGTGCGTGGATGTAGACGGTGTGGAACGGCACCTCGGCCATGAAATGCAGGCCCATCATCATCATGCGCGCGACCCAGAAGAAGATGATGTCGAAGCCGGTCACCAGCACGTCGGTCGGGTAGTAGCGCGCGAGCTCAGGCGTGGTGTCGGGCCAGCCCAGCGTTGAAAACGGCCAGAGGGCGGAGGAGAACCAGGTGTCGAGCACGTCCTCGTCGCGCGTGAGCAACGCCGAGTTGCCGCGGCGAACCCCGGCGGCGGCTTCGCTGGAGATCGTGCCGTCGGCGACGTAGTGGGCTATGGCCTGGCTTCGCGCCTCGTCCTCGCTCTCGGCGACAAACACTTTGCCGTCCGGCCCATACCAAGCCGGAATCTGGTGCCCCCACCACAGCTGGCGCGAGATGCACCACGGCTGGATGTTCTCCATCCAATTGAAATAGGTCGCCTCCCAATTGCGCGGCACGAACACGGTGCGAGCGCCGCGCACCGCCGCGATGGCGGGTGCCGCCAGCGCCTTGGCGTCGACGTACCATTGATCGGTCAGAAAAGGCTCGATCACGACAGCCGAGCGGTCGCCGTGCGGCACCGTGTGCGTGTGTGACTCGATCTTCGCGAGCAGCGCCGCCGCCTCCAACCGGTGCACGATCTCCTTGCGCACGGCGAAGCGATCAAGACCGTCATACGCCAAGGTCGCATCGAGCTCCGGCGAGCTCGGCACGTCGCGCAGAAATGCCTCGTTGCCTGCAAGCTTGAGATGCGCTTGCGCGTCGAGCACGTTGACGAGCGGCACGTCGTGCCGCCGTCCCACCTCGAAGTCGTTGAAGTCGTGCGCGGGCGTGATCTTCACCGCGCCGGTGCCCTTCTCCGGATCGGAATATTCATCGGCGATGATCGGAATGCTCCGGCCGACGAGCGGCAGCACCGCGCGCCGGCCGACGAGATGCCGGTAGCGCTCGTCGTCGGGATGCACCGCGACCGCGACGTCCCCGAGCATGGTCTCCGGCCGCGTGGTCGCCACGGTGATGAAGGTCGGGGGATCGTCCGGATCGAACGCGGCGCCTTCGAGCGGATAACGGATGTGCCACAAGTGTCCCTTGATCTCGACCTGCTGCACTTCGAGGTCGGAGATGGCGGTGACGAGCTTCGGGTCCCAGTTGACCAGCCGCTTGTCCTTGTAGATGAGGCCGGCGCGATAAAGCTCCACGAACACTTTGCGCACCGCGCGCGAGAGCCCCTCGTCCATGGTGAAGCGCTCGCGCGACCAGTCGCAGGAGGCGCCGAGCCGCCTGAGCTGCTGCGTGATGGTGCCGCCGGCCTCGGCCTTCCACGCCCACACCTTCTCGAGGAATTTTTCCCGCCCGAGCACGCGCCGCGGCGGCTCCTGCCGCTCCATCAGCTGGCGCTCGACCACCATCTGCGTGGCGATGCCGGCGTGATCGGTGCCCGGCTGCCAGAGCACGTCGCGCCCGCGCATGCGCTCGAAGCGGGCGAGTATGTCCTGGAGCGTGTTGTTGAGCGCATGCCCCATGTGCAGCGAGCCGGTGACGTTGGGCGGCGGAATGACGATGCAGTAAGGCCGCGCGTCGCGCCGCTCCGGCCGGCCGCAACGGAACGCACCCGCCTCCTCCCACGCGGCGTAGATGCGCCCCTCGACCGCGGATGGCTGGTATGTCTTGCCGATCATTGTTGCGTCGTTCCGCAAATTTCGCGGTAAAAAGCCCGCCGCGCTGCGCCCTGTCAACGCCTAGAACCGGATGCGCGTACAACGAAGTTCTGTGATGATCCTGACCCATCCGCGTCATGGCCGGACTTGTTCCGGCCATCCACGTCTTTACCGTCTAAGGAAAGAAAGACGTGGATGAATAGAAAATCCGCGCCATTCCTATGAACTCGTCGCCAGCCCGAGAGGTGCCGACGCGCTCCATCATCCTGCTGGCGGGCGCGGGGTTCGCGAGCCAGGCGATGGTGCGGGTCACCGACTCGCTCCTGCCGCAGATCGCCGCCGATTTCGGCACCACGGTAGGAGCGGCCTCGATCATCGTCGCCGCCTATGCCGTGAGCCACGGCTCGATCCAGCTCGTCATCGGCCCGGTCGGAGACCGGTTCGGCAAGTATCGCACAGTCGCGGTGATGTGCGCGCTCGGCTCGATCCTGGTGGCGCTGTGCGGCACGGTGCAATCGCTGTCGGCCCTCGCCGTTGCGCGCTTCGCTTCGGGCGCGGCGGCCGGATGGATCATTCCGCTCTCGATGGCCTATGTCGGCGACGTCACACCCTACGAGCGCCGTCAGCCGATCCTCGGGCGCTATCTGACCGGGCAGATTTCCGGCCAGCTGTTCGGCCAAGCCGCCGGCGGCGTGCTCGGCGACCTGTTCGGCTGGCGCAACGTATTCTTCGTGCTCGCGGCCATGTTCGCGCTGGCGACGGCCGGGCTCGTCTTCGAGCTTCTCGTCAACCCGCGCACCCGCGCGGCGCGCCACTCGGCCGAAACCACGCCGGGATTCAGAGCCGGTTACCGCGCCCTCTTCTCGAATCCGTGGGCGCGGCTCGTCATCCTCGCGGTGTTCATCGAGGCGAGCATCGCCTGGGGCGCCTTCGCCTATGTCGGCGCGGATTTGCATCTGCGGTTCGGGCTCACGTTCGGAGCGATCGGGCTGATCGTCGGCACGTTCGGGGTCGGCGGGCTCCTTTATGCCGCCTGCGTGTCGCTGCTCGTGAACCGGTTCGGACAGGCAGGACTCGCGATATTCGGCGGGACGCTTCTGGGGCTCGCCTACCTGACCTTGGCGATCAGCGCGCATTGGTGGCTCGCGCCCATCGCGGTCACCGCGATCGGGCTCGGCTTCTATGCGCTGCATAACACGCTGCAGACCAATGCCACGCAAATGACGCCGCAAGCGCGGGGCACGGCGGTCGCGATCTTCTCCTCGGCGATCTATCTCGGCCAGATGATCGGTGTCGCCGCGGGCGCGTTCGTCTTCGACCGCTTCACCGCCGTGCCGCTGTTTGCGGGAACCGCCGTTGCGCTGCCCGCCCTGGCATGGTGGTTTGCAAGAAAACTCCGCCAACACACGATGCACGACGAAGCGAAGGCGTAATACCAACGCCGATTGATGTTGAGGCATCGTCATGCCCGGCCTTGTGCCGGGCATCCACGTCTTATTTTTCTCTGATGCGAGAAAGAGTGGATGACCGGGACAAGCCC
The DNA here is from genome assembly GCA_005883135.1 of Alphaproteobacteria bacterium. GTDB lineage: Bacteria > Pseudomonadota > Alphaproteobacteria > Rhizobiales > Xanthobacteraceae > VAZQ01. The sequence goes on from VAZM01000201.1 coordinate 4,118, forward strand.
GGCCATGACGAGCGAACTAAGCGAACGTTAGTGCCGTCGCAACGAGCGGACTGAGCGCCAAGACCTTCAACCCAACGTGATCTATCTCACCTCGGCATCGGCCGTGAACGGAGGATAATGGCGAAGCCGCTACCACGGCGGGTTCGCCTCGCCGGTGTGTCATGTCGGCAATGCAGCAAGGAGAGATGGCCATGGCCAAGAAGCGATCCAAGCGCGCCGCAAAGAAGTCGGCCGCGCGAAGCAGCGGGCGCAAGGCACGCGCGGTCTCTACGGAACGAGGGGCGCAGCCGAGGGGAGTGATCAACGGCTGGGAGGACGATCCCGGCGCCGGCGCCCAACCGAGCGGAGGTCAAGTCCTCCAAAGACCCG
>VAZM01000202.1:0-3785 GCA_005883135.1 Alphaproteobacteria bacterium
CCGTTCTCCAGTTGGAAGCACTTGGGTATCAGACATTGACGGCGCACAATGCCGAGTCGGCGCTGGACATGCTGGATCGGCACACCAAGATCGATCTGTTGTTCACCGACATCATCATGCCCGGCGCAATGAATGGGAAAGAACTTGCTAAGTTGGCCCGAATGAAACGGCCTGGGCTCAAGGTGGTGTATGCGTCGGGTTTCCCGGGTATCGAAGCGACGGCCGGTATCGACGTTGATTTGGATGCCCCCTTGATTACTAAACCGTATCGAAAGAGTGGTCTCGCGAGGGTGCTCCACGCAACATTTTCTTGAGCTGCCTTGGATGAAGTGAGCGTCCGCGCTGGACTCTCCCGAACCTCCAGCCCCTGAGCTATTTCCAGGCGAAGAGCTGGCGCTCCCGCGACGGCACTAGCGTATGGCGTAATCTGCGACCTCGAGGTGGTCGAGCTAAGCCATTGAATGATTTACGATTTGCAATATGCGTGAATAAAGGCGGGGAGCAGCTCAACTCGGTAACGTTGCGAAAGATTCACTTGAGGCGGGGTGAGCGACGTCGAATTTTTCTTGTTTCCGTAACCTCGTATGGGTATAGCCACCCAAAATAAAGATTGCGCAGGCTATACCCTGACGCGGTCACATTCGGTGATGAGCCATATCGGAGGAAGGTCGTGCGCTCGGCGCGATAGGCGCGCCGTGAGGGAATCGTCATAGCAAGTGACGAAGCTCGACTTGGCGCGATATGGGATGTGAATATGTCTGAGGAGGGAGCGTCCCGGGGCGAGATCTTCGTCGTGGACGATGATCCGTCGGTCGGCGAGACGCTGTGAGCCATTCTTCGCCGCAATGGCTATGAAGTAACCTGCTTTGCCGAAGGTCAATCGTTTCTCGCCGCGGCACGCGCTCGAGAGCCGGCCTGTGTGCTACTCGACGTGAACCTTCCCGGCCAATCAGGACTCGACATCCTCAAGAACCTGAATGGCGAGCACTATCCGGTCCCCATTCTCATGATTTCGGGCGTGGGCGACATTCCGATGGCGGTCGAAGCGATCAAGTACGGCGCCCTCGATTTCATCGAAAAACCGTTCCGTGCAAGTACGGTTTCCGCCGCCGTGCAAGCTGCGATTGCCGCGTGGACCGCACGGCGCGGTGACAATGTAGTGAACGGAGTGCCCACCGAGTTTGCCGGTCGCAAATCATTGACCAAGCGCGAAGCCGAAGTACTGGCCCAGCTCGTGATCGGCGCCTCTAGCAAGGAAGCTGCCACCCAGTTGGGGATCAGTCCCCGCACCATCGAGATCCATCGTGCGCACATCATGGATAAGCTTGGGGCCAAGAATATCGCCGATCTCGTTCGCATCGTCATGAGTGAAAGAGGCAAGTCGTGAGTTTTTGGGTCCAATCTTCGGCTGATGCAGGACGACATGAGTAGCGACCGGTGAGCAGACGTTGTTGAGATTGTCGCATGCAACCTTCCTTACCTGGCGGCGAAACGATCCTGATCGTCGATGACGACGACCTGGTGCTCTCCACCGCTAAAAACATGATGGAGGGTCTGGGGTATCGCGTGCTGGCGGCCCGTAACGGCCGGGAGGCGTTGGAGATTCTGGGCCAAGACGGGCACATCGATCTCCTATTCACAGACCTTTTTATGCCCGACAGCGGCATGCATGGCCCTCAACTTGTGGCTGAGGCGCGGCGGCTGCGACCCGAATTAAAGGTGGTATATGCATCGGGCCATTTGGACTACTCGGTGCTCCGTCGAGGGCTTGACCCTGAAATCATCACGGTGAGCAAGCCCTATCGGCTAAACGAGGTTGCGTTGAAATTGCGCGAGGTCCTTGGCAGCCGCAAGAAAGAGTGACCCGATCACGCTCCGATAGGAAGATAAAGTTCGTCTAGGACTACGCTCCCTATGGGCAGACTCGTACGCTCCAACAAAGATCGCCTCACTCGATGATCTCGTCGGCCTCACGACGCAGCACGGGCGGTATATCCAAGCCGAGCGCTTTCGCGGTTTTGAGATTGATCACGAGCTCGAGCCGCGTCGGCTCGCCCACGGGCAAGTCGCCGGGCTTCGCGCCGCGCAGAATCCTATCGACATACAACGCAGCCTGTCGGTATTGGTCTATCGAATCGGCGCCATAGGACATTAGGCCGCCCGACACCACGTTGAAACGAGCCGGATAGATTGCGGGCAATCGATGCCTGGCGGCCAGCCCGATAATTAGCGTACGATAGACAGTCGTGACGGCATCCGGCAGCACGACGAGGCCGGCGTTAGACTCTCGTGCCGCGGCGTCCATGGCCGGCGTAATTTCAGCAGCCCTGCGAACCTCGGCCGCTCTCACCTGGACGCCCATTGAGCCTGCGGCCCGCTCGATGACTTGCCACCTCGCCACGTGGGACGGTTGATCCGGGTTGACAAGGATCGTTACACGGACAGTGCGAGGAGCAAGCTCGGTGAGCAGCTCCAACGATCTAGGAGCCAGCGCAGGCTGTTCAGCAGAGGTGAGGCCGGTAATGTTGCCGCCTGGCTGCGCTAGATTTTGCACGATCCCGTCCCCGATCGGGTCGGAGAGTTGTGTGAACACGATTGGTATCGTTCGAGTCTCCCGCTGCAACAGCTGCAAAACCAACGTGGTGCTGGCCAAAATGACGTCAGGCCCACTCCTGACGAGCTCGGCGGCAAATGCTCGTATGCGTTCGGGATTGGTCCCGCCCCAGCGATAGTCAAGTCGTAGGTTGTGGCCTTCGATCCAGCCCAACTCCTGGAGACCCTGCCGGAAAGCGCGGATGCGGCGCTGCGCCTCCGGATCGATCGCGTCGAACGCCTGGAGCACGCTAATTCTGCGTACGACGTCGCGCTGCTGCGCCTGGCCTGTCAAAGGCCAGCTAAGTGCCGTCCCAAGAACCAATTTGATGAAACCGCGACGTCTCATGTAGCAAATTTCGGCGAGCGCAGGAGGTGAGTCGAGAATTGCCATGAGAACAATTTCTGCGAGCGATGTCTAACGTGCAAACGTTCGGAATGCGCACATTTGCGCTCGCCATGCAGAAAGAGGATACGGCACCTAGGCGTTGTGGCCGCCGCATATACGGCAGCAATCGTAAGGCAATCCAGTTTAGTTCCATCGACCTATTCAGAAACATGGAAGCTGCTAGATCGTCAGGCGGCGGCCCAAGAGACAACGTCAAATCTTTTTCGACCGTCAATTTCTGAGCAGCGCGGCTCTGCGAAAAGAATGCGCGGTGAACCTCCAGGCGAACAGGCGATCCGAGTTTTCGAGTTGTTGCTGCGCGGGTGGGCAGCTCGTCCCGAGCTAGTTCTTCACCCGATCCATCATGAAGCAGGTAGCAACGATGGCATGCCGCGGCCCCGTGGCGTTTTGGACGTAACATTTCTCGAACCGGTCGGCCGACATGAGTGTGATTCGGTAATAGCCGTCGGAATCGACGCCCTCGATGGTCTTGTTGTCCGAGGCCCAGGCGAACGGTTCCTTGCTGTCGTTGTTGGCGGACGATGTCGTGCCCCAGATGAGCCGGCCATCCTGGCCGGTGACCGTATGGGTCACCTCGAGGTCGCGCACGACTGCATTCTGCGGCAATCCGGAGAGATGCTCGGTGGTCCCGAATAGGAGAATTTTGCCAGTTCCCAGCCACGTGCCCTTGAGAGCTGGGATCGCATCCTGGGCCCCAGCGCCAACCGGCATCATCAACAGCATTGCTGCGACTGCGATCGAGCGCTTCATCTCGTTCTCCTGCTTTGGCTTGCGCCGTCGGATT
>VAZM01000202.1:3901-7838 GCA_005883135.1 Alphaproteobacteria bacterium
TGGATTCTCCCACCGCGCTCAACCGGGCGCAGGAGGACGATCCGTGGTTGGAATGGATGTGGTTCGACGCGAGTTGCGCGGCAGCCTCATTGCGCTGGCGATGGTGGCCGTGACCACGGTCGTGGTCTACGGGCTGACGCAGTCGCTCGAGGTTCGCCGCGGCTCGGTCATCTACCTCCTCCCGGTGCTGCTCGCGGGCTGGCATCTCGGGCTCATTCCAGCGCTGGTCGCGGCGGTCGCCGGCGTGCTCTGGTCGGGATATTTTTTCTTTTCACCGTACTACAGCTTCTATCTCTCGCGGCCGAACGAGATTCTCAATCTCCTCTTGTTCATGGTGGTGGCCGGGGTGACGAGCCACCTTGCAAATTCGATGAAGAAGCAGACCGAGCTCGCCAAAAAGCGCGAGAAGGAAATGGGCGATCTCTACGCCTTCTCGCGCCGACTGGCGGGGGCGTCATCGGCCGCGGATATCTACCTCGCGATCGAGGAGCACCTGGCGAGTCTCGTCCAGCGCAAGGTGGTGCTCTTCGGGGCGGGCTCCGATCGCGATGCCAAGCCCGAGCAGGAGGCGCTGTCGCAGCGCGTACATGCGGCCATTGCAGAGGTGCAAGCCGGCCGCACGGCCGCCACGACCGTGGACGACGGCGCCGGCGATATCTGGCTGGTCCGCCGTGTGTCGCAAAAGAACGCCGACTTCGGCGTCATTGCCATCGATCTCGGCAGCGTTCCGGCGGGTGCCATCGATGAAGTCCGCCAGCGTGTGAACGACCTGCTGTCGGACGCTGCCGCGACGCTCGAGCGCCTCGACGTCGCCCGCGCGCTCAACGATGCGAAAATGCGTTCCGAGACCGAGTTGCTGCGCGAGGCACTGATCGGTTCGGTTTCGCACGAATTGCGCACGCCGCTGGCGTCGATTCTCGGCGCCGCCACGGTGCTGAGCAAATCCGCGCTGATCGGCAAGGACGAGCGGCTGACCTCATTGACGGGGGTGGTGCGCGACGAGGCGGAGCGCCTCAACAACGACATCCAAAACCTGCTCGATGCGACCCGCATCAGCCGCGAGCAGATCAGGCCGCGGCAGGAATGGATCGAGCCGCAGGATATCGTCAATGCCGCGCTCGAGCGCCGGCGGCGGCGGCTTTCCGGGCACCAGGTCTCACTGGACATGGATTCCAATCTTCCCTTCATCTACGTCGATCCCGTGCTGGTCGAGCAGGCCTTCGGACAAATCGTCGACAACGCCGCCAAGTATTCGCCCCCGGGTTCGCCGATCACGGTGGCCGCCAAGCGCAACGGCCATGACGTCGTGCTGTCGGTCCATGATGAGGGCGCGGGCCTCACCGCGCAGGAGAACGCGCACGTCGGCGAGCGGTTTTTCCGCGGCCCCCGTCACGCGACGACGACATCGGGCTCCGGTCTCGGCTTGTGGATCGCAAAGGCGTTCGTTAGCGCCAACGGCGGCAAGATCGAGGCCGCGAGCGCGGGCGCCGATCGCGGCGCCACGGTTTCCATCCACCTGCCCTTTGCAACGCCTGCGAGCCAACCCGAGGTCGGCCCCGATGACTGAAACCAATCCCGTTGTCCTCGTCGTCGACGACGAAGTGCAGATCCGCCGCTTCCTGCGCGCAGGTCTCGAGCTCGACGGCTTTTCGGTGCAGGACGCAGAGACCGGTGCCGATGCGCTGCGTTGGGCGACGCTCAAGCCGCCCGATCTCGTCATTCTCGACCTCGGATTGCCCGACATGGACGGCTCCGAGGTGCTCGAGCGCCTGCGGGCGTGGTCGAGCGTTCCGCTCATCGTGCTCTCGGTGCGATCGAATGAGGCGGAGAAGGTGCGCCTGCTGGAGAGCGGGGCCGACGACTACGTCGTCAAGCCGTTCGGGATGGCGGAGCTCTTGGCGCGCGCGCATGCGGCGATGCGGCGCCAGGTGCGCGTCTCCTCCGGCGAGCCGGTGGTCAAGGTCGGACCGCTCACGATCGATCTCGCCGCGCGGATCGTGACCATCAACGGCGCGCGCGTCATGCTCACGCCGAAGGAATATCGGCTGCTGCAGCTCTTGGCGCAGCACGCGGGAAACGTCGTCACCCACCAGTTCCTGCTCAAGGAGGTCTGGGGCTCGCCGCACCTGCACGACACGCATTATCTGCGCATCTTCGTGCGCAAGCTGCGGCAGAAGATCGAGGTCGATCCGACCCAGCCGCGCATCCTGTTGACCGAACTCGGTGTCGGATATCGGCTCGTGTCGCCCGAGGGAGCCGTCGCCGCGGCGAATTAACGTGTACTCACAATGGATGTGCACTTTTGCGGTGAAGCGGACATCTGCGAGCGTCGGAAGCGATTCGGTCTGATGAAAATGGCCGGAGCAGACCGTTGCCTGCGCTGTAATTTACGTGACGTTCTTGGATAGTGCGTCGAGCATCTTCGCCCAGGCCTGCGCGGCCTGTTCAGTGAAGTTGGCCCAATTAGGGGCCAGCTCATGAGTCAAGATAAGCTCCGAACCCTTTTCATGCGGCTTAATGTCGATCGCGACCAGAGTCTCGCCATCTGATTTTCCAGCAATCGCAACACCCCAAGAAAACACCAGCCGGTATGGCCGTATAATTTCTTTGTATGTTCCAACGTGATCGAGTTCATTCGTTTGGCGCCGGACCACAAAGGAGAACTTGCCCCCTACGCGCGGGTCATTCGAGAGGCTTACGATCTGTTCGTCGCGCACATTTGGCCCGAACATCCATTGGCCGATGACGCTCGTATCGAGCCAGGCCTCGAATAAGCGTTCCGGCGGTATGTTGAAATGGCGCGCCACTCTCGCGGTCGGTAGTGGTCCGCTCATGACGATCATTCTACCCGGCCGATCATGCTTCTCAAGTTTTGCTGGTGTCGGTTTTGGCCCTTCGCAGACCCGCCGAGACGATCTCATAACTATAAGAGGGAACGTACCGCCAGATAGAGTCCGAGCGCCATCAGACCGATAAAGAACCATTTGCGGAAATCCGCCGGCGACATTCGCAGGCGGATTGTCTGCCCGATCCACATTCCCACGCAGGCGAGTGCCAGACCTGCGATCGTGTCGCTGGCGATGGCGAGCCGAAGTTCCCCTTCGAGGCCTACATTGATCGCAAGCGCGATGGTCGAGACAGTAAATGAAAGTCCAAGCGCCTGCACGAGTTCGTCTTTGTCCAAGCCGATGGCTTGCAAGTAGGGAACTGCCGGGATCACCAAGACCCCCGTCGCAGCGGTGATCAATCCAGTGATGGCTCCAACGATCGGCGAAAATATCGGCTCCCACGGTTTGGGAACGAACAGCCGGAGCGCTGCAAGCCCCGTGATCGCGTATAGAGCTAGCGCAATACCCAGCAGCGCCGTGCCGAAGCGAGCGGTTGTAGCCGTCATCAGCCCGAGGCCCGCCCAGGTGCCGAGGCAAACCGCGAGCAGCATCGGCCATAGCCGACGAAGTACGACAGAAAGCGCTGGACCGGCCAGCATCTGCCAGACGTTGGTAATGAGTGACGGCAAGATAAGGATGGCAGCCGCGTGCACCGGCGGCATCACGACTGCCAGCAGGCCCATGGAGATCGTCGGAAGGCCCAGGCCAATCACGCCCTTGATGAACCCCGCGAGCGCGAACACGAATCCGACGAAGATGAGAACTGGGTCTAGCACGGGCCAGACTGTTGTCGATGATAACCCCGATCGCAATGCGCAGGTTTCGAAGTGAGATTTCGGATTCAGCGAATCCAGGCTCTCTAAGCCGAGCTCACGAGCTGGTTACGGCAGGAGTTCTTTTTCGTAGGCTGGTGGTTCGTGCTCGCGTCGGCATCCTTGACTTCGGCCGGTCGCATCCATAGGTTCCGCGCGCTCTCGCCAAAGAGCCAAAATGAGGTCCGCCGACCGGTCCAGGAGGCCGGAGGCTACCGCCCGACAGCGCGATGCGCC
>VAZM01000203.1 GCA_005883135.1 Alphaproteobacteria bacterium
CCAGTCCGAGCGCATCTGCACGCCGTCGTTGCCGGCCTTGAGCGCTTCGTAATTGAAGGTATAGCCCTTGCCGCCCGGTTCGCGCGCCGCCCAGATCAGCGTCTCGTGCGCGTTGGTGAAGCGCCTCCCGCGAAAATTCGGCATCGGATTCGATTTGCGCCACACCACGTCGTTGAGGATCCAGAAGCGCAAATCCTGCAGCAGCGCGCCGACGCGGAAAATGTTGTGATAGGAGCCGATCACCCACAGCGTCGCCTCGCGCTTCATCACGCGCCGGCATGCGATGAGCCAGGCGCGGGTGAAATCGTCGTAAGCGGAAAAACTCGAAAACTTGTCCCAGTCATCGTCGACCGCGTCGACGCGCGAATCGTCGGGACGCTTGAGGTCGCCTTGCAGCTGCAGGTTATAGGGCGGATCGGCAAACACCAGGTCGACCGATTCCGCCGGCAGCTTTGCCATCTCGGCAACGCAGTCGCCGATGAAAATTCGGCCGCTCTCGCCTGCCGTGAAACTGACGCGGGGCGCCCGAGCGGACGCCCCGCGACGCGATGCAACCATGACTCAGAACTCTGACTCAGGCGACGCGGCCGGTGACGCGGGACCTACAACCGACGGCGCGGACTATGAGGGCCGCGGGTAAAAATCGGCTTAAGGCTGCGCACGGCTCTTGGGAAAGGAATGCTTAGCAACTATATTGGCGCCCGCGCGTTGATCGGCGCGGTGGTAACCGAAAAGCAACCGCTGCGGCGACGGTGTGACCGGCCGCGGGCAAGGAGGCGGAGCGATGCGCTTGGACGATCTGCCGGAAAGCGGCAACGTCGAGGATCGACGCGAAGAGGGCGGTTTTGGCGGCGGCGGAGGTGGTTTCGGCCTTCCGATCGGCGGCGGCGGATTGAGCATCGGTGCGATCGTGGCGCTCGGCCTCATCGGCTGGGCGCTCGGCATCGATCCGAGCTTGCTCATCGGCGGCGCCGAGATCTTGACCGGTCCCAGCCAGCCGAAGGTGCAGGCGCCGCCCACGGCGCGGCGCACAACTGGCGCTCCCCAGGATGATATGGGCCGCTTCGTGAGCAAGGTGCTCGGCAGCACCGAGCTGCAGTGGAAGCAAGTCTTCGCCAAGGACGGCAAAACTTATCGCCCGCCGGTCCTCGTTCTCTATCGCGGCGCGACGCATGCCAGTTGCGGCGGAGCCGCGCAAAGCGCGATGGGACCGTTCTACTGCCCAGCCGATCAGAAGGTCTATCTCGACACTTCGTTCTTCGATCAGATCGCGACGCGTTTTCGCGGCTGCGACGTCGGCAGCAGGACCTGCCAGTTCTCGCAGGCCTATGTGATCGCGCACGAGGTCGGCCATCACGTGCAGAACCTGCTGGGCGTCCTGCCGAAGGCGCAACAGGCGCAACGCGCCGCCGACAGCAAGGCGGCGGCCAATCACATCCAGGTGCAGGTCGAGCTGCAGGCCGATTGCCTCGCCGGCGTGTGGGCGAACCGCGAGAACGAAATGCTCAAGAGCGAAGGCAAGCCACCGTTCATCGAACCGGGCGACGTGGAGGCGGCGTTACGCACCGCGGCCGCGATCGGCGACGATACGCTGCAGCGGCGGGCGCGGGGCTACGTGGTTCCCGATTCTTTTACCCACGGGAGCTCCGAGCAGCGCCAACGCTGGTTCAATACCGGCTTCCGCTCCGGTTCGGTCGCAAGCTGCAACACCTTTGCCGCAGCGCAGCTTTGATATCCGCGACATGAGGAGCGAGCCGAAGGCTCGGCGCATCGCGACGCGCGCCATTTCGTGCAAGCACCAGCGTCTGAGTGAGTAGGCGCCATGGCGGGAATCGACAGCAGCAGACAGTTCGTACCGTTGAAGATCGCGGTGCTCACGATCTCCGACACTCGCGCGCTCGAAGACGACAAGTCCGGCGCGACGTTGGCCGAGCGCATCGAAAGGGCCGGCCATGTGCTGGCCGCACGTGCGATCGTCCGGGATGAGATCGGCGAAATCCGCGCCCAGGTCGAGCAATGGATCGCCGACCCCACAATCGACGTGGTCATCACCACTGGCGGGACCGGCTTCACCGGACGCGACGTGACGCCGGAGGCAATCGAACCGTTGTTCGAGAAGCGCATGGATGCCTTTGCGACGATGTTCTTGCTGGTGAGCCAGGCCAAGATCGGCACCTCGGCGATCCAGACGCGCGCGACCGCAGGCATTGCGGGCGCCACCTATGTGTTCTGCCTGCCGGGCTCGCCGGGTGCGTGCCGCGATGCCTGGGACGAAATCCTGGTGCATCAGCTCGACTACCGGTATCGCCCCTGCAACTTCGTCGAGATTCTGCCGCGGCTCGACGAGCACCTGCGCCGCGCGAAGGCCAAAGGCGCTACCGTCTAGCGATGCGCGCGATCCGCATCATTGCTGGTGCAGTTCGAGGTCCCACGTCTCGGCGCTGAGCTGCTTGCCGAACATGTCGTGCGTCCACTGCTGCGTGAGCTTGAAGCCGGCTCGCTCGTAGACGCGGCGGGCGGCGGTGAGCACGGTGTGGGTCCACAGCGTCAGCTTGCGGTAGCGCGCCTCGCGTGCAAAGCGCACCGCCTCCTCGACCAATCGGGCGCCGATGCCGAGGCCACGTGCTCTCGGCTCGACCAGGAGGAGCCGCAGCCGCGCGACTTCATCCGTTTCCCGCACCAGCAGGACGGACCCGACGTTCTCGCCCGCCCGCTCCGCGATCCAGCAGCGCTCACGCTCGCGGTCATGGTTGCGGACGAAGCTTGCAACGATTTCTGCGATCAACGCTTCGAGCCGCTCGTCCCAGCCGTACTCTTCCCGATAGAGCGCGCCATGGCGAGACACGATCCAGCCCATGTCGCCGGGACGTGGCGTCCGCAGCAGGTAAGGGATTTGCGGTGTCGGGGCTTCGCACAGCGAACCTTCGATGGTGCGCATGGCGGCGACCACGCGTTCCTGATCCGCAATCGATAGCGCGCCGAGCATCACGGCGACTTCGTTCTGCGAATACTCATCAAGGGGCGCAAAGGCCATGCGGCCTTTCGCGGTCAGCGACAAAAGGCTTTGCCGTCGATCGTCGGGCGAGGCGGTTTTCACGACCAGGCCGCGCTCGATGAAGCCGCGCAGGATGCGACTGAGATAGCCGTGATCGACCCCGAGGTCGGCGGCGACCTCGGTTGCCGTCGACGTGGGCCGCTGCGCAAGCTCGTAGAGCACGCGCGCCTGGGTCAGTGAGTAGGGACTTCCGAGAAAACCGTCCTCGAGCACGCCGATGCGCCGCGTGTAGAGGCGATTGAAGCGGCGGACCGCGCCGACGCGCGATTCGAAACCGGTCGTGGATGTCGCTGCCATGGCAAGCCGGATTTGTGACATTGTCAAACATATTATTGACTGAGTCAAGTAATCCGAATCGCCCCGGTTCGCAGGCGTAAGAGACGTTTCCGGCCGAGGCGGCGGAAGAGATCGCGCTCGGGTGCCGGGACGTCGCGATGGCCGCCCAGCGCATCGTAAAGCGATTTTGCGATCACCAGTCCTTGGCTTGCATCCGGCCGCGCGGCACGGAGCAGCGCCAGTGCTTCGAGCGTGGCCGAACCGCGTGGGGCGGCACGAAACACGGCGGCCCTGACGTGCGCATTCTTGCCTAGCCCGGCCTCCTCGATGAAACGCCTGGTTTCCTCGACCCAAGTCGCCTCGAGCACGACGCCAGACTTAAGGAAGAGCAGCCAGGACGCGCGTGCCGCACCGGCTGCCGCCTTGAGGCGCGCGCCGTGCGGGAGCGCTGAGGCCGACACGCGGCAGCCGGCCTCGTCGGCAATGGCAACGGTCGCGTCGCGCGAATTTGCGTCGGCGACGATGACCTCGCGGACGAGCCCGGCCGTTGCGCCGGCAACCAGGGCCGCGAGCGTCGGCAACAGCCCGCGCTCGCTGTCTCGGGTGGCGATCACGATGCTGAGCATGAACCGACGTCCTCAAACCAGGTGCGACATCAGAACACCACGTCGCCAAGCACTCAGCGCGTCGCCCATCACATTTTTACCCGCCTTGGCCGTCCCGTCCTGCCTAGGTATGTGGCAGCCGTGACGGCGAGGCTTGCATTGCAAGCCATGAGACCCTATGTTCTTGTTTTGTTCGAATGCCGCCCTCAGGATGAATGCCGCCCTCAGGATGAATGCCGCCCTCAGGATAGAGCCATGGCTCGTTCCACCGCAGCCGTAAAACGCCCGCCGGCGCCCAACCCCTCCTGGCCATTATCCCCCGCGCCGGCGGGCGGCTTCGGACGTCGGCCGGCACGCGAGACGCGCCCTGCCGCTGCCGACCTTGCAGCGCCCATCGACGCCGACCTCGCGGTTGATGGTGATCGCCGCCGCGGGCGGGGTGCGCAGTCGAACGCGTCGGGCCGCTATGAGCCGCTCGCGCGCATTGCCTTCGACGACGGCTGGCAGAGCTTCGAGGAGCTGCCGCCGTTCAAGACGACGG
>VAZM01000665.1 GCA_005883135.1 Alphaproteobacteria bacterium
CGAGTTCGATTATTCCGGCACGCAAGCCTGCAAGGCGCTCAAGGCCGAGGGCTATCGCGTCGTGCTGGTCAACTCCAATCCGGCCACGATCATGACCGATCCGGATCTGGCCGACGCGACTTATGTCGAGCCGATCACGCCGGAAATCGTCGCCAAGATTATCGCCAAGGAGCGCCACGTGGTCCCGGGCGGCTTTGCGCTATTGCCGACGATGGGTGGGCAAACCGCGCTCAACACCGCGCTGTCGCTGCGCCGCATGGGCGTGCTCGAGAAATACGACATCACCATGATCGGGGCGACCGCGGCCGCGATCGACAAAGCGGAGGACCGCAAGCTGTTCCGCGAGGCGATGACCAAGATCGGGCTCTCAACGCCACGCTCGCACCAGGTCAAGACCTTGGTCGGAGCCTTGCAAGCGCTCGACGATATCGGCCTGCCGGCGATCATCCGGCCGTCGTTCACGCTCGGCGGCACCGGCGGCGGCATCGCCTACAACAAGCATCGACGCCTCGCCGACCAGCGAAGTGCTGATCGAAGAATCGGTGCTCGGCTGGAAAGAGTTCGAAATGGAGGTGGTGCGCGACAAGAACGACAATTGCATCATCGTCTGCTCGATAGAGAACCTCGACCCGATGGGCGTGCATACCGGCGATTCCATCACCATCGCGCCGGCGCTCACGCTCACCGACAAAGAATATCAACTGATGCGCGACGCATCGATTGCGGTGCTGCGCGAGATCGGGGTGGAGACCGGCGGCTCGAATGTGCAATTCGCGGTCAATCCGGCCGACGGTAGGCTGGTGGTGATCGAGATGAATCCGCGCGTGTCGCGCTCGTCGGCGCTGGCGTCGAAGGCCACCGGTTTTCCCATCGCCAAGGTCGCGGCCAAGCTCGCCGTCGGCTACACGCTCGACGAGATCGCCAACGACATCACCGGCGGCGCCACGCCGGCATCCTTCGAGCCGACCATCGATTACATCGTCACCAAGGTGCCGCGCTTTGCATTCGAGAAATTTCCCGGCGCCGAGCCGGTGCTCACCACCTCGATGAAATCGGTCGGCGAGGCGATGGCGATCGGCCGGACCTTCGCCGAAAGCCTGCAGAAAGCGTTGCGTTCCCTGGAAACCGGACTGACCGGACTGGACGAGATCGCGATCCCCGGCCTCGGCCAGGGCGACGACAAGAACGCGATCCGCGCCGCGCTCGGCACCCCGTCTCCGGACGGACTTCTTAAAGTGGCCCAGGCGATGCGGCTTGGCATGAGCGATGGCGAAATTCACACCGCGTGCCGAATCGATCCATGGTTTCTCGCGCAAATCCGCGCCATCGTCGACATGGAGGCGCAGATCCGGGCCAAAGGCTTGCCGACGACGGCAACCGCGCTCCGCCGGCTAAAGGCGATGGGATTTTCCGACGCGCGGCTCGGCCGTCTCACTGGCACGAGCGCCGAGGACGTCGCACGGCGCCGGCGCGAGCTCGATGTGCGGCCGATCTATAAGCGCATCGACACCTGCGCCGCCGAGTTCGCCTCGCCGACCTCTTATATGTATTCGACCTACGAGACTCCGTTCGCCGGCCGCGCCGTGGACGAAGCGGCGCCATCGGAGAAGAAAAAAGTCATCATCCTTGGCGGCGGCCCCAACCGCATCGGTCAAGGTATCGAATTCGATTACTGCTCCGGAAACGGTGTCGACCGATTACGACACCTCCGACCGGCTCTATTTCGAGCCGCTGACGGCTGAGGACGTCATCGAAATTATCGACAGCGAGCGCGGCAACGGCAGCTTGCACGGCGTCATCGTGCAGTTCGGCGGCCAGACCCCGCTCAAGCTCGCCGAAGCGCTGGAAGCGGCGCAGGTGCCCATCCTCGGCACTTCGCCGGATGCGATCGATCTCGCCGAAGACCGCGACCGCTTCAAGCGGCTGCTCGACCAGCTCA
>VAZM01000204.1:0-5343 GCA_005883135.1 Alphaproteobacteria bacterium
GAACCGCTGTATCTTCGACCCCATGTTTGAGCGTAACGTTCGACCATGCGCGAAGCCCACCCCCTATTCGACGTGCTGTGCAAGTCCGCTGATGCGGACTGCGCTACGGCGCTCGAGCGACTGGTCCACGAGGCGCCGGATCGGCGGCTCAACCGCATCAACGTGCTCGACTTCGCCCGCCGCGAAGGTCTCAACGAGCAGCGAACGATCACGACGTTCCTGCATGCCACCCAGATCGGGCTGCTCGACATGTCGTGGAACGTGCTTTGCCCCAGCTGCGGCGGCGTGTTGGACGCCAACGCCACGCTCCAGACCGTGCGCTCCAACGAATACTATTGCGCGTTCTGCGCCGTCTCGAGCGAGGCCACGCTCGACGATCTCGTCGAGGTGAGCTTCACCGTGAGCCCGCGCGTGCGCAAGATCGCAGCCCACAGTCCCGAGGACTTGCCGATCTGGGAATATCACCGCCAGATCTTCTGGGGCACCGGTGTCGATTTGCCCGAGGAGAAGTTTGAGGCGACGTGCCAGCAGCTCTCCCTCGATGCCGTCGAGCTGCCGGCGGGCGACAAGGCGATCCTGTCGCTGCAGTTGCCGGCGCAATTCGTCATCGTCTTTGAGCCGGTGACGCACGCCGCGCAATTCATCCAGGTCAAGGGCGAGCCAGCCGGCGAGCGCCAGAACCTGGAGCTGGTCTATAACAACGTGCTCGCGCCCACCGGCACCTTGGAATTGCGCCCCGGACCGCTGCGATTGTTGCTGGACAACCGGACCGGAGCCCGCGTGCTGCCCACTCTGTGGATCGCCGCCAACGACCTTCATGAGCTGACCAGCAAGCGCCGGCCGTTCCTCAATGCCAAGCGGCTGCTCAGCAACCAGACCTTCCGCGAGATCTATCGCACCGACACGCTTGGCATCGACCAGCGACTGAAGATCACCAGCCTCACCTTCCTGTTCACCGACCTCAAAGGCTCGACCGAGCTTTACGAGCGGGTGGGCGACCTGGTCGCCTTCGACCTGGTGCGCGAGCATTTCCGCACCCTGAACGACATCGTCGCGAGCGAAGACGGCGCCGTGGTCAAGACCATTGGCGACGCGGTGATGGCGACCTTCCTGACGCCCGACCATGCACTGGCCGCCGCGCTAAAGATGCGCGAGGCGATGCGCCGGCTGAACGAGACCCACGGCCGCGAGGACCTGCTGCTCAAGATCGGCATCCACGAAGGTCCTTGCCTCGCGGTGAACCTGAACGAGCGCCAGGACTATTTCGGGCAAACCGTGAATATCGCCTCACGCGTCCAGGGGCTTGCGATGTCGCAGTCGATCCTGGCGACGGCGCCGGTGGTGCAAAACCCGCGCAGCGCCAACGTGCTCGGCAGCAACGGCCACAACCCGGTGGCGCAAAGCCGCGCGCTCCGCGGCATCAGCTCGGAAGTGGCGATCTACGAGATTGCCTAGAACCGACCTTGCTGGAGCACCCTTACAGCCTCGATATGTCGAGCAGCGATTTGTCGCCGATCCAGGTCTTCGCGAGCTGCGCTTCGGCGGCGCGTGTCGCCTTGGCATCGCGGCGCGCCTTGTGGAGTTGGGCGAGCCCGTAATAAGTCCAGCCGTTGTTCGGCGCTCGCCTGAGCGCCTGCTGGAACTGCTGAAGCGCCTCGTCCAGCCGGCCAGCCTGCAGCAGCGCGGCCGCGAGCGACTGCCGCACCGGGTAATACCAGTACGGCGGTTCGGTATAGCGCAACTGGTCCTGCAGCGTGGCCGCCGCGGCGAACTTCGCAATTGCGGTTTTGCTGTCGCCTTTGGCCTGCGCAACGCGGGCCTCGATCACGTTCTGTGCCAGCGCGAGCACGTCGAGCGCCGGAATGCCGGCCTCCTTCAAGGCGTCGAAGTTGCCGGTCCTCCCCAGCGTGGCGATCGCGTTTGCTTCCGTCGAAGCCGCGTCGAGATCACCCTTGCGGGCCTGGGCGACGCCGCGCGCGTAGTGCCGCATCGCGCTGACGTAGGGTCCGGCGCCGCTCGCGTCCGGCAACGCCAGGATGGTGTCGGGTGTACTGAACTGGGCGTGCGCGAAGTACATCGCCGCTTTGATGGTCTGTGCGCCGGGGGCCTTCTTCAACCGGTCGTCCGGAATGAGCTTGGCGAGCTTCTCCGCGGCTGCGATCGCCGCCGGGCCGTCGCCCGACATGGTGGCCGACGCGAGAATGAAGTGCACGTTGTGCGGATAGTACCCGAGCCGATAGACGCCCATCGGGGCGTCCGACGCCTTGAGATAGGTCTCGTCGGCGGCGACCGCGTCCTTGTTCACCGCGAGCGCATCTAAGTAACGGCCGATCCGGTAATAGATATGGCTCGGCATGTGCACCATGTGGCCGGCGCCCGGTAGCGCGCCGCGCAGCCGGTCGGCCGCCGCCTCGGCGCGCCGCGGGCGATCCGACGCTTCGACCGCGTGGATGTAATAGTGCATGGCGCCCGGATGCTTCGGGTCGCGGGCCAGCACACGCTCGAGCGTCGGAACGATCGGCGCACTTTGCGGGTTGGGCTCGGCGCCGCCCGGCTTCCAGTAGTCCCACGGGCTCAAATCCATCGTCGCTTCCGCGAACAGAACTGCGATGTCGTTGTCGTCCGGAAATAGCCTGCTCGCTTCGGCCATGGCCGCCGCGTAGGCGGCATCGAGCACCGCGCGGTCGGCCTTCGGATCGGACGAATAACGCGTCGCCAGCGCGGTGATCAGCGCGCGCTCGCGGGCAGTCACGGGATTCTTCGTATTGCTGGCAGCCAGCGCCTGCGCCTTCTGGGCCGCCGCATAAGCTGGTGCGACCGCCTCTTCGGGGAACGGCATGTTGATGTTCGGCCCCAGCACCAGCGCTTCGCCCCAGAAGCACATCGCACAGTCGGGATCGCGGCGCTGCGCTTCGCGGAAGGCGCGGCGCGCCTCATCGTGGTTGAAGCCGTAGGTAAGGCTGAGCCCCTGGTCGAAATAGGCCTGCGCCTGCGGGTCATTGGTGGTGATCTTGTACGAGCGGGCGCCGAGACCATCCCACAGCGGCGGATAGGAATTGGCAAAATCAGGGGCCGGCGAGGCCGCTTGCATTTCGGTCGCGGGCACCTCGGTCTGGGTCGCGGCCAGGCGCAAGAGCCCCGCGCCAAAACCGGCGCTCGAAGGCGTGTGGCAGAGGATGAAATCGGCCTCGGTCACCCCCGGCGGAAGCGTCGGCGGCTCGAATGGCAGCGGCGCGCTGCCAAGCGTGATGCCCGTCCCGAGACCGGCGCCACCTATCAACGCCGCGCTCGCCAGCAGCCAGAGGCGCAAACGATTTGAGGTGAACCACTCGGGCATGCTCAGCCTCCTGTGCGGCGTCTTGGGATGGCAGCGGCCGCGTTACTTTGCGATGAACCGCGCAGCCCTGTCAGTCAATATGCGTTCGGCTTCTTCGGCAATCCGGGTGACGATCTCCGCAGCAGGCGCGATGTCATGAATAAGACCGGCATCCTGTCCCATCGACAAGACTGCTTCCTCGACCTCGCCAGTCTTGCGCGCCGCTTGCAATGCGGCCTTTGCCTCCACTTGGCGCTGACGCAATGCCCACTCGCGTCCTGCCCACCTTTCGATGAAGCGGTTGCGTCGCGAGCGTGACATCGCGCCGGGCCAGACCAGCCCAGCTGCGACGTCGGGTATTTCCGAGAGAAGCGTATCGTGCCCGTCGCTGTCTAGAATGGCCTGCTTGAAATTGGGATGCAGTGAGGATTCTGTGCTCGCCAAGAACCGGGTGCCAAGCAGCACGCCGTCGGCGCCGAGCATGATCGCCGCCGCCAGTCCACGCCCATCGGCAATGCCACCTGCCGCTAGCACCGGAATGGGAGCGACCGCGTCCACGACCATGGGTACGAGCGTCATCGTCGTTTGCCAGCCGACATGACCCCCGCCTTCGGTACCTTGCGCAATGATCACGTCGGCGCCGGCCTTCGCCGCCCGCACGGCCTCTGGTACCCCGCCCGCCATGAACGTGACCTTGCAGCCTGCGGCATGCGCGCGCTCCACGTATTGCTTTACGTCCTGCTCCGGCGATGGCCAGGCAAAGGCGATCACGGCAGGGCGCAGTGCGAGAGCCGATGCGAAAGCGTCTTCCTCGAAATCGAACAGGAGGAAGTTCAAGGCGAATGGTCGATTTGTAAGCTTTCGAATCGCTGCCGTCCCGACGTGAACCTGCTCAGGCGTCAAGTAGTGGCAGCCCATTGCTCCCAGGCCGCCCGCACCGGACACGGCCGCCACAAGTTCAGGGGCGTAGACCGATCCCATGCCGCCAAGCGCGATCGGATGATCGATTTGTAAGAGGTCACATAGCGGCGTTCGAATCATGATTTTGCTCTTCGGCCCCGGGGGGAGGGGAATTCCAGGCGCCGGTCAGTGGATCAACCGGCGCACCCGCGCTATGACGCCCGCGGTTCAGCAGCTTACTGGATCTGCCGGCGATTTTCGGCAAAGTGCAGGGTGTTTACGCCGTCGAAGACGTCTGCCGGCCGATTGCGCGGCTCGTTGTGCGTGAACGGACCAACCCCGCGCAGCGGATAGGGGACATGCGGCGCGACCACGGGCGTGCCGCCATATTCATAATCATTGCCGCGGATCGTCAGCGCGACTCGATAGCCGGGCGGCACCACGATGCACGTTGGCCACAATTCGATGTCGAGCTCGACCGGTTCGCCCGGCGTCAGCGGCTGAACTTCATCATGCGCGTGGAAGGGACGGTAGGGAAGGCTGCGCGCATCGTCGAGCTTGCGATGCGAGGCACGCAGCCACCCCTGCGAAATCGGCGTGTGAGGATCCTGCGCACCCTGGAACGTCACTTCGCTCCCATCCGGCGCGAACACGCGCGGCACGAGGCAGAGGTCGGCGTCCACGGTCGATGAGGAGATGAAAAGCTTCGCCGCCGCCGGCCCGGTGATTTCCATCGGCTCCCTGAGCGGCCCCATGCTGAAAGTCAAGCCCTCGCTCATCGCCTCGTAGTCGATGCGCGCCGTCGTCCCGGCAGGCTCACGCACGAGCGCGCGTTGCTGCGCCTCGAGATAGAACTTAGTCCATTGGGTGCGGGCGAGCGGCCACTCATGCTCGTGACGCTCGATGAATTTCTCTTCCGGATGACGGATGCGCAGTTGCACCCGCGGCTGTTTATTCCAGCCGGTCTCCTCGCCCTTCAAGAAATGGCCGAAGAAGCGCTTCTGCAGCCGGACGCCATAATCGGTATAGAACTCCAGCCAGTGGGTAGGCGTCATCGAGAGGGTGGGCGAGTGCGGCCGGCGATGAAGTCGCGCCGATTTTTTTCCAACTGTTCCGGCGTCAGGGTC
>VAZM01000204.1:5402-8320 GCA_005883135.1 Alphaproteobacteria bacterium
GAACGGCACATTGATCATCTCCAGATCGGGCGTGCGCGCGCGGTGATACGCGTCATCGAGAGGGTGGGCGAGTGCGCCGGCGATGATGTCGCGCCGATTTTTTTCCAACTGTTCCGGCGTCAGGGTCTCGGGCCCGGCAACCGGCTCGCCGGTGACGCGGCTGCGCGGCCCGCGGTCCCCGACCCCATGCTGCACCGGAAGAATTGCACGCGGATACCAGTTGGAGATGAATTCGGAATAGATGCCGCCATGATGACAGGTCTCGCGGTAATGATCGGCCGCGCCCTCCCAGGCACATACGGCGGCCAAGTGCGGTGGCGACAGTGCGGTAACCTGCCATGCATTCATCGCAAAATAGGAAATGCCGTTGAGGCCGACCTTGCCGGTACACCACTCCTGCGACGCGGCCCATTCGATGCATTGGTAAAGGTCTCGGGTCTCGCGCGGCGACCACGGATCGACATAACCCGGCGAGCGGCCGGTGCCGCGCGCATCGACACGCACGATGGCATAGCCGTCGGGGACCCACTTCTCCGGGTCGACGACTTCCCAGTTTTGATATGTGTTGCTCGTTCCTCTGGCGACTTCCGGCTTTTGCTTGACCATCCGCTCCCAGGCGAATTTCCGGCTGTCCTGGAAGGCGTGGCCCTTGGCATAGGGCCCGTAGTTGAGGATCGCCGGGAATTTGCCCGTGCCGGCGGGGCGGAATACGTCGCCGCGCAGGACGATGCCGTCATCCGTGGGGATAGCGGCATCCCATTCGATCTGCATGCCGTCGCGGATTTCCGACCGCGCCGCACTCATCGGCCGCGGCCTGGCGTGTTGCGCGCAGGCCAAAGCGCCGTCAGCTCATCGATCGAGGAAATCTCGCCGAAGAAGCGATCGATGTTCTTCAGCGTCATGTCGTGGTCGGCCTGCACATAGGCGGCGGTGCCGTCGCTCGCCACCACGACATAGTAGTCGCGGACGAACGCCTCGCGCGCGCTGGTCTCCACACAGACATTGGTGACGACACCCGTGAATACCACCGTGCGAATGCCGTTGGCGCGCAGAATAGTGTCGAGATCCGTGTTGTAGAATGCGCTGTAGCGATGCTTGGTGACGATCGGATCATTCGGCTCCGGCCGGACATCGCCATAAAAATCGCCGCCCCAAGAGCCGGCCGCACAGACCGGAATACGGGTATACCCGCCGGCTCGCTTGCGCGCGGCCTGCTCCAGCCAGACGTCCGACAGGTAGAAATTCTGCTCGCTGGTGTAGACATTGCGGACGAACACCACGAAGATGCCGGCAGCCCTCGCGGCCTTGATCAGTTTTGGCAAATGCTCGGCCATGTCCTTGGCCGCAGAGACGTCACGACCTTCGCGCGCAATCAGGCCTTCGTCGGCAATGAAGTCGTTCTGCATGTCGATGACGACCAGCGCGGTGTGGCGCGGATCGACTTTGTCCCGCAATCCCTTGACCGGCTGAACATGGGCGATCCGCGATGCGACTTCGAAGTCGGCTTCGAATGATGACGAACTCATGATGAGCGCTCCATTTGGGCGGGCTAAGTGCGAGCCGGCGGCAATGCCTAAGCCCACACGCTGCAGTCCTTACTTCAGATGCCGGTTGAAAAACGCGAGCGTCAGCGCCAGTGCCCGGTCGGCTTCCGGCTTGCTGTAGGTGCGGCCGCCGTAGCGCGCGAAGGCATGGTCCGCGTTGGGATACTTGTGGATCTCCACGAGCGGGTTCGGCGACAGCCGCCGCTCGAGCAGGTCGTTGACCTCGGCCTGCACCCAGCGATCCTTCATCGCCATGTGCAGCACGAATGGCCGGTGCAAGGTCTTCACCTCGCGAATGTGGTGCTCGATATAGGTGCCGTAATAGGCAACCGCGCAATCGATGTCGGTGCGGCAACACATCAGATAGCAAAGCTTGCCGCCGAGGCAGTAGCCGACCGCGCCGACCTTGCCGTTGCACTCCTCGAGGCCGGCAAGATAGTGCCAGGTGTCCTCCATGTCGCGCACGGCGAGGTCGTAGTCGAAGTCGTAGTAGAGGTCGAAGGCCTTCTTTACGTGCTCGGGATTCTTGTCGGAGAGTTCGACGCCCGGCTCCTGCCGCCAGAACAGATCGGGCACCAGGCAAATGAATCCGGCCTCGGCGAATTCATGCGCATGATGGCGCATGGTGTCGTTGACGCCCCATATCTCCATGATGGCAATGATCGCGCCGGCTGGCGTCTTGTCGGGAATGGCGAGATAGGCGCCCATCTCGCCGTCGCGCAATTTCACCGTGGTATTGAACGTCTTCATCAGGCGGCACCTGCTTTGATTTTCGTCGTACCCGGCAATTTGAGGAGCGCCCGGGCGTTGCGGGAAAAAATCAGCTCGCGTTCGCTCGCATCGATGTCGAGCGCCGCGACGGCCTCGATCGTGTTGCGGATGAGGCCGCGGCCTCCCTCGGCGTCGAACGGCGCATCGGTCGCGAACAGGCAGAAAGCGGTGCCGAAGAAATCATGCCCGCAGCGCGTGGCCGCCTTCCCGCCGTTGAGCGCCGTATCGGCATAGAGCATCTTGAAATAGTCGATCGGCGGCCGCTTGAGGCCGCGCTCCTCGGCGAGCGGATTGCGCGTCGGCGTACCCTCGAAGATCTGGCGGAAGCCGAGCGTGATCTTGCCGGAGAAATACGGGATCATCCCACCCATGTGATGCGTGATGATCTTGAGCCGCGGCAATTCGTCGAACAGGCCGGAATAGATGAGCCGTGTCATGCAGGCTGTGGTCTCATACGGCCAGCCGAAGCTGAACCAGATCTCGTCTTCGGAAAGCTGTTCGCTTGCGTAGTCGGCAAATTGCGGCCCGCGAATGGGATGAATCCAGACCGGCAGGTCATGCTCGGCCATGCGCCGGAAGATCGGCCGCAATTCCGGGCGGCTC
>VAZM01000204.1:8436-11949 GCA_005883135.1 Alphaproteobacteria bacterium
CGCCGCGACGAAGGCAGGGAAATGATCCGGATGTTTCCTGCAGAGGTCGGCCAGCGCGTCGTTGGCAATGCGCGCCAACTCCGGCGTCACCTCCGGCGGCCCGACGAGCTCGAGCGGCGGATTGGCAAGCGAGAGAACGTGCTGCATATCGCCGAATTCGTCGATCAGACGCCGCCGGGCGTCGACGTCGAGCAACGCCTTGACCTTCGGGAACGCGGATAGGACGGGATGGCCTGGGATAAGCGCAGCCAAACGGTCGAAGTAAACCTTCGGCACGAAATGATTGAAAATATCGATCTTCATCGGGGCATCGTCGCGCACGGATTTGGCTGGATTGCCGCGGCCAGTTTGTAGAGCATAGCCGATAGGCCGATCAAGAAACGGGGGGCTTGCGCATGGGCGCGTTGGACGGGAGGGACGTTAGAGTTTACGCCACGGGCACCGGTCCGCCTTTGGTGCTGCTGCATTGCCTCGGCGTCGATCACAGGTTCTGGGATTTCGCCGCGCCCCTGGCCGATCGCTTCAGCTTGCTGCGTTACGACCTGCCTGGTCACGGCGAAACTCCGGTGCCGAAAGAGCCCTATGGCATCGCGGACCTGTCCCAGCAACTCGCTGATATTCTGCGGGGGAGGGGCATCGCCCGTGCCTGCATTGCGGGGATTTCGCTGGGAGGGCTCATCGCGCAGCATTTCGCCGCCAACCATCCGACCGCTGTCGAAAAATTGGTGCTCATCGACACCACGCCGCGCTACACGGACGAACTGCGCGCCATGTGGGTCGAGCGCGCGGCGACCGCGCGCACCGCCGGCGTGGGCGCGATGGTGCCGGGCTTGCTGAAGATATGGTTTTCCGACGCCTGCCTTGCCGAAGACCCGCCGGGCGTGCGCTACGTGCGCGAGACCCTCGGGACGGCGTCAGGCGAAGGCTACGCCCTTGCCTGCGAGGCGCTCGGCGCCGCCGATCTTCGTGCCGACGCGGCCAAGATCAAGGCGCCGACGCTGGTCATGTGCGGGGAGAACGACATCCCGAGCTTCCTTGAGTCCGCGCGATGGCTCGCCGCCAACATCGCTGGCGCGAAGCTCGCATGGCTGCCGCGCGCACGGCACGCCTCGGTGATCGAGTGTCCCGAGCTGGCGGTCGGCCTGCTGCGCGAATTCCTCGGCTAGGCGGTCAAGCGGCTGCCGGCTTGGCCTCGGTGATCTCCTCGAGAATGCGCCCCTTCGTTTCGATTCCGATCGCAAGCAGCGCCAGCGACGCGATGAAGAAGCTCACCGCGAACATGTAGAGCGTGTATTTGCCGAGTCCGTAGGCGATCATGATGCCGACGACGGTCGGCACCAGGAACGATCCGATGCGACCGATACCGAAGAACCAGCCGACCGCGGTTGCGCGGATGTGCGTCGGGTGAAGTTCGCCGACATAGACGCCGGTCGAGCCGTAGACCCCGGGATTGACCCAGCCGACCAGGAACGCGGCGATGAACGTCGTAAAGCCGCTCGACATCGCAAACCACAGGTGGAAAAACGCGCCGACGAAATAATAGAGGAACAGCACAGGCCTGCGGCCGTAGCGATCGATCCAGAAGCTGCAGGCGGTATAGCCGAGCACGCCGCCGATCGCCTGCACGAGCTGATAGGCGATCGCCTGCGATAGCGGAATGCCCTGCTGCGTGAGAATTGTCGGCAGCATGAAGAGAATGCCGTTCGAGGACCAGAAGAAACCGAAGGACACGATCCAGATGAGGATGGTTTGCCGGGCGCGGCCTTGCGTGAACAGTTCGAGCACGGTCACGCCGGTTTTTACCGCGACCTCGGGGTGGACCTTCGGCACGGCTTTGAGCTCGTCGCTGGTGCGCTCGCGCCCGAGCGCCTGGCGCTCGATCTCGGCAACCGTCTGCTCGGCTTCGGCGATGCGACCCTTGCTCAGCAGGTAACGCACCGATTCCGGCATGTAGCGCCGCACGAAGAAGAGCAGCACCGCCGGCACGATGCCGACCGCGAACAGGCCGCGCCAGCCGAAGGTCGGCAAGATGGTGAGGCTGAGCGCCGCCGCCACGATCAGTCCCACGGGGAAGGCGGTCAGCATATTTCCCGCCATGGCGCCGCGGATGCGGCCGGGGCTGAATTCCGCGCCCAGCGTCGCGGTGACCGGCACCTCGCCGCCAAGGCCGAAATTCGAGAGGAAACGGAAGACGGCGAGCGAAGCGACGTTCCAGGAGGTCGCAACAAGGCCGGTGAACAGTGCGAAAATGCCAATGGTCGCCGAGAACGACGTACGCCGGCCGATATAATCGGACACCGTTCCCCAAAACAGTGCGCCGACGAAGGCGCCGACGAGGCCCACCGTGGCCATCAGGCCGGCCTGCGCCGGGCCCAGTCCGAACTCGCGGGCGATCGGCGGCAACGCCGCGCCGAACAGCGCAAAATCGGCCGCGTCGAACATCACTCCGAGAAAGCCAAGGATAAAAAAATTCCGGTGCCACTTTGAAAACGGCAGGGTCTCCAGCCGCGCAACTAGTTCAGCCGATTTTGCTTCGTTGATTTGCATCGATTCCTCCCCGAACGGTCGGCTCCCCATGCGGAGCGCTGGTCCCGCGGCGCGGCACGCGCGGTCGCATAGTCTAATAAAAAGAGCCGCGGTGTGCCGCTGAGGGGTACTGCAGTACGCATGACTTCCACAATAGAGCAGCGGCAATGGCGCTTGTAATGCGGCCGTCATGTCCCGGAAAGGTCTGCCTCGCTAGCGTTCGAGTTTCTTCGCTGGGGCGTGCGCGGGGTTGGGGGAGATGCCGTTGAGACTTGAGACCGACGGAGCAGCCATCGTTCGCGGCTTTCTCAGCCATCGGCAATTTAGTCGCATCGCGGAGATCGTGGGCTACGCTTTCGCTTTTCTCGACGCCGGCGGCGGCGATGCAGGCCTGCGAGAAAATTGGATATTGGTCGGGACGATCTGGATGACGAATCTCGAACACTGCGTGGCCCCCGAGCTGGCGCGCGAGCTGGTCACTGATATTTGCAGCATCCGCCGCCTGACCGACTGGCACAGACGCCTTGAATGGCATACGGACTACCACGGGGGTGGCACCGCCCATTACGACCCTTGCTTCAACATATGGCTGCCGTTGACGGCCGTCGGCCGTGAACAGCCCTCGGTCGAGCTGGTGCGCGGCTCGCATCGGCGCATGCGTGAGCTGCCGCCGTCCGAAACCGGCGTCTTTACGGACGAATGGGTCGCCGAACATTTCCCGCCGACGGATCGCATCGTGCCCGAACTGGAGCCCCGCGATGCGCTGATATTCGATCATTCCACGCTGCATCGGACTCAGCCTTTGGAGCGCGAAACGGTCTCGCGCATGAGCATCGAATGCCGCGTCTCACGCCATCCCGCCTATCTCGCAGTGGCACAGGCTCGAAGTCCTCGAATGATGATGCCGCGCCAGCTAGGCAAATTGGCGAGCTTTTTGGGGTGGGTACGCCGGGGCATGCCGCCGAAATAATGGCCTCAGATGCGACG
>VAZM01000063.1:0-312 GCA_005883135.1 Alphaproteobacteria bacterium
AATCGGACCGGCGTTCCATCGAGAGGAGCCAATGACATCGGGCGCGGATCAGCGGTTGTCATGGTCACTCGCATAAACGACGGCCCTCGAATTGGCTTCCGAAACATGCCGCCAGCGACAACCACCGCCGTTCCACTACAAGGAGATCGTCTCTCTCGTCCAACGAGCCGCCCTGGGTGTCAGACAAACGCCGGGCCTCAGCGGCTCGGCGGTGGCACTCCTCGATCAAGTGGCTCCTGTGCTCCACAGTCACGAGCGCGTCCCTTTTTCGCTTGTTCTATGATTTCATCGCCAGCGGCAGCTCGCCACACC
>VAZM01000063.1:372-4700 GCA_005883135.1 Alphaproteobacteria bacterium
ACACACTCACACTAGACAGACACCAACCGATGATATCGGGAGGGTCCTGGGGCGGTCTAGGGTCGGGGGCTGATGACTGGAAGCGCTCCTTATGAATAAGTCTGAGCCGATTTTGCGTCCGTGTCTGTATAAAATTGCTCACAACGCTCGATCTTTAAGGGGGGCACATGGACGCATCACCCCGTATGCACGCACGATGCCGGTCGGCACCGGCTCGTCCGCCGATCCTCATCATCATCGTCGCGAGCGACGCTCATGAATGCGGTTTCTTGTCAAACGGCCAACTTTGATGGCGGCGGCAATGGCCGTCTGGCCGAGCCGGCTAGGGCAAGCGCGTCCGAGCAAGATTGCAGTCATTGATCCCCCCTTTAACAAACAAGCAGTTAGCACCTTATACTTTTCACAATTTAACGAACGATGGAGGCAAAACCCCTGCCGAATCCATCGTGGCAGACAACGCTCAAATCAGTCCTTTTTGGGTTTCAAATTGGGAGCGCTCATGCATTTAGAAAGAATGTGGTTTTTCAGCAACTGCGGAAGAGAGGCATGCACTGACGCTTGTGAAAGGCGTTCACGGATCAGAGGACAGCGAACTGGGATTAAATTCCTTCTCTAAGCTGTCTCAATAACCCCCCGCGTCACCGGCCGGCTTTTCGTTGAAGTGGTCAATTTTATACAGACGGCGTTCCCGTGGGCGTCTTAGATCAACACGGCCGCGTGCTCCATTTCGGGGGCTGGACTTCCAAGTCGCCCTACTGGCCCCGCTTCGGCGGGGCCTTCTTTTGTGTCGGGGTCCGCTTTCTTTTTTGCTGCGCCCGAAGGATCCTCTGTCCTTTCCTAATACTAGCCCTCGGGCCTAGTCCGATTTCTGCTGATCGTTCTTATGATTGTGAAGGAAGCGAGCTATCCTTCCCTTGAGCGGCGTTGCTTGCTGCAGATCACCGATGGCACTAGCACAGTCGAAGAGCTCTCGTTGGACCTTCGTGGGAACGGTATTCCAGCGCATAAGCACAGCCGCGCCCAGGCACTTCAAAATTTGCGCTTCTTCCTCGGCAAGGGCAGTACGGTTGTCGTAATTCTTTCTCCGTTGGATCGTCTTATCGATATGGACTGCCATCCACTCTTCATTTTCGGCAAGCGTCGTGTAGGTCTGCTCAAGATCTCGGAATTCTCTCGTTTCGTTCGGCGAACGCGCCATGTTGGTGAGCAACGCCCTGAATTCGGCCGCTTTGGCTCGGAATTGGTCCGCAGTGAACATTTGACACGCCCTTTCTACGGCAGGCGGGAGGCACAACGGGCCTCCTCCTTGCCGGCGCCGTGGGTTGCACTGATTGGTCGATCCTCGACGCATATGGGGACAATCGCACCAATTAGCGAGATCAGCAGTTGAAACATCCGCTCGCCCCCGGGGCGGGCCCGCGCCTCCTCCGTCGAGATGGCCAAGCGGCTCGACTGAACTCGAAGCGCATCCACCTGCCGCCAATTGGCGAACTGCGCTACGCCAAGAAGGTGCCCAGCGTTTAATTTTCGACCAACCATTGCGCTTTGCGCCCTGTACCCCATGTGATCAGGTACGGGCAAGCACCGGCTTGTCCGAGAGCTGCCCAAAAAACGCAGACGTACCGAAGTCTCCGTTTCCCTGCAATGGCAGTCCTGGTGCCGTCGGCAGGCGCAATAACACTCCAAATAGAGTTGTGTTTGGATGCGAGTGCCATAGCACCCCGCATCCTGTGCGTGTCCGCGCGCTGCGCGGCGCGTCCCATACCGAGAGGGCGCCACAGGATACCGGGGCGGGCCACCCGAGCCCGCCCTTCTCGAGTTCCAAATTTTTGACATCGCCAAGTAGCACAGAATAGAAATGGAAGCGCAATTGCCCAGCTTCGACCAGTTACGCAGCAACGCCGCTGAGTGCATTCGATTGGCGGAGGCAGCCTACACTTTCGCACATAAATCGTTTTTCGTCGAAATGGCCGACCGGTGGCTCACGCTCGCCGAGCGCGCCCAGAAGACGCAAGATAGATAGCTACACAAGTCCAGACCCATGGCGGGTTGGAGAGTGGGGGTTGGAGAGCGGAGACCGAGATGGTCGTCTATCCTTTAGAATTTTATCGACGCTCCGAACGGCAGTGGAAACATCGTGTCAAAGCCTCTATGCGATCCCAGCACGATGATGCGCCTACAAACCGCGGCAGCGAATGTTGTCCACACTGCTGCCTCCCGGCCGCAAGACCATTGGTGTCCAGGTACTTTCCCGGATGCGTCGTTGAACATCATTGGCTGTGCAAGACTTGTGAGTTTACTTGGACGAGTCGCTTTCATCCGTTGTTGGTTTAAGAAAGGCGAGCGAAAGACCGTGAGAGCAATGGCCCGCCTAGGTTCCTTGCCCCCGGGGCGACAACAGATTGGACGTATCGATTTGGCGACACCGCCTATAATGGGATGACAGCGAGAGTCGATGATCTCATTCGCGTGACTCAGACGTTTTTGGTTGGACTAGAGTGCGTCAAATGACGTGATCACGGGCTCGGAGAGTGCAAGATGTGGCTCTCGCCGTTCGCAGTCTGCCTCGCCATGGCAATGTGCTTGGGCGTGGCAGCGACCATCAGTGCTATCAATAATCCGAGGTGAGTCGTTCCCCGGCTGACTACCCTTCGCGTTAAATGGCTGGAGGTGAGCGTGGGCAAACTAACGGCCGAACAAAAAGTGCGCGAGTACAATCGCGGACAAAAAGCCGCAAGTGAGGGTCGCTCACGCTCCTGGAGCGAGCCTTGGGCGTACCCATTCGAATCTGATCAACATTATGAAGAGCGCAGAGAGGCATTCAACCAGGGCTATGGAATAATCGACGCGACGCCCGTGCCTGTCCGGCGACCTCCTCCGTAATGACCGTGAAGCCGGCCAGGGGGCAAGCGCCGAATGTGATCGACAGCGGCCCAAAGGCTTCAACGGTCTTGTGCCTCGAGAGCGCCTGACGGCCACTCGGCTGGCATAATCGCAATAAAAGTCGGTCAGGTTCGTGTCGTGGAAAAAATCCCAAAGACCAAAGACGAGATCCAACGGTTGATCATCGCTGAGCTTCGCAACTTCGCGCAATGCGAGAGGGCTTGGGGAATCGTTGTCGTCCCAATCGTCGATCACACCGGTGTCGCGACGTGGACGGTCTCCCGTTTTCATCGCGGCCAGTCGAGTGCATATGCTTGCGATCGGGCTCTGCAACGCATTGTCCCACACTACCAGCGGCTCTACGATCTAGCCGAAAAGCATTAGCACCCGGCTGCGCTTAGTCGTGCAGAACCACGTTCAACAATGAGCTGTGAACTTCCAGTCCACCGCCGTTGTAGTTGACGAACCCCAACCGTCGAAATTTATTCATGAAAAAGCTGACGCGGGACCGGGTCGTGCCGATCATCTCCGCGAGCGTCTCCTGACTGATTTTTGCGATCATCGGTTCGGGCCTCCCTTCTTTGCCAAAATTTGCCAAGAGCAGCAGCAGTCGCGCCAGCCGTTTCTCGCTGGAATTGAAGAGCTGGTCCACCAAGTCTTCTTCGATCCGGATAGTCCGGGCCAAAAGGTGCGAGATAAAAATCTCGGAAAACGCCGGCTCGTCGCGGAGCACGCGGATGATGCTCGTTTTCTCCAGCCGCATGACCATGCATTCTGTCATCGCCCCGACCGTCGACATGCGCCGTGGCTGTCCGGCCAGGCAACCCTCGCCGCAGAACTCGTCCGCACCAAGAATTGCGACGACCGCTTCTTTCCCTTGATCGGAAACGACAGTGACCTTGACCTTGCCTTTCTGGACATAGAATACGGCATCCGCTGGATCGCCCTGCGAGAAGACGATTTGGTCCTTGCGATATTTGGATATGGTTCGGCCCTCGCCGATTTTGGCGAGAAAGGATTTCGGATCGAACGGTGGCCTTCGTTTGGCTGCCATAGCAGGAGGTCTCGCCAAGGAGCATCGCAACCTGGTCTGCTCAAGTGCTTGCAACACCCCGCTAGCGCGGTCGGATCGACCGGGCGCTTGCCGGCATGGACAGCCTAAATCCCCCACAAACATTTTTCCAGCAGATCCCTGCTTTGACTGACTCACGAGTACGCGGCGAAGATCAACTCGGGGGCGCTTGTTCTGCGCAAACGTGAAAGCCCGACAAGGTGCGGGACCGAAGACGTGGGTCAGAGGCACATCGGTGGCATCCCGACCGTGCGCGATGAGAACACGCCCGATCCGAGGGACGTTGTTGCGCGGGTCAAAGGTATGCCATCGGCCGCCGAGATAGACTTCGATCCACGCCGGAAAATCCACGGGCGCGTACGGCGGAGGAAGG
>VAZM01000064.1:0-1115 GCA_005883135.1 Alphaproteobacteria bacterium
TGCTCGGCATGCACGGCACCTGGGAGGCGAACTGGGCGATGCACGATTGCGATCTGATGATCGCGGTCGGCTCGCGCTTCGACGACCGCATCACTGGGCGGCTCGATGCGTTTTCGCCGGGATCGAAGAAGATTCACATCGACATCGATCCGTCGTCGATCAACAAGAACGTCAAGGTCGACCTGCCGATCATCGGCGATTGTGCGCATGTGCTCGAAGATCTGTTACGGGCGTGGAGGCACAGCAGCGCCAATCCCGATAAGAAGGCGCTGGACGCGTGGTGGGCGCAGATCGCCAAGTGGCGGGCCAAGAAGTCGTTGGCCTATCGCAACTCCAACGAAATCATCAAGCCGCAATATGCGATCCAGCGGCTGTACGAGCTCACCAAGGACCGCGACACCTACATCACCACCGAAGTCGGCCAGCACCAGATGTGGGCGGCGCAGTTCTATCACTTCCAGGAACCGACGCGCTGGATGACCTCGGGCGGGCTCGGCACCATGGGCTACGGGCTGCCGGCCTCGGTCGGCGTGCAGCTCGCCCACCCCGACTCGCTCGTCATCGACATTGCCGGCGAAGCCTCGGTGCTGATGACCATGCAGGAAATGTCGACGGCGGTGCAGTACGATCTGCCAATCAAGATTTTCGTCATCAACAACCAGTACATGGGCATGGTGCGGCAGTGGCAGGAGCTCCTGCACGGCGGCCGCTATTCGCATTCCTACACCGAAGCGCTGCCGGATTTCGTCAAGCTCGCCGAGGCCTATCACGCCCACGGCATCCGCTGCGAACATCCCGGCGAGCTCGACGACAAGATTCGGGAAATGATCGAGGTCAATAAACCGGTGATTTTCGACTGCGTCGTCGATCCGGCTGAAAACTGCTTCCCGATGATTCCGTCCGGCCGCGCGCATAATGAAATGTTGCTCGGCGACGCCACCACCCGCGTCGAGGACGCCGTCACCGAAAAAGGCAAGATGCTGGTTTGAAAGAGCGAATGGTGAGTAGCAATAGAAACTCAGCTTAATTCCCTATTCGCTATTCCCTACTCGGAGGAAGCGTGAGCACCATCACGACGACAACCCATTACCCAGCAATGACGGCTACCGAGCCGG
>VAZM01000064.1:1149-5580 GCA_005883135.1 Alphaproteobacteria bacterium
TCGACAACGAGCCTGGCGTGCTGGCGCGGGTGATCGGCCTGTTCTCAGGCCGCGGCTACAACATCGATTCGCTCACGGTTTCGGAAACCGAGCATGAGAGGCACCTGTCGCGGATCACCATCGTCACCCGTGGCACTGCGATGGTGCTCGAACAAATCAAAAATCAGCTCGATCGTCTGGTGCCGGTGCATCGCGTCGTCGATCTGAGCAGCGGCGGCCCGGCGATCGCCCGCGAACTCGCCATGGTGAAAGTGCGCGGCACCGGCGACCACCGCATGGAAGCGCTCCGCCTCGCCGACGCCTTTCGCGCCCGCGTCATTGACGCCACCACCGAACACTTCGTGTTCGAGATCACCGGCGCATCCGAGAAGATCGAAAGCTTCATCAATCTGATGCTACCGGTGGGCCTGGTCGAGGTGTCGCGCACCGGCGTCGTCGCGATCGCGCGCGGCCCGGAAGGCATGTGAGCTGATTCGCAGGGCGCGTGAGCGCCGATGCGCCAATGGGTGTCCCCGAATCCGGCCCGGTGGCCTGATAGGCCTTCACCCATAGCCGCAGCCTGTCGAAACGAGCCAAGAAGTGCGACCGTCCAGCGATTTAACTCAATAATTTCAGAGAGAATCGGGCCTGCAATTGAGCATTTTTTGTGCTGTGTAACACGAATGCCACAGCCAAAAAGGGCGCTCTCTGGTATTCTCTGAGACAAGAGATCTTCAATAGTGTCCCTGGGGGATGCCTTCATGAATAAGTTCGCTATTAGCGCTGCTGCGATCACCACGCTGTTTGCGACCCATGCCATGGCCGCCGATATGGCCGTCAAAGGTCCGGCGCCTATGCCCGCGCCCGCCGTCTATAACTGGACCGGCTGGTATGTCGGCGTGAATGCCGGAGCGAGCTTTGGCGATGTTAAAACCGACTTCAACGTTCCCTCTACTAGCCTTTCCGCCTGTACTGCGCTGTGCCTAACTTTCAGCGAGAGTCTCTCTACTCCCGGTTTATCCCCTACCAACAGAACGTACCCCAACGGATTCATGGGCGGTGGTCAGATCGGCTACAACTGGCAGTTCTCGCCCATTTGGGTCGGAGGGCTTGAGGCCGACTTTCAAGGTGCCGTCGAAAAGGATCACAGCGGCCCGGTTACGACTCCTTTCACTGCTACCGGATTCAGCTGTGGAATAATTTGCATCATTCCGACTCCCGTTAGTGCGAGCGGGTCTACGGTCGCCGATTACCAGACAAAAATAGACTGGTTCGGCACGGTGCGTGTCCGTCTCGGTTATGTGTGGGGGAATGGCAACGTGATGAGCTACCTCACCGGGGGGCTGGCCTACGGCAAGGTAGGCATAAACGGAACGCTCACGACGGCTGTGACGGGCTTTCCATCCGTGACCCAAGCCTTCAGTGACTCCAAGGTCAATACCGGTTGGGTGGTGGGCTACGGCACGGAGGGAGTGATCGATTTCTGGGGTGCACGTAACTGGACTTGGAAAATCGAGGGCCTGTATATGGATCTTGGCCACCTCGACGCCACAGCTCCGGGCGCCTCTGCAACTACCTGCGTTATCTCTTGCGCGATCTCTTTCGCCAGTACGACCGCGGGGCCAATCAGCACCCACAGCCATTTCACCGACGGCATCCTTCGCGGCGGGCTGAACTATAAGTTCTTTTGATCTGACCTAAGAGCCGCTGCCGGCATCCCGCGGGCTTCGGTCCTGTCGCGGTTGCACGTGATGCGCCGCGACGGGATCTTTGATTTTACCTACCTAAAAATCGGCGGGACGGATCGGCTTTGGCGATTATGCCGCCGAAGCCTGCGCCGCCGGCGCGAGCCGGTTCACCAGAAGCGCAAAGCGGTCGACGAAATCCGCCAGAAACTTTTTGGTGCTGTCGTCGCCGATGGTGCCGTGCTCGTCGATCAGATTCGGCTTGAAGCTGACATAAGCTTCGCCACCAAGCAGAATCATGCCGAGCCCGGTCATCACCGAGCGCAGATGCTGCTGCGCCAGCGCGCTGCCGATGGCGCCGGGCGAGGTCCCGGTGATGAAAGCGGGCTTGCCGGTCCAGGAATTCTTGCCCCACGGCCGCGCTCCCCAATCGACCGCGTTCTTGAGCACCGCGGGAATGGAACGGTCGTGTTCCGGGGTGACGATCAATACGCCGTCGGCGCGCGCCAGTTCGTTTTTGAAGCGCACCACTTCCGCCGGCAGATTGGCTTCATGGTCCTGATTGAACATCGGCAAATCGTCGATGCGCGCGAAGCTCGCGTCGAATTTGCCGGCGCCAAGCCGGACCAGCGCTTCGGCCAGCTTGCGGTTGATGGATTCTTTGCGATTACCGCCGACGATCACGGCAATGCGCGGCAACGGCGCCGCATGATGGGCTGAGCTGAGCATGTTGAATCCCTTGGTGACAAGTCGTAACTAGGGGCAAATAGGTAACCCCGAAGCTCCGCCAAGAAGGCACATCGATGAAACCTAGATACAAGCATTTGCCCGCGGACTGCCGCGCGGTCAGCGACGTGCTGGCGCGGGTCGGCGACAAATGGTCGGTTCTGGTGGTGACGCGGCTCGGCGGCGGTCCGTTGCGATTTAACGAATTGCGCCGTTCGATCGGCGGCATCTCGCAGCGGATGCTGACCCTGACTTTGCGTGGCCTGGAGCGCGACGGCCTCATTACCCGCACCGTGTTTGCCACCGTTCCGCCGCGCGTTGAATATGCCTTGACCGCCCTCGGGCGCGATCTGTTGCAGCCGGTCTCCACGCTTGGCGACTGGGCGCTGCGCAACCAGGCCAAGATCGCCCGCGCCCGCGACCAGTTCGACAGCGCGGCTAAAAGCGTCGCCAAAGGCAGCGCCATGCCGGCGCGGCGCGAGGCCCGCCACGGCGGGCTTGTCGCCGCCGCGAGCAGAAACTAGTGTCCCGATTCCGAAGTTCGTAAGCGTTGGCGGCACACTCGTACGAACTTCGGAATCGATAAGGACACTAGCAAATCTATCCGTGCTAGTGCCGCCTTTGAACCCGAAGTTCGCATCCGAGAACGCCGGTAAATTGTGGGAACTTCGGGTTCGCGGCACTAGAAGCTGCAGCGGATAGCGCCGGCCCATTCGTCCGGGCCATTCATCTGGACCATGTGCATCTGGACCATGTGGCCGCAGCAAGGGTGAGGAAAAAAATGCGTGTTTACTACGATCGCGACGCCGACCTGAACCTGATCAAAGGCAAGAAGGTCGCCATCATCGGTTACGGCAGTCAGGGCCATGCCCATGCGCTCAACTTACGCGATTCCGGGGTCAAGGACGTCGCCGTGGCGCTGCGCAAGACGTCCCAGGGGGTGAAAAAAGCGCAAGGCGAGAAGCTTCCGGTCATGGACGTCGCCGAGGCCGCGAACTGGGCCGACGTGATGATGATGCTCACGCCCGACGAATTGCAGGCCGACATCTATACCAATCATCTGCACGGCAACATGAAGCGGGGCTCAGCTCTGATGTTCGCGCACGGGCTCAATATCCATTTCAACTTGATCGAGCCGCGCAGCGATCTCGACGTGATGATGATCGCGCCAAAGGGCCCGGGCCACACCGTGCGCTCGGAATATCAGCGTGGCGCCGGAGTGCCATGCCTCCTTGCCATTCACCGCGACGTTTCCGGCAACGCTCACGATCTCTGCCTATCCTATGGCGCGGCGATCGGCGGCGGGCGTGCCGGCATCATCGAGACCAGCTTCCGTGAGGAATGCGAGACCGACCTGTTCGGCGAACAATCGGTGCTGTGCGGCGGCTTGGTCGAGCTGATGAAGGCCGGCTATGAGACGCTGGTCGAAGCCGGCTACGCGCCGGAAATGGCCTATTTCGAATGCGTGCACGAGGTGAAGCTGATCGTCGACCTGATCTACGAGGGCGGCATCGCCACCATGAACTACTCGGTCTCCAACACCGCCGAATACGGCGAATATGTCTCCGGCCCCCGCGTGGTCGACGACAAGACTCGCGCCGAAATGAAAAATATTCTCGGCGATATTCAGTCGGGAAAATTCGTCAAGGAATGGATGCTGGAGAACAAGGTCAATCAGACCTCGTTCAAGGCGATGCGCGCCAAATGCGCAGCCCACCCGATCGAGCAGGTCGGCGCCAAGCTCCGCGAGATGATGCCGTGGATCAAAGACCGCGCGCTGGTCGATAGGACGAAAAACTGATCCACGGCAGGTTTGGCTAACACGGGCTCGCCGGTGCGAGCCCTGGTAGGGACTTTCCAATGTTTCGCCGCAACTGTCCTGGAGCAACGTTCCGGATGGCACCAAAAGCTTCATTATTTTCATGACTGATCTGGAGGGCCGCGGCGGCTTCACCGTCAATCATTGGGTGGCTTATGGCATACCGCCATCCGTCACTGGTTTCGCTGAAGGCGAAGTCGGCAAGCAGACTGATAAATATGT
>VAZM01000065.1 GCA_005883135.1 Alphaproteobacteria bacterium
GATGCGCTGTCTATCCGGCCCCCGACTCAATGGCCGCAAAAATTGAAGCCGAGCAGCCAACTGAGGCGGCCTATCGTCCACGTTCCGCCAAAAGTTCAGCCCACTGGCCGGCCATTTGGCGCCATTGTCGCGCTAGCTCCAGGAACTGCGTACGCATCCGGTGAAGGCCACCTTGCCGACCTGCCCATGAATCGCAAGTCATAGGACTAATCCTAGAGATAGTCCTATGACGAAGAATCAGGTTGAGGTTATCACGTCGGTGCAACGCCGGCGTCGATGGCTGATTTCCGAGAAAGAACGGATAATTGCTGCGGCGCTGGAGCCTGGCGCCGTAGCCTGCGAAGTCGCGCGAGCTGCCGGCATTCACGTCAGCCAATTATTCCGATGGCGACAGCAGCTGTGTGCCGCTGAGCGGACGGCCCCGACATTCTCGCCCGTGGCGGTTGTGCCTGGGCCCGGCGCCGCACCGGCCCTGCCGAGGACGACGGATTCGATCGAAATCGAGTTCGGCGGCGGCGTACGAATGCGGATCACTGGAGCAATCGATGCTTCGACAGTCGAGGTGATGGTAGCCTCGCTGGCGAAGATCAGGCGCCGGAGATGATTCCAGTCCCGAGCGGCGTGCAGGTGTGGCTGGCGAGCGGCCACACGGACATGCGCAAGGGCTTCGATGGCCTGGCGCTGCTGGTGCAGGAAACACTCAAGCGCAATCCGCACAATGGGCATCTGTTCGTATTCCGCGGCCGGCGTGGCGGTCTCGTCAAAGTGCTGTGGCATGACGGCCAGGGTATGTGTCTGTTCGCGAAGCGGTTGGAACGAGGCCGGTTCATGTGGCCAGCGACCGCTCCCCGCGACGGTGCAGATCGGCACGTGACGATCACCCCGGCGCAGTTGGGATATTTGCTTGAAGGAATTGACTGGCGGCTGCCGCAACACACGTGGCGTCCGCAAGCAGCGGGCTAAAGACGCGAATTGCGATGTGATCACGTTTGCGATTCACAAGCGCAGTGCTTTGTGATTCCGTTTCTGCATGGCATCCACTTCTGATTCGCTCCCGACCGACCTCGCTGCCGCGCACGCGATGATCATCGTGCAGCGCGAGGCGCTGATCGTGGCGCAGGCGAAGGCGCAAAATGCCGAGGCCGAAGCCCGCCACCGCGCGCTGCTGATCGAGCAGATGAAGTTCACAATCGCCAAGCTGCGTCACGAGAAGTTCGGGCAGTCCGCGGAGCGCGGCGTGCTGCTTGAGCAGCTCGAGTTCCGGCTGGCCGACATGGAAGAGGATGCCTCAGAGGCGGAAACCAAGGCGCAGATGGCAGCGGCTGCGAGAAGGTCAAAGTGCAGGCCTTCGAGCGCCGCAGGCCAGCGCGCCGGCCGCTGCCTGAACATCTGCCGCGCGAACGCATCGTCTATCCTGCACCTTCGGCCTGCCCCTGCTGCGGCGGGACCTTGCACAAGATCGGCGAGGATGTGACGGAGACGCTGGAGCTCATCCCGCGCCGGTGGAAAGTGATCCAGCACGTGCGCGAGAAGTTCTCCTGCCGGTCCTGCGAAAGCATCACCCAGCCGCCGGCGCCTTCGCATCCGATCGCGCGCGGGCGCGCCGGGCCGGGACTGCTCGCGCATGTATTGTTCTCCAAGTACTGCCTGCATCTGCCGCTCAACCGCCAGAGCGCCGCCTATGCGCGCGAAGGCATCGAACTTGACGTCTCAACGCTCGCCGATTGGGTCGGTGCCTGCGCAGCCACGTTGCGGCCACTGGTCGAAGCAATCCGGACTCATGTCTTCGCGGCGGAGCGGATCCATGCCGACGACACGACGGTGCCGGTTCAAGCTAAAGGCAAGACCCGCACGGGCCGCTTATGGGCTTATGTGCGTGACGACCAACCGTTCGGCGGGCTCGACCCGCCGGCAGCGGCGTTCTTCTATTCGCCCGACCGCGGCGGTGAGCATCCCGAGCGTCATCTGGCGAGCTATAGCGGCCTGATGCAGGCAGATGCCTATGCCGGATTCAACCGGCTCTACGAGGCCGCACGCAAGCCGGGACCGATCATCGAGGCGGCGTGCTGGGCGCATGGACGGCGCAAGTTCTTCGATCTGGCGCGGCTGCAGAAAGCGCCGATCGCAATCGAGGCGATCGAGCGCATCGATGCCTTGTTCGCCATCGAGCGCGAGATCAACGGCCTCTCGGCCGGGCAGCGCCGCGCGGTGCGCAACGAGCGGAGCCGCCCGCTCGTTGCCGAGCTGGAGAGCTGGCTGCGCCAGCAACGTGCCAAGCTCTCCAGAAAGAGCGAGACCGCCAAGGCGATCGATTACAGCCTCAAGCGCTGGACCGCGCTCATCCGCTTCCTCGACGATGGTCGTCTGTGCATGTCCAACAACGCCGCCGAGCGCGCCGTGCGCTGCATCGCGGTCGGGCGCAAGAATTGGACCTTCGCAGGCTCGGACGAAGGCGGCCATCGCGCCGGCGCCATCTACACTCTCATCGAGACCGCCAAGCTCAACGACATCGATCCGCAGGCTTGGCTCGCAGACGTGCTCGCCCGATTGCCGGATTATCCCGCCAAGCGGATTGCTGATCTATTGCCCTGGAATTGGCGCCCACAAAATCTCGCCGCTGAAGCTGCTTGATCGAGCAGCCCGCTCGCCCGGCGCAACTACCCCGTGGCCTTCACCGGACGCGTACCCCGATCGAGCGGAAATGACACTGCAATGAACCCGAAGATCGCGGCCGTGCTCAAGCGCATCGACGGAATCGAACGGCAACGTGGCGCGCGTCGGCCGTTGTTTATCGCTTACGGCCCCGGCGAAGACCCGCAGCTTGTACTGCAGCGGCATCTTGCGGAGCATCGGCGCCATGCCGGGCGGCCGGCGGTTTTCATCAATACCGGCGTGTCGCGTCGGCTGAGGGCTGACGTGTGCACGGCAGACAGCTTGCGGGCAGCGTTGTCCATGCTGCGGGGCGGTTTCGCGGCGATATGGCGAACCTCAGTGGCGAGGCAACGCAAGGATACGCAGGAAGCCGAGCGCGAGCTTATAGCGCTATGCGAGCTGCTTGGCGTCGAATACGGGCCGGTGGTGACCGTCGATGGTTGAGACGCGCCGGTCGCGTGGATAAGCTCGAGGCCCGCACGAGTCAGTCTGATCCACACCGATGAACGCAAATACGCTTCAGGCGCAGATACCCGGAAGCCGGGAATCGCGCTGGAGGCTTCCCATCGTCTTCTTCTGGGAAGATCGGCAGGTTGAAATCGTTTGTTTGAGGAGCTGTAAAGGAAAGAGGGCAAACTCACCGAGAAATCACCGTTAGTCGGAACCAGCCCAGTGGACGAGGTCATCTGAGCAGGTCTCGCTGAGCGACATTGTGTGATTAGCGTCACACAAGACCGAGAGCTTCAGGTGCACTCTCTTCCCAACAGAGGGACAAGACGATGAACTGTCATTACATCAGCGGCCAGTTGGAGCGGATTCAGCAGGCCAAGATCGACGCCGTGGTGAGGCTCTCCACTGGGGGATCGAGTGGACTCGAGGAGCAGCTCCAAACCATCGAGTTGGCCATATCGAGGATTCGAGACGAGATGCGCAGGCGAGAGAGGGCTCGAGCCGGTCCATGTATCGAAGAGGCACTCTGCGTCGCGGGCGGGCACGGGGAAGGAGCCACCCGGGCAATTGCCTAATTCCAAGGTGGCCGATTCTTTGACTCGCCCGCGGTGGCCGATGGTTGAGACGCACGACGAAATAAGGCGAAATGCGCTATCTAAATTGTGCGGCGATGCCAGAGAGGTCACCCATTGCCTCGCGCTCGCCAACTGCTCTCTCTTAACGGGTAGCCTGGGTACAGATTTAAACCTGAAATCGCTTCGGTCTGCGATCGCACGCATGAAGGAAGCGGCAGACGAATTGGCGTGATTATTTCAGCTTCGCTTTGATGTATAGCAACGCAATTGGCCACCTGGCTGGGAAGCGCGTTGATCTTCTCATCCGCGAACAAGCCGAGTTCGTCGCGTGGTGGGATGCGAGTGTGCAGCGGCCAGGTAGGCGATGGGATAACTCGCCGCGGTCTGCGCTAATTATCCCGGCCGACATTGCTGAAGAACAAACTGGAATACCCCATCAGCGTGTATCCCGCTGGCGCAGGCGGTTGGGTGATGTGGCGCAATATCGCGGCGGCGCCGCCGTCATCGGTGCCGCGGGCAGCACTGCATTGGCCTAGCTGCACCAGCATTTCAGCGCACAACCGCCCGCGCCGCTACTAATGGCTCTCCCGCGATGGGCTTTCGGACTGGCGTTTTATCTCCTCCAACATGCGCCGAATGTCTTCCTCAGTAAGGCCGCGCGCGGCAAGCGTGTCCTTTATCTGTTCGCGAACCATGTCGGG
>VAZM01000066.1 GCA_005883135.1 Alphaproteobacteria bacterium
GAATTGCTGTGAGGCGGGATAGCTCGATCCAGATGGGCTCGGCCGGCACGAGGCGGGCCGCCCCATCCAGGTCGAAGCCGCGGGCCTTGACCTTCAGCACGATGTCGCTTGCCGACGGAGTGCCTTGCGCGGTGAGCCGCACGCTATCGAGGCTCTCGCCCGCCGCGACGAGGCGCTCGGCATTTAGATGCCCGTCAATCACCGGGCGCTGGCGCAGATCGCGCCCCGTCAGGCCGGCGTCGAGCTGGGCCAATGCGAGATCACCGCGGCGCAGGGCGGCGCCGTGGGCGCGGACCACCGCATTCTGCCGGCCGCCCTCGCGGGTCAGGGTGATGGCCGCTTCGAGGCTGCCGGCCATCGGCGTGAGCGCCAAAGCCGAGAGATCGTCGAGGTTGCCCGCAGACAGGTTCAGTGCACCCTCGGTCAAGAGCGTATTGGCATCGACCACGGCGCGCCCGTCGATGGTGCAGGAGCCGAGATTGAAGGCGAGGTGGTCGAGGGACCAGGCTTGCGGCACCGGCCGGCCGAAGTGGATCCCGCCCCGAAGGGGCTTGCCGCCGATCTCACCGCTCAGCCGAAGTGTGCCGTCCAGCGCACCGGTGAGGTCCTTCAGCGCCATCTCCACGCGAAGGTCGCGGACCGGGCGGCCGAGCGCCTCGGCATCGGCTACGCTGAGGGTCGCGGCCAGATCTGGCCGTTCGAGGGTACCGGTGAGGCGCCCGTCGAGGGTGGCCCGACCGGAGAGCTTCGGCTCGAGTGCGGAGAGATCCTTGAGGTCGACGTCGAGCCGGGCATCGGCGAGACGCGCGGTGGCGCGTCCCTCCAAACGGGCCACGATCTCCGCCCCATCGAGGCGCGCGTCGTCGAAGGTGTAGCCGTCATAGGTCTGGGAGAGGCGCCCGCGGAAATGTGGGCTCTGCCCGAGCAGGCGATCGAGGGCGGGCAGGCCGAGGGCGAGCGCCCGCGTGCGCAAATCGATGTCGGCGGTCACCGCCTTGCGGGCCGGGTCGCCGCTCAGATTCGCCTTGGCCGTGATACTGCCGGCGAGCGGCCGACCTGCGATGTCGGAGAATACGGCCATGTCGCTCAAGGCGGCTTGAACGGTGCCGGTCAGCGTATTCTGGCCGACTTTGCCGGCGTAGGCGGCCTGGGCGGTCGGTCCCTCGATGCGGAAGGTCGCCACCTCGACGAT
Source organism: Alphaproteobacteria bacterium (assembly GCA_005883135.1). Classification (GTDB taxonomy): domain Bacteria; phylum Pseudomonadota; class Alphaproteobacteria; order Rhizobiales; family Xanthobacteraceae; genus VAZQ01. Next base: position 1,193 of record VAZM01000066.1, read on the forward strand.
GTTATCGGGCTGGAGTGTACCGCGGAAGGTGAGGGCGGCCCGCGAGCCGATCGCCCGACGCAGGGCTGGGTCGGCGAGCAACAGGCCCTCGACCCTCGCATCGACACTGAGGGCGAAGCGGCTGGCATTCGGGTCCGGCCCGGCGGGCTCGGCGCTGAATCTCGCATCGATGCGGTCGAGAGCACTTCCTTGCGCGCGCAGGCCCGCGGCCTTGAGGGAGCCATTTACGCGAGGGCGGGCGAGAGGACCTCTGAGGCTGCCGTCGAAGACGAGGCTGTCGAGCTCGGCCTCCGCCGCCTTGGTGATGGCGCCCTCGGTCGGCACCGCGCGGGCTGAGACTGTGAAGTCTGCGACGCGATCCGCAGTGAGGGTGCCGTGAGCATCGAGGCGGGCGGTTTGGGAGGCCAGCTCCAGACGGTCGATGCCGAACGCGCCGCTATCGGAGAAACGGAATCCGCCGTCGAGCTTCGTCCTGCCAGAAAACACGGCCGCGGCCGGGCCGGGCAGCAAGCC
>VAZM01000067.1 GCA_005883135.1 Alphaproteobacteria bacterium
TCGAAATCCGCTGTCACCATGTAGTAGTCGGAATGCCGTAGCGCGTTGACAAGCGCGGCGAAGCGGTCGACATCGTCGGGTGAAAAAACACCGGTCTCGATCGCGTCAATGGCCTGCGCGAGCTCGGGAGATGACGCAATCACCGAGGTTGCATGCGGGCCTGTGCGCCGACGCTCCGCGACCTCGTCCGCCCGCAAACCGAAGATGAAGATATTCTCTGGGCCAACGTGATCGCGAATCTCGACATTCGCTCCATCCAACGTGCCGATCGTGAGCGCACCGTTCAAAGCAAGCTTCATGTTGCCGGTGCCGGAAGCTTCCATGCCCGCTGTGGAAATCTGCTCTGATAGGTCGGCAGCGGGAATAATCCTCTCTGCCAAACTGACGTTGTAATCGGGCAGGAACACGACCCGCAGGAGATCGCGAGCGAGCGGATCCTCATTGACGATCCTCGCCACATCGTTGATGAGCTTGATGATCAACTTTGCCTGGGCGTAGTTCGCTGCCGCCTTTCCGGCAAATATCTTCACCCGCGGTACCCAATTGCGAGTGGGCTCGGCTCTGATCGCATGATAGAGCGCGACCGTCTCAAGTACATTCAGCAATTGGCGCTTGTATTCATGGACGCGTTTGATCTGCACGTCGAATAGCGCATCCGGGTCCACCCGCAGACCAAGGCGTTCGCCGATCAGACGTGCGAGGGCTATCTTGTTGGCGCGCTTGGCCGCTCTGACCCGTTCCTGAATCCCAGGGTCGTCGGCTCGGTCAGCAAGATGGATCATTTGGGTGAAATCATCCAGAACGGCATCGCTGCAGACCTCACAAACGACTCTGGTGAGATCAGGGTTGGCCTGCAGCAGCCAGCGCCGGAATGTGATTCCGTTGGTTTTGTTGACGATGCGATCGGGATACATCGCGTGCAGATCGCGGAACACGGTCTTGCGCATCAGGTCGGTGTGAAGCGCTGAGACGCCGTTAATGCGATGGGAGCCGACAAACGCAAGGTGACCCATTCTCAACTTTCGACCATGACGCTCGTCGATCAATGAGATCGATTCGAGCGAGTCGGAAGCAGACGGATCTGTTGCTGCTGCCGCAAGATGCTCCGTGTTGATGCGATAGATGATCTCCAGGTGCCGCGGGAGAACGCGGCCGAACAGGTCGATTGGCCAGGTTTCGAGCGCTTCAGGCAAAAGGGTATGGTTGGTATAGGAAAAAGTGCCGACCGTGATACGCCACGCCTCGTGCCACGGCAGGCGGTGAAGGTCGACGAGGATACGCATGAGTTCCGGAACTGCGATGCTGGGATGCGTATCATTGAGTTGAATCGCGGCTCGAAGGGGCAGGAAGTACAGGTTTCCATCGGTCCGCACGTGGCGTTGCACCAGATCCAGCAGCGAGGCTGAAACAAAGAAATATTCCTGACGCAGGCGCAGCTCTTGGCCAGCTGGGGTCGAATCGCTGGGATAAAGGATCTTGGAAATCGCTTCGGCGCGCGTCTGCTCCGATAACGCGCCGGCGTGATCACCCATGTTGAACGCCTCGAGGCGCAGAGGATCGACGGCTCGCGCGGACCACAAGCGCAAGGGGTTTACATGTCGGCCGCGCCAGCCCGCGATCGGGATATCATACGCGACCGCCTCGAGCGTCTCGGCCGGGTGCCAGATCGAGCGTTTGACTCCGGTCGGTGAGATCGTCGTCTCGACCCAACCGCCGAAGTGGATGTCGTAGATCACCTCCGGCCGGGCAAACTCCCATGGATTGCCGAAGGACAGCCACTCTTCGGGGTACTCTTGCTGCCAACCGTCTCTGATGACTTGGCGAAAGAGTCCGTGATCGTAGCGAATGCCGTAGCCGTAGGCGGGAATTCCGAGGGTGGCCATGCTCTCCACAAAACAAGCGGCGAGCCGACCAAGGCCGCCATTGCCCAATGCCGCGTCCGGCTCAGCAGCTCGCAGGCGGTTCAGATCGACGCCCAGATCCCCCAGCGCCGCCCGAAACATCTCGGTCCAACCCAGATTGCAGAGGACATCGGCAAAAAGTCGCCCGATGAGGAACTCCAGCGACAGATAGTAGACGCGCTTGCGGCCCTGTGCATGGCTGGCGCGATCCACCTCGAGCCATCGATGCACAATGCGGTCGCGAATGGTCAGCGCGGCCGCAACGAACCAGTCTCGGTCTGTGGCGACAGACGCATCCTTGCCCAGGTCCAGCGCCAGTTTGGCCAGCACGGCGCTTTTGATTTCATCAAAGTCGTCATCCCCTGCCGGCGCAACAGCGGGATGCTCCGGGAGATTACCGCCAGCGGTGTGGCTCGCCGTCGCCGACCCGAGGCCCGAGTTTAACCTCGGTTTGTCCATGCCCATGCCTCCTATGCAGCCTCGGCGTTTGATTGATGCCTTGCGGAGACCGAGTTCCTGTGGCTTTCAAAAACTAAGCGCCGCGGCGCAGGCCCTCGAGCCACACGCCACTATGCAATACAACCGTGCTACGAGCAGCGCTACGGGTCGAGTTGCAAACGAACCGGTTCCAACGGCAGCGCTTGCCGGGCGGCATGAATGGCGCAATGCGCTCCGCTTATTGCACCCTACGCCTAAAGCGCGGGCAACGAATAGCGCACGCATCGCTCGGCGGAGCATGGCATAGGTTCCGCTTTGATCGGCAGCACGCCGCTCTTTAGAGCTATTCCATTGTTCTCGCTCGACTATTGACATGACGCCGGCGTTAATCTCGTGCTTGTTCGTACGAGACGTCTTCGCTGCAAAACGCTTATGTTGGTTGAGAGGAGCAATGAAAACCATCCGCCGTCGTTCCGTCGCTACGCTGCTGGCCGTTGCGGCGCTCGCAGTCTTCATCGGCTGCGGCTCTGAAAAGGCTATCGCGCAGTCTGACGCCGTCCTGGTTTACAACGCACAGCACCGAAGCCTCACCGAAGCTTGGGCTGCCGGATTTTCCAATGACACGGGGATCAAGGTCACGATCCGCAACGGAAGCGATTCCGAACTGGGCAATCAAATCGTGCAAGAAGGCTCCGCCTCTCCGGCGGATGTGTTCCTGACCGAAAATTCGCCTGCCATGGTGCTGGTCGATAGCGCAGGACTATTCGCGCCGCTGCCGGCCGACATCCTGTCGCAGGTGCGCGAGCAGTTCCGACCGGCGGACGGCCGTTGGGTCGGCGTGGCGGCGCGCAGCACGGTGTTCGCCTACAATAAGAACAAGCTTGCCGCGGCGCAGCTGCCGAAATCGCTGTTGGATCTCGCCGATCCCGCCTGGAAAGGCCGATGGGGCGCCTCGCCGGCAGGCGCGGATTTTCAGGCGATCGTCAGCGCGCTGCTCGAGATGAAGGGCGAGGCCACGACCGCGGCGTGGCTCAAGGCCATGAAACAGAATGCAGTTGCCTTTCGCGGCAACGTCGCCGCGTTGAAAGCCGTCAACAGCGGTGAGATCGAAGGCGCGGTCATCTACCACTATTACTATTTCGGCGATCAAGCACGGACCGGAGAGAACTCAAATAACACCGCGATGCACTATTTCCGCAATCGCGATCCGGGCGCCTTCGTCAGCGTGTCCGGCGGCGGGGTATTGGCGTCGAGCAAGCACGCGGCGCAAGCGCAGGCATTCCTGAAGTGGGTCACCGGCAAAGGCGGCCAAGACATCCTGCGCACCGGCAATGCATACGAATACGCGGTCGGCGTCGGCGCGGAATCAAATCCCAAGTTGGTCCCACTCGCGGAGCTAGAGGCACCGACCGTGGACCCCTCCAAGCTCAACGGCAAGAAGGTCATCGAGTTGATGATGCAGGCAGGTCTGCTGTGAGGACCAACCTTGCTCTGACAGTTACGTCTCGTGCCGCAAGCATGGCCTAAACCGGTCTTATCGCACGCGCAGGCTCTCGCCTCGCAAACAGGCTTGCTAACTCTGGCCAGCCGGCTCGGCCACGCCGGCCTGCGCGCGAGGCCGGCGAGTCACGAATGGCGCGGACGGCCCGCGCTGCGGTGGTTGGCGGCTGCTGCAATCCTGGTTTCACTGCTCGCCCTGTTGCCGCTGGCTTTCACCAGCTGGGCGGCGATCCGGACCGGGTGGGGCACCGCCTCCGCATTGCTCTTTCGTCCCCGCGTCGGGGAGTTGCTGGTCAACACCACGCTTCTGATCGCGCTGCCTGGCTGACCGAGCGCAGCGATCTTCCCGGGGCGAGACTATGGGCGTGGCTGGCCGTTGCGCCGCTCGCCATCCCCGCGTTCGTGCACAGCTATGCTTGTGTCAGCATCATTCCCGGACTGCACGGTTTGTTTGCCGGCGTGATGATTTCGGTGCTGGCGTACTTTCCGTTCCTCTATCTTCCGATTGCCGCCGCGCTCAACCGGTTCGATCCCGCGCTCGAGGATTCCGCGGCCGCGCTGGGACTGTCGCCGTGGCGCGTCTTCATCCGCGTCGTCGTGCCACAGCTGCGGCTTGCGATCTGCGGCGGCGCGCTGCTGATCGCGCTGCACGTGCTCGCGGAAGACGGCCTCTACGGTCTGATCCGGTTCGACACCTTCACAACCGCGATCATGGATCAATTCCAATCGACGTTTAATGGGCC
>VAZM01000050.1 GCA_005883135.1 Alphaproteobacteria bacterium
TGGGTCCATAGAGTCCGGCGGTCAGAATCTTCCCGGCAATTGGGAGAGCAATCGGTTCAATTTACCGAAACAGTTGGCGGAGGCCATCCCGCATTTGGGAGAGCATGAAACCATGCTTGTCATGCACAATGATGCGGTCGTGCAGGGTCTCAGCGAGGTGCCGTTCATGAAAGACGTGTCGCCCTGGGCGATTTTCACGATAGGTACCGGGCTGGGCAATGCCCTTTTCAATAACCGCTAGGCGCAGGCTGTGGGTTCCGACCGGATCATATTCCTGGACATCGACGGCGTCCTCAACTGCAAACGCACGCCAAATCCACGCAAGCTTCCTTATATCGTTGATCCTCCCCTGCTGGAGACCTTCAAGCGTGTCGTCGAGCGAACGGAAGCCAAAGTTGTTCTTTCGTCGACCTGGCGATACGACCCTGCGGGTCTCTTTAGCGCCAAGCACTGGGGCATCCCCTTTATCGACGCCATTCCCGATATGCCGGGCAAACCGCGCCGCGATGAAATCCTTGCGTGGCTGAAACTCCACGGCGATGTTGCCCGGTTTGCTGTTCTCGACGATGACGACGACGAGCTGGACGAACTACCGTTGTTCCAACCTTCAACGGCAGCCGGAATAGACGAGAAAATTGCCGAGGGACTGGTTGCGTACCCGCTCGGAAAGACCGATCAGGATATGCGGTGCAATCGGCTGAAACGGCTGTTCCAAAATATCCGGTCTATGGTGACGGGACACAAAGGCTGAGCCCTCGTCGGCTCGGCTTCGGCAATGAGATGGGCGGCGAGCGACAACGGCCGAGGCGCAGGCGGACACTTCGACGGGCGCGCGACTAGCGTTGCGCCGTCGGACGAATGTCTTTCAAAGCGCCCTCACATAATCGATCAGGATGACCTCGCCCGTTTTTGCAAGTTCGATGAACTTACTCGCTATCGCTCGCTTGACGTCGTTGTCGCAGTCTCCGATCCGAACGGCGACGGGAAGGAACTGTGAGTGCACCGCGCGCTAGCGCCCGCGCGGCAATCCCTTTTTAAGGCCGATAAAATCTGGCGATCGGATCGCCGAGCCCAATGGCAACGCCGCTGATGATGAGAGCCGTCGCCGCAAGCAGCGTGAGGGTGAGTGGTTCGCCCAATGCGATCGAGGAGGAAATCACGCCGACGATTGGGACCGCAAGTAACCCGAGCGCGGTCGTGATCGCCGGCAGGCTGCGGTTGACGGTCTGCATCGCCCAGTAGGGCAGCGCGATGCCGACGGCTCCTCCGTAGAGCAGCAACGCGATCAGCTGAGCATTCCATTCGATCCGAGGCGCGCTTTCGAATATGAGCGCCAACAGGACGAAAACGCAGGTTGCCAGCAATGCCTGCCAGGGGACCAGCTCGAAGGGCGTGGAGACCCACTTGTGGGCGCGCACGTGCAAAATGCTTACGGCCCAACACAAGGCGGCCAAGAGCACAAAAGCGTTTCCGACGACCGCGTCGTGGCTGCTCCAATCGAACGTCGAAGGGTCGAACAGCACCAACAGGCCGGACAGGCCAACGACGAGGCCGATGATGCGCGATAATGTCAAAGCTTCGCCGAGAAATAGCCGCGCTCCAATCGTCACCCAGAGCGGAGTGGTGTAACCGAGAACGACCGAACGTCCGGCAGGAACGAACTGGAGCCCGATCGTAACCAGCCCGGTAAACGCGACCATGTGGAGCAGCCCGATATTGAGGATCACTGGGACGTCGCCACGTTGCGGCAGGACGAGATTTCGGCGAAAGGCCGAAATCGCAAACAACACAGCAGTGCCAATTATGGACCGAATCGTCATCGCCCACATCGGCGGCAGGTCTTGCAGGATCGCCTTGATGACCGGCCAGCTGGTGCCCCAGGCGATGGCAATGGCGGCGAGGAGAGCGATTGCCTCACGGCGCCGCAGGGGATGAGGTTCCATACGTTCAAAACTGAATGAAGTATCGGGCAATGCGTGTGTTGGGATAGACGGCCGTGCACCCACGCTCCTGACATAACCTAGCGCGTCGCACCAGGGCTAGGTCAATCACATGGATCGCGACCGGCATGAGAGTCGGCGTGTGCCGCGAAGAGCGGCGGGTCCGGCAAGAGCAATTCTCGAATGTCCGCGCAAAGGCTTGCGCCGCAGTTGGTGCGGCGGCGCTGAGCCTTACGCCATTGTCAGCGCCACTGCGCAGGTGGTGACGATGTCGTCGACGCTGGCACCGCGCGACAAGTCGCTGATCGGCTTGGCGAAGCCTTGCAGGAAAGGGCCGATGGCCTTGGCCCCGCCGAGCCATTGCGTCAGCTTGTAGCCGATATTCGCCGCGTCGAGATCGGGAAAAATCAGCACGTTCGCATCGCCGGCCACCGCGTTCGGCACCTTGACCTTTTTCTGCGCCACCGCCGGCACCAGCGCCGCGTCGGCCTGCAACTCGCCCTCGACGGCAAGCTCCGGCGCCCGCTCGCGCGTGATCGCAAGCGCACGCCGGACCTTGTCGACCTTCGGGTGTTGCGCGCTGCCGTGGGTCGAGAACGACAGCATGGCGATGCGCGCCCGCTCGCGCAGCAGCTTCTCCGCGCTGCGCGCCGATGCGATCGCGATGTCGGCGAGCTCCTCGGCTGCCGGCTCTGCATTGACGGCGCAATCGGCGAAGACGAACGCCTTCGGACCTCGCCCAAGAAAATCCGGCACGACGATGAGGAAGAAACTCGAAGGCAGCGCAATTCCCGCGGCGAGCCCGATCGTCATCAATCCGGCTTCGATGACCCGCCGGGTCGGATTGGCCGCGCCCGCCACCATCGCGTCGGCGTCGCCCTGGCGGACCATCATGCCGGCAAAATAGAGCGGTTTAGCCACAAGCCGGGCGGCCATGCCCGGCGTCATCGTCGCCCGACCGGCGGCGCAGGCCGAGGCATAACAGCCGAGCCTCGCATGGCGCCGCGGATCGATCACTTCGATCCCCGACACATCGAACGCCGCGCGCGAGGCCATTTGCGCGATCGCCGCTTCGTCGCCGAGAACGATCGGAACCGCGATCCTTTCCCGGCGCAGACGGCAGGCGGCCGCAAGTACCCGCTCGTCATCGCCCTCCGGCAGCACGACCTTGCGCAAATGCTGCCGTGCGCTATCAAAAAGCTCAGCGAGCAGGTCCATCTGTCTCACTTAGTGAGAAAACGTCGCGCCAGGCACGAGGAATCAATGACCGAAACGGCCGAAGCAATCAAGATTCACCGCGGCTTGAGAGGCGTCTACTTCGATCGTTCGCCGTGCACGTTCATCGACGGCAAGGCGGGCGACTTGCGCTACCACGGCTACTCCATCCACGATCTCGCTGAACATTCGAGCTTCGAGGAAACCGCGTGGCTGCTGCTCAATGGCGAGTTGCCAAACGCGCGGCAGCTCTCCGACTTCGACAACGACCTCAGGGCTGCGCGCAGCCTGCCCGAGGACATCTACCGCATCATCCGCGTGATGAAGTCCGCCCATCCGATGGACGTGCTGCGCACCGCCGTCTCCGCGCTCTCGGCGTTCGATCCGGAGGTCGCCGACCTCTCGCGCGAGGCCACGCTGCGTAAAGGCATCCGCCTGACCTCGCAAGTCGCCATGATCGTCGCCGCGCATTCGCGCATCCGCGAGGGACTCGACCCGGTAGCCGCCGACCCCGGGCTTGCGCATGCGGCCAACCTGTTGTGGATGCTTAAGGGGACCAAGCCGAGTGGCGACGCCGCGCAGCTCATCGACCGCGACCTCATCCTGCATGCCGAGCATGGATCGAATGCCTCCTCGTTCACGGCGCGCGTTGTGGTCGGCACCGAGGCCAACCTGCACGCCGCGATCACGGCGGCAATTGCCGCTCTCTCGGGCCCCGCGCACGGTGGCGCCGCGGAAGACGTGATGAAGATGGCGGAAGAGATCGGCGATGCCGCGCGCGCTGCCGATTATGTGCGGGCGAAACGCAAGGCGGGCGAGCCGGTCACCGGTTTCGGTCATCGCGTCTACCGCGCCGAGGACCCGCGCGCGCGGCATATGCGGGCTGGCGTGGAACGGCTTTCGAAGCAAATGGGCGAGCCGCGCTGGTACGAAATCTTGCAGGCGGTCGTACAGGCGATGGCGCCCTACGCGCGCCACGGCGTCAACGTGAACGTCGATTTCTATTCCGGCGTCGTCTACCACCTGCTCGGTATCAAACGGGATCTGTTCGTGCCAATCTTCGCGATCGGCCGCGTGCCGGGCTGGGTCGTGCAGGTTTTAGAGCAGATCGAGAACAACATCTTGATCCGTCCGCTCACGCTCTATTGCGGACCGGAGCCACGCAGCTATCGGCCAATCAGCGCGCGCTAGCTTGGTGTGATATCTCGCTGGCTGAGAAGCTGCGTCGCATTGCGCGTTGCTGGTCTTGCCCGTTCTGCTTAAAGCTTGCAAAAGGACAGTTTCGTGGAACAACAAGTCGCTACCGCCACAGAATTCGGCGGTCCAGGGAGGAATAACATGCACGTTGTGCGCAAACTTGCTCTGCTGAGTGTCGTCGCTTGCGCCGGATCGGCGCTTGCAGCGGTCCCGGTACGCGCAGCATATCCTGAACGCCCTATCGAATTGATCGTCCCCTGGGGTCCTGGCGGCGGTGCGGATCAACTTGCGCGCCTGGTCAGCAAGCTGGCCGAGCCGCTGCTCGGCCAGGGCATTCCGGTCGTGAACGTGCCGGGCGCGACCGGCGGGACCGGCATGGCCAAGCTCCTGGCGGCTCCGGCCGACGGGTATTCCGCCGCGATCTATATTGCCGACAGCCACGTGCTGCTCGCCGGCAAGAACCCACGCTGGAGCATGAACGACATCGCACCCGTCGCCGTCATGATCGAAGGCCCCTCATTCATCTTTGTCGCCCAAAACAGTCGCTTCAAGACGTGGCAGGACTTCGAGAACGAGGCGAAGGCCAATCCCGGCAAGCTGAAGATTGCAACGCTCGGCTTTGGCAGCGTCGACGACTTGTCCATCGGCGTGATCGAACGCAGCAAAGGGTTGAAGTTCGTCCAGGTGCCCTTTTCCAAGCCGAGTGAACGCTATGCCTCAATTCTCGGCGGACACGCCGACGCGCTCTACGAGCAGGCAGGCGATGTCGCTTCCTTTCTCAACAACAAGCAAATGCGGCCGCTGCTCATATTCGGCAAGCAGCGCTTGCCTGCTTTCAAGGACACGCCATCCTCGTACGAGCTGAGCATTCCGGTGGCATTGCCGCAGTTCCGCGCGATTGTTGTGCGCGCCGGTACGCCGGCGGACATTGTCGAGAGGCTGTCCAAAACGTTGACCGATATGGCGCACACCGACGAATACAAGAAGTTCCTGGCGGAGCAATTCGCCGTTCCGGACAGCTTCAAAGATGCCTCCATGGCTCCGGCGTACGTGAGCCAGCAACTCGAGGACATGAAAAAGGCGATGGCTGCCCAATAAGGTGCGGATCGAGCAAGCAGGCATGGACAAGGCGCTGTTTGGCTCAATCGCTCCCTATGTGGTCGGCCTGGCCGTCGCCGCTGCCCTCTACATTTACTCAGGAACATTCGAATACACGCCGCGGCCGGGCACGCTCGGCCCAGAGGTGTGGCCGCGCCTTGCCATTCTCCTGATCGCTGCGTCCTGTCTGTTCGAGCTGACGCGGCGCCTGATCGTCGGCGGCAAGGAGGCGACCGGTTTCATGGAGGCATTCGACCGAGAGCCACAAACGGAGCAAGCACAGCCCGTCTATCCTCGCTTGGTCATAGGCGGTGTCGTGCTGATGGCCTTTTATGCGGTGCTCGTTCCAATTCTCGGCTTCATCCTGGCAACCTTCCTCTTCCTCGCCGCATTCATGTACGTCGGCAATTATCGCGCGCATGGCGTCGTTTGGGGCGCGAGCGCCGCAGTGACGATCTTCTGCGGCATTCTATTCCTGCGCATTGCCTATGTGTCGCTGCCGCGCGGCATAGAGCCATTCGATCGCCTCACCGACGCGTTCTTTGCAATCCCGAGCCTGTGGTGACCGCATGATCGACATCGTCAGCCAACTCGCGGACGGGTTCGTCCACTGCCTGACGCCGTTGAACATGGCAATGTTGCTCATCGGCATCGTCATCGGCCTGCTGATCGGCGTGCTGCCCGGCTTGACGCTGGTGATGGGCGTCACGCTGGCGCTGCCTTTCACCTACAAGATGGACGTCACCGCCTCGATTGTCCTGCTGACGGCGATGTATGTCTCCGGCACCTATGGTGGCGCCTTCACCGCCATCCTCTTCCGCATTCCGGGCGAGCCGATCGACGTGCCCATGCTATGGGACGGCTACACCATGGGCCGCAAAGGCAGGCCGGCGAAGGCGTTGGGCTGGACGCTGGTTGCCGCGCTCGGCGGCGGCTTGTTGTCGGCGGTGGTTATGGTCGCATTAACACAGCCGCTCGCCAGGTTCGCGCTGCGCTTTTCCTCTCCGGAATATTTCGTCATCGTCATGTTCGGCTTGCTCAGCGTGGTGGCCATCGGCAGAGGTTCGCTGGCCAACGCCTTCATCAGCATGAGCGTCGGCATCCTGATCTCGTCGGTGGGCGTTGATCCGGTCTACGGCACCTATCGCTTCACCTTCGGCTCGCCGATCCTCGCCGACGGCATCGAATTCCTCGTGGTCATGGTCGGCGCCTACGGCGTGGGCGAAGTGCTCACGCGGCTGGAGACCGGATTTGCCACCAAGCCCCTCGACAAGATCTCCAACGCGCGCACCGAGTTGCCCACTCTGAAAGAGTTGAAGGAGATCAAGGGCATGTTCCTGCGCTCTGCGGTGATCGGCGATCTCATCGGGCTGCTGCCCGGTGCCGGCGCCACCATCGCTTCGTTCGTGAGCTACGGCATCGAGGCGAGGTTCGGCAAGCGACGGGATCAGATGGGCACGGGGGTGGCGGAGGGCATCGTCGCGCCGCAGTCGGCGGCAACGGCTTCCGTCGGCGGAGCCATGGTTCACCTCTTGGCGCTCGGCATTCCGGGCAGCGGCGCGACCGCGGTCATCCTCGGCGCCTTCATGCTGCACGGCATTCAGCCCGGACCGCAGGTGCTCGTGAAGTCGGCTGATATGGTCTACACCGTGTTCGCCTCGCTTTTTCTCGGTCTCGCGCTGATGTGCGCGATCGGCTATTTCGCCATTCGCCCGTTGGTGAAGATTCTCGATTTTCCCGAGGCTGTCGTCTCCGCCTATGTGCTTATCCTTTGCTTCATCGGCGCCTTGTCGATCCGCAACAACGTCACCGATTTGTGGCTGATCATCGGCTTCGGCGTCCTCGGCTACGGCTTCGAGCGGTTGAAATTTCCGATCGCCCCGCTGGTGCTTGGCGCGATCCTTGGGCCAATCGCCGAAGAAACCTTCATGAACACGATGATCAGCTTCTCGAACGATTGGACTGTATTTTTCACGCGGCCGATCTCCGGGACGATCGTGGCTTTGACCGTAACTGTGCTGTTGCTCCCCTTCGTACAGCGCCTGATGCGGGGCGTTTGGCGAGGACTATGAAAGTGGCGGAAAGCGCCGGTATTGACCCCGCCCGGCGATGACGTATTTTGGTATTGCCAGTCTTATGAAATGAGAATTTTGCCCCCCCGCGAGGCAAGAAGGATGAGTGAGATGTCGGTCGGCACGACGCCGGCGAGGCCGCGATTGACATCGCAGACAGGGATGTTGGCGGGGCTATGTGCGATGTACCTGATGACCGCGCCCCTCGATGTTTCTGCGAGGAGATCGATGGCCGCCGCCTGCGGGGAACATCGATGATTCCGGAGGCGGTCGCTCGTGCAGGAAAGACCTTGCATGCCAGGGTAGCGTCGGACCATCGCTCCGAAACGATGCCGACGGCGACGAGGCGGTGCTTTGCCATCCTCAATCTGGTCGCGCATTCGCCGACGGCCATCGATGTCGCCGACGTCGTCGAAACCCTGGCGCTGCCAAAGGCGACCGCTTACCGCCTCGTTGAGGGCCTAGTGAGTTCGGGGTATCTCGTGCGTGAGCCGGTGCGCAAGCGCCTGACTGTAGGTTCTAAGCTTACTGGTCTTGCCTTCGGCGCGATGCGTGCATCGATGCGCGAAGCGAGCCGCCATGCAGTGTTGCGGCGACTTGCCCGCACGATGAACGAGACCTGCAACATTGGTACCATGCTCAATGGCGAGATTGTCTATCTCGACCGCGTGGAAGCCGAGCATTGGCCGTTGCGTCTGCATTTTGAGGCAGGGTCGAGGGTCCCTGTGCATGCCACTGCGATCGGCAAGCTGCACCTGGCTCTTGTGCCGAGCCGACTGCGCCGCACGTTGTTGAGAAGTATCGATCTTCCGCGCTTCACCTCGAATACCATCATGGATCGGGCCGCACTTGACGCGGAGCTGAAGCGCATCCGCAAAGAGCAGGTGTCGTTTGATCGCGAGGAATTCCTGGCCGGCGTGATATGTGCGGCCGTCCCAATCACACGCAAGAACGGTGAGCTGATGGCCGGCGTCGCGGTCCAGGCGCCATCGGCGCGCCTGTCGCTCGAGCAGGCGAGAAAGCACCTCCCGGCGCTCCGGCAGGCGGCGGCGGAGCTATCCAGCATCTTCGAATCAATAGCTACGAGTTGCGATTTACGCAAGAACACCGAGCAATGACATCCAGCGAAGCTGGAGATGAAAAAGGGGAGCCAGTCATGAAGATGACGACGGAAGAAGCCTTTGTGAAAGTCTTGCAGATGCACGGCATCGAGCATGCCTTCGGCATCATCGGATCGGCCTTCATGCCGATCTCCGATCTCTTCCCGAAAGCCGGCATTACGTTCTGGGACGTTGCGCACGAGGGCAATGGCGGTGTGATGTGCGACGGCTATACGCGGTCGACCGGGAAAATAGCCATGGTCTTGGGTCAAAACGGACCGGGGATCACGAACTTCGTCACTCCAATAAAGACCGCCTACTGGAATCACACTCCGATGCTGCTGGTGACGCCACAGGCAGCAAACCGGACCATCGGTCAGGGGGGATTCCAGGAAGTGGAGCAGATGGCGCTGTTCCGCGACATGGTCTGTTATCAGGAAGAGGTGCGCGATCCCGCGCGCGTCGCGGAAGTCCTCGATCGCGTCATTTCGAAGGCGAAGCGGCTGTCGGCTCCCGCGCAGATCAACCTCCCGCGTGACTTCTGGACCCAGCTGATCGACGTCAGCTTGCCGACGCCAGTCGAGTTCGAGCGTCCGGCCGGTGGGACTGGGGCGGTCGCGGAGGCGGCAAAACTGCTCTCGGCGGCGAAGTTCCCGGTTATTTTGTCAGGAGCGGGGGTCGTTCTCGGAAATGCAATTCCTGAATGCGCTGCGCTCGCCGAGAAGCTCGATGCACCCGTGTGCAACAACTACCAGCACAACGACAGCTTCCCCGGCAGCCATCGCCTTGCCGTCGGCCCACTCGGCTACAACGGCTCGAAAGCCGCGATGGAGCTGGTCTCCAAGGCCGACGTCGTGCTCGCGCTCGGCACTAGGCTCAATCCGTTCTCGACCCTTCCGGGATATGGCCTGGACTATTGGCCGAAGAACGCCAAGGTCATTCAAGTCGACATCAATCCGGATCGCATCGGCTTGACCAAGCCGGTGACGGTCGGCATCTGCGGCGACGCCAAGCTCGTGACCAAGAGCATTCTGGCGCAACTGTCGCCTTCTGCGGGAGATGCCGGCCGCGAGGAGCGCAAGGCGCTGATCCATACGACCAAGTCGAGGTGGCTGCAGACCCTCTCCAGCATGGATCACGAGGAGGATGATCCGGGGACCACATGGAATGCAGACGCCCGCAAGCGGGAACCCGACCGAATGTCGGCGCGGCAGGCTTGGCGTGCGATCCAGGCCGCGCTTCCCAGGGACGCCATCATCTCTAGCGACATCGGCAACAATTGCGCCATCGGCAACGCCTATCCGACGTTCGAAACGGGGCGGAAGTATCTGGCCCCTGGCTTGTTCGGGCCCTGCGGTTATGGCTTCCCCGCCATCATCGGCGCCAAGATCGGCAATCCGGATACGCCGTGCGTCGGCTTCGCCGGTGACGGCGCGTTCGGAATTTCCATGAGCGAGATGAGCTCGATCGGACGCGAGGAGTGGCCCGGCATCACCATGGTCATCTTCCGCAACTATCAATGGGGCGCCGAGAAGCGCAATTCGATCCTGTGGTTCGACAACAACTTCGTCGGAACCGAGCTCGATCCGCATCTCAGCTATGCCAAGGTAGCCGAAGCCTGCGGCCTCAAGGGCGTGACGGCAAGAACGCAGGCCGAGCTGACCGAAGCGCTATCCCAGTCTTGCGACGCGCAAAAGAAGGGAGTGACCACCTTCATCGAGGTCATCCTCAATCAGGAGCTGGGCGAACCGTTCCGCCGTGACGCCATGAAAAAGCCCACGGTCGTGGCGGGCATCCGGCGCGAGGATATGCGTGCGCAACAGATTGCTTGACGGGGTTTGATATGACTGTCGCAGTGAAGCCGACGGCCGATCCCAAGGCGGTCGCGGTGGTTGACGAGCTGGTGCGGCGTGCGCGTGCGGCCATGGTGGTATTTGCCGAGGCTGATCAGGCGCGCGTCGACGAGGCGGTCACGGCGCTGGCTTGGTCGCTCTACAATCCGGGGCATGCCAAGGAACTGGCGGAACTGGCGGTGGCCGACACCGGACTGGGCAATGTGCCGGACAAGATCATCAAGAAGCAGCGCAAGACTTTTGGCACCTTGCGCGACCTGCTGCGCGTGAAGACCGTCGGTATCGTCGAGGAGGACAAGGCGCGCGGCATCGTCAAATGCGCCAAGCCGGTGGGCGTGGTCTGTGCCATCACGCCCTCGACCAATCCGGCCGCGACACCGGTCAACAAGGCGATGATGGCGCTCAAGGGGCGCAACGCCATCGTCATTGCCGCGTCGCCGGCCGGCCTCAAGACCACGCAACGCGCGGTCGACTACATGCGCGTCGAGCTCAAGAAGATCGGCCTGCCCGAAGACCTTGTGCAAATCCTGCCACCGCCGGCATCGAAGGATATGACGCAGGCGCTGATGGAGGCCGCCGATCTGGTGGTCGCCACTGGCTCGCAGGACAACGTGCGGCGCGCCTATTCGAGCGGCACCCCGGCGATCGGGGTCGGCACCGGCAACGTCCCGGTGATCATCGATGAGACCGCCGATCTCGACGAGGCAGCCCAGAAAATCTGCGCGTCGAAAATCTTCGACAATGCGACCTCCTGCTCGTCAGAGAATTCAGTGGTCATTCTCGATGCGGTGTACGACCAGGCGATCGCGGCGCTGGAGCGCGCCGGCGGCTACATGGCCTCGGCGATGGAAAAGGAGCGCATCGAGCGCAGGCTGTGGCAGGATGGCAAGCTCAGTCGCCACCTGATCGCGCGCGACGCCGACGTGCTGGCGAGCGCCTTCGGCCTCCCGGTCGCGGCCGCGCAAAAGAAGTTCTTCATGGTCGAGGAGACAGGAGTCGGCCGCAACTTCCCGTTTTCCGGCGAGAAGCTGGCGCTCGTGCTCGCGGTCTATCGCGCGAGGGATTTCGACGCCGCCATTGCGCGCGTCAATGAAATCATCGCCCATCAAGGTCGCGGTCATTCCTGCGGGTTGCACACGAAGGAGCTCGCCCGCGCGCGGAAGCTCGCCGAACAGGTTGACGTGGTGCGCGTGCTCATCAACCAGGCCCACACCTTCGGCAACGGCGGCAGCTTCGACAACGGACTCAACTTCACGCTCAGCATGGGGTGCGGTACCTGGGGCGGCAACAGCATCAGCGAAAACCTCAACTACAAGCATTTCATCAACATTACCCATCTCGTGACCCCTATTCGCGAAGACAAGCCATCGGAAGAAGAGCTGTTCGGCGCCTACTGGGACAAGTACGGTCGCTGAGGCGCCAGATGAACTTCGACGAACACGCGGCGAAATCGCTGGTGCTCGCGCCCGCCGGCATACCGGTGCCGCGCGGGCAAATATGCCGCACGGCGAAGGAAGCGGCCCAAGCGGTCCGCATGATCGGACCCGTCGTGATCAAGGCACAGGTCGCGACCGGCAAGCGCGGCAAGGCCGGCGGCATCAAGCCCGCTGATACGCCCGAGGAGGCTGAGCGCGTCGCCGCCGCGATCCTGGGCATGAACATCGCCGAGTACAAGGTCGAGCGCCTGCTAGTCGAGGAACGGGCGAACATCGCGCATGAATTCTATGCGGCCGTCCTGACCGATACGGACGCGCGCAAGCCGCTCGTTCTGTTCTCGACGCAAGGCGGCATGGACATTGAGGAGGTCGCGGCCGCCAAACCCGATGCGATCCGGCGCCAGCACATCGATCTGGACGTTGGGCCGGGCGCGGTCGATTTCGTCTCGATGTTAGCTGGTCTGCAACTCGGTGATGCGCAGGCGAGCGTCGCAGATATTCTTTGCCGGCTCTATGCGGCCTATCGACAGCGCGACGCCGAGCTTCTCGAGATCAATCCGCTGGCGCAGCTCTCCGATCGGCGCGTGGTAGCGCTCGACTGCAAATTCGTGCTCGACGATGCCGCCGCCTATCGGCAGGAGGACATCGTCAGAGTCGCAGCTCCCGCCCCGATGACCGCGCTGGAACGGCGCGGCGTGGAAAACGGTCTGAAGTTCATCCAGCTCGACGGCAACGTTGGCGTGCTGGCGAACGGCGCCGGCCTCACCATGACGACCATGGACGTCATTCGCCACTTCGGCGGCCGGCCGGCCAACTTCCTGGAAATCGGCGGCGAGGCATACACCAAGTCGGCGGCGGCGCTCGACCTCGTTCTGTCCAATCCCGGCGTCAGGAGTCTCATCATCAATTTTTGCGGGGCGTTCGCCCGCACCGATGTCATGGCCGAGGGGGTGGTGAAGGCCTGGCAGGAGCTCAAGCCCGCCATCCCCGTGTTCTTCTCGATCCACGGCACCGGCGAGGACGAGGCCATCGCGCTCGTGCGCGCGCGGCTCGGGATCGAGCCCTACGATCTGATGGAAGACGCAATTCAGGCGGCGGTGCGGGCGGCGCAATGATAACGCGCAAAAGCAGCAAGGTCATCGTGCTCGGCATCACCGGACGCCAGGGCACGTTCTGGACCGAGAAAATGCTCGCCTATGGCACGCAGGTCGTGGGCGGCGTCAATCCGAAACGCGCGGGCGGGCGGCATTGCGACGTTCCGATCTTCGGCTCGACGGCGGAGGCCGTGCGGGACACCGGCGGCGATGTCGCCGTCATGTTCATTCCGCCCGCAACCGCGCGCGAGGCGGCGGTGTCGGCAATGGAGGCGGGGATCAAGCATCTGGTCGTGTTGACCGAGCACATCCCAGCGCAGGACGTGATGGCGATGCTCGCGGCTGCCGCCCGGCACGGCACGTGCATCGTCGGCCCCAACACTGCCGGCCTGGTGACCCCGGGCGAATGCTTCATCGGGATTATGCCGGCGTTTGTGCCGAGCGTGTTCAAGCCCGGCCACGTCGGAGTGATCTCGCGCAGCGGCAGCCTCGGCACGCTCGTCTGCCTCAAGCTGACGCAATCGGGGCTCGGCC
>VAZM01000032.1:0-6076 GCA_005883135.1 Alphaproteobacteria bacterium
GGGAGCCGCTTCTTGGTGTTGAAAAAATCCTGGTCCATGAAGCTCGTCGGATCGAAGCCTTCGCATCCTGCCAACGCGAGGCTGAGCGACAGCGTCAGGACGGTGAAACCGGTGCGTGCCAAGCGGTTCTTCATGCTGCGCTCTTCAACTCTTGCTCGCGCCGGCGCCTAACGCCATCAGCATCTCGACGCGGGAGCGGGTGCCGGCGGGCGTCTGCGCATCGGTCATGATCATGTCGAACCATCGCTTGGCTGCGGCCGAATCGCCGGCGCGCCAAGCAGCGAGCACCAGAAACTCGCGCGCCGTGTGACGAAACGTGCGGTCATTCGCCGCAAGCGGCTCGAGCCGCTGCTGCGCCTCTTGCAAGGCCCCGGCGTCGATGAGGAGCGCCCCCGCGCGCAGCGCGGCGAGGTCCTGCAACACGGGACCGACCGCACCATCGGCGGCAATCTGATCATAGGCCGCGATCGCCGCCTTCGCGTCGGTCTGCGTCAGTTCGGCCGCTTCGCGCATGCGCGCGAGATGGCGATAGGCGGGCGTGCCGTCGGCGGCGACCTTGGCGAACGCCGCCTCGGCCTCGCTGCGTTTGCCGGCCTCGGCGAGCGTAGCGGCCGCCTCGAAGGCAGCGCCCGCCTCGGCAGCTTTCTTCGCCTCCCACCACATGTAGCCGCGCCAGGCCGCAACCGCCACGACCAGCAAAACGGCGGCGGCGACGGCGTAATTGCCGTAGCGCTCCCACAGCTTCTTGAGCTGTTCTCGCCGAACTTCCTCGTCGACTTCCCGAAAGATGTCGGCCACGGACCGCCCCAATCCCGTTTCACCACGCCCGCAACTAGGCAGTTAGCCGATTGATGTGGCACAGGCAAGGCAAAGCCACGCCATCGCCTCCACCGTTAAGAGACTGGAAAATATAGCTATTTTGCCTTTGCCCGGAGCGGATAGACGTGTTCCGTGGCGGGGAAGGCCCGGGCGCGAACATCGGCCGCGTAGGCCGCGACCGCCGCTTCGATCGAGGGACCGAGCTCGGCATAGCACTTGACGAATTTCGGCACGCGCGGCGATAGGCCGAGCATATCCTCGAGCACGAGGATCTGCCCGTCGCACGCGACGCTTCCGCCGATGCCGATGGTCGGGATCTCGACCGCGGCGGTAATGCGGCGGGCGAGCGGCTCGGCCACCGCCTCGATCACCACGGAGAAGGCGCCCGCCTGCGCGACGGCGCGAGCGTCCTCCTCGATCGGCCCCCAGTCGCTTTCGTCGCGGCCTTGCGCGCGGAACGAACCGATCGTGTTGATCGACTGCGGCGTCAAGCCGATATGCCCCATGACCGGAACCCCGCGCTCGACCATAAACGCGATGCTCTCGGCCATGCGGCGGCCGCCTTCGACCTTGATCGCGCCGCAGCCGGTCTCCTTCATCACCCGCGCGGCCGACATGAAGGCTTGCTCCTTGGACGCCTCGTAAGAGCCGAACGGCATGTCGACGACGACGAGAGCCCGCTTCGATCCGCGCATCACCGCAAGCCCCTGCAGGATCATCATGTCGAGGGTGACCGGCACGGTGGTTTCGAGCCCGTGCATGACCATGCCGAGTGAATCGCCGACCAGAATGAGATCGCAGTGGCGATCAAGCAGCCGCGCGGTATGCGCGTGGTAGGAGGTCAGGCAGACGATCGGCTCCCCGCCCTTACGCGCGCGGATGTCGGGGGCCGTGAGCCGCTTGATCTCGTCTCGTGCCGACATTGGTGAAGACCCGAAAACCGCGACGCCGATCACGAGCGGATGGAAAATGAACCCGAGCGCAAGGTAGAGGATGGTCCCCACGACGAGAGCGATCGTGTCGTTGCGATGGCCGCCCACCGGGATCGCGGGCGCGCCGGGATCGCTTCGGTGCTTGAGCGTCATGCGATCGTAGCCCGCCCAGACGAGAAACGAGCCGAACAGCACGATCGAGCCAAAATCGCCGTTCGATATGAGGTGCGCGGCCGCCCACGTCTTCACACCGATCAGCATCGGATGCTTGAGCGCGCGCCAGATGTTGCCGCGGCTATACGCCGCCACCACGAAAATGCTCGCCGGCCACATCAAGATCTGGGTGACGTAATAGGTCCATGGCGGCGGAGACCACACGTCGATCCAACCCGTCGCCCGATACTGTCCGAAGCCATAACCGATCAGGATGAGGCCGGCGAGCGAGACCAAGGCCATCAGTCCCTTGTAAGGCCCCTCGCCGATGCGCTCGATGAGCTCGCCGCGCGCTGTGCGCAACGTCACGAACACATGCGCGCCGAAGAACCCGGCCAGTCCAAGCACAAGAAGAGCCAAGCCCATGCGACCTCCGGCCAAGCTTGGTGACATCACGCCGCGCCGGCTACCGAGTGCGCCGCCAGTAGAGGCCATGGCAGGTCGCGAGGCAAGGCGGTCCCTCCCCTCGGCGCGACGCGAGACCGCGACGCCGATCGCGGCAAGTCCATGCTTGCGGCGGTCGCCTCGCCCGTGATTACTGAGGTCATGCGATCCCGCCGCGTAGCGATAAGCAGTGCGAGCGACGACAACGAGCGGATGATCGCATTGTGAGGAGCGAAAGCCTGATGAAGAAAAGTTTGGCGTTGGTATTGTCCGCGCTCTTGTTCGCTCCCGTCACGGCCGCGGCGCAAGCGTGGCCCACGAAAACCGTGCGGCTCATCGTGCCATTCGGTCCCGGCTCGACGCCGGACATGGTCGGGCGGCTGATCGGTGACCAGATGCAACACAAGCTCGGTCAGCCGTTCGTGATCGAGAACCGGCCAGGCGCCAGCGCCAACACCGGCACCGATATCGTGGCCAAGGCGGATCCGGACGGCTACACTGTGGGCGTCAGTCTCGGCGGCCCGCTTGCCATCAACACGCTGCTGTTTGCCAAAATGCCCTACGATCCCGCCAAGGACATCGCGCTCATCACCATGCTGACGACGCAACCGAGCGTGCTGGTGGTGCAGACGAGCCTGAAAGTGGATTCGGTCGCCGAGCTGGTCGAGCTGCTGCGGAAGAATCCGGGCAAATACAATTACGGCTCGATCGGCAACGGCTCGCTGTCGCATCTCGCCATGGAGGCGCTGGCGCTCAAGAGCGGCACGACCATGGTGCACGTTCCCTACGCCGGCTCGCCGCAGGCGATGACCGCGCTGCTGCGCAACGACGTGCAGATGGCCTGCCTGCCGGCGATCTCGGCAGTGCCGCACGTCGCGTCCGGGCAGATCAAGATTCTGGCCGTTTCGCTGGGCCGACGCTCTGCGCTCTTGTCCGGCGTGCCGACGCTCAAGGAGGCGGGCCTCGACGTCGAGGCGGACGCCTGGAACGGCCTGATCGCACCGGCAAACACGCCCCAGCCGATCATCGCAAAAATTCACGACGCGGCCGTCGATGCGCTGCGCGAGCCACTGATCCGCGAGAAGCTCGCGGCGCAGTTCATGGAGCCGATTCCAACCACGCCGGCGCAGTTTCACGCCAAGATCGACGCTGATCTCGCGCGCTGGTCGCCCGTGATCAAGGCGCTCGATCTCAAAATCAATTGAGCCCACCGCCGGCCCTCGTCGGCATACCCCATCGCGTTGCGCCCTCGCTGGGAAGCTCAAGGCCCACCCAGTTCGCGACCTGGGCAGTCAGTGCCGACTAACCGGCCGGTGTGCTTTGCTTATCGAAACCTGCTCCTTAAGAATTTGCGCAAACCGGCTGGCGCCGTCAAAGATCGAGCGTGAGTCGACTGCAGCGAAGCCGACGACAAAGCCCCTGAGACGAGGACGTCGTTGCGAATGCCCCGACAGTGGCCGAAGTTCAATGTTGGCTCTTGCCGCTGCGGCTGCTGCCGCGCGGTCATCGATCCGCGGCCTGAGCAGAACAGCCGTGTCGAGGCCAGATTCAATTCTCGACATCACGAGGAAATCGCTCCAATGGGTTCGTGCCGCCTCTTGCAGCGCTTCCGCGCGTTCGGAGTAAAGGGTGCGCATGCGGCGAAGATGCCGCGAAAAGTGTCCCTCGGCGATGAAGTCGCTCAAAATCGCCTGATTCCATGTCGGCATGTGCCTCGTTGTCAGCGACAAGGCAGCAATGAACGGATCGATCAGCCTCACCGGCAAAACGAGACAAGCAAGCCTGATCGCCGGGAAAAGGAGCTTGCTGAACGTACCCGCGTAGACGACCCGATCTATAGAATCGAGACTCTTCAATGCCGCCAGAGGAGGCCCCGAAAAGCGAAATTCACTATCGTAGTCATCCTCGAAAATAACGGCCCCTGACTGCTCGGCCCAGCGAAGGAGCTCCAATCGCCGCTTGAGGCTGAGCGTAACGCCAAGCGGATATTGTCGGCCGGGCGTGATGTAGGCGAACTTGGCGGAGGGTGCGGAGCGGCGGCCGGCGGCTACATCAATGCCCTCTGCATCCACCGGCACGTAGATGGTTTTGGCGTCTGCTGCCTCTAGCACCGAGCGAGCCGCCGGATAGCCAGGATCCTCCATCCATACGCTCTCATTCGGATTGACCAACAGTCGGACACAAAGGTCGAGCCCCTGTTGGACGCTCGCGACCAAGACGATTTGCTCAGCGGAGCAGCGGATCCCGCGCGATGTCCCAAGATAGGCGGCGATGGCCTCTCGCAGCGGCAAGTAGCCCGCGACGTCCCCTGCTCCGAGAAGCAAGCGCTGGCTGCGCCGGCCTATTCGGTTTCCAATCCGGGACCAAAGCGTCACCGGAAAAGCCATGAGATCCGGTTGGCCGGCTCGGAAGGCACCGCCGGCGGTGGTGGGGCCGGTCAGCGGAAACGGCGAGCGAGTCAACGGCCGAGCACGGTCGGATAGTCCGATCGGGTGGCCACTCGTCTTCAGCAGTTTGGCCCGCGGGATGGCTGCGGCGAAGAGGTCGTCCGGCAACGATGATGCGACGTGCGTTCCTCGGCCCGCAGCGGCGGTGACGTAGCCTTCGGCGACAAGCTGTTCAAAAACTGCAACCGCCGTCCCGCGGGCAATCCCGAATTGATGAGCGAGATCGCGCGTTGGCGGCAGACGCTGTCCGCCGGCTAGCCGCCCGTTCAAGATCGCAGCACGCATTTCTGCATAGAGCCAGCGATGGATCGGCACACCGGGCCGCCGCACCGGGAGCGCCAAGGCCTGGTGTTCGGCATATCTCGCCATGATTGCCTTCTCGCAAATTGGTCCAATGAAATAAGCGAAATTGGTCCTTTCCCGGCATCCATTCAAGATCGAGATTGGACGCCGTCGCACCTCATCATCAGTGCGTCGTTGCCGGGCGCGTGGCTACTCGCTCGTCATGCGGCGATGTGAATGTACGTGCCGCCTTACACCGTTGGCCCGCCAAGCCTTCGCCGCGCCGACGCGCGTCAGCCGAAGGAGACCGCCATGAATTTCCTCGGAGCCCGAGCAGCCGCGAGACCGCTCAATGCTGCCGGCATAATGCGCCGATATCTTCCGACCGCGGCGGCGCTGCTTTACCCACTCGCGCCCTTGGCCCTGTACGAATCAGGTCGTCAATTCGCGCTTGCATCCAACACGACGGACAAGCTCGCGACCGGTGCCTTGCTGAGTATTGCTATCGGTCTCACCTACAGCGTCCCCGCGCTCAGTCTCGCGGTCATAGTGAAATCCGGCGACGACATTCAGGCCCGCCGCTTCGCGCATCTCGCGTTCGCTGCCCCACCCCTCTTCGTGCTGATTGGCGTCCTCTTCTATATGCTCAAAATCCCGAATGGCGATTATGCCTTCTGGGCGATTGCGTGGCTCAGCGTCCTTGGCTGCGCAGCGTTTACCGCCTCCACGAGCGCGATGCCGACCCCCGCGCCAAGATGGCTTAGGACCGCCCACGGATTTTCCGCCAGCGCAATTATCGCGAGCTTCTTGGCGTGGCACCTCGCCAATCACATGACCGCCGCCTTTAGCCTCGAAACCAATAAGGGCATGATGGATCTGCTGCGGGCCTGGTATCGCTCCGATATCGTCCAGCCTGTTCTGGTCGCACTGTTCGCATTCCAGCTCCTGAGTGGACTACGCCTATTGTGGGCCGCAATCGCCCGAAGGGCCGACATCTAT
>VAZM01000032.1:6101-7843 GCA_005883135.1 Alphaproteobacteria bacterium
GTGTTCGTCACCTCCCACTTGATTGCCGTGTTCATCCTCGGACGGATGTTCCTGGGCATTGACACGACTTTCGAATGGGCTTCTGGAGCGCCCTCCGGTCTACTGCACGATGCGTGGAATGTCAGGCTCATTCCCCATTATTCCCTCGCCCCGTTATTCGTCATCGGTCATCTCGCCATGGGCCTACGAGCCATTCTCCTCGGCCATGGTGTGCGTGTCCGTTTCACCGACCGCGTTGCCTGGGTCATCTGCGGGATTGGCCTGGGCGTGTCGTTCATCATTGCCATCGCCCAATTGAACGTTGGCACGTAGCATATTGCGCCGTACCGGTTGAAGCCGATGCGAGCGAGATGGCAGCCGCAAGCGCCATCGGGCCGGCGCAATGGTCGCTCTCTAGTTCAAAGCCGTCGCGCGTGGACTAGACGACCGGCGAACGCCCGCCGTCGGCATTGATCGCGGTGCCGGAGATGTGGGAGGCGTCGTCGGAAGCGAGAAAGCAGGCGATGTTGGCGAACTCCTCCGCCGTGAGTTTCGCTCGGCTCGGCCCACTTTGAATTTAGCGGCTGGCGCCAGCGCGCGAGCCCGGCTCGCCTAGATGACCGCCCCTGTGCTAGAGCACGACGATGGAATTCACGATCCTGTTCCTCGCCGTCGCCGTCGTGATGGCCGCTGCCTGGTGGGGCACGCGAACGTTCGCGCTGGCATTGTTCGCGGTCACACTGCTGGCCTCCATTGCGACCTATCTGCACCACGCGAGCGACGTCCTGAAGCTGTCGTTCTGAACCGCCCAATGACTCGATCGCTCGCCATAACCCTCAACGCGCTCGGCCTCTACGCCATCGCGCTGGTCTTGCTGGTTGCCTTTGGCGCGCAATTGATCCTGCAAGAGCTCCCGTGTCCGCTATGCCTCCTCCAGCGCATCCAGTTCGCGATGTTGGCGGTGGGGCCGATTCTCAACATCCGCTTCGGGCCGCGGCCGAGCCATTATGCCGTGTCGCTGTTGACCGCCGCGGCCGGCGCGGCGTTCGCTTCGCGGCAGGTTCTGCTGCACATCATGCCGGGCGATGCCGGCTATGGCTCGGCGCTGCTCGGCTACCATTACTACACTTGGGCCTTCATTGGCTTTGTCGTTGCCGTCGTTGCGCTCGCGGTCATGCTGCTGTTCGATGCCCAGTTCAAAGAGGGCGACAAGGCGCAAGCGACCGGCGGTTTCGCGCGCGCGGCGGTGTGGCTGGTGCTGGCGCTCACCGCCCTCAACGTGATTTCGACCTTGCTGGAATGCGGCTTCGCCGCCTGCCCGGACAACCCGGTGACATACGAATTGCTCAAACGCGCATCGTGAGTCGCGCGAGGAGTTCCACGCCGATCAGCGCGTACTCTTCGATTCGCAGCGCGATAGATCAGCCCCGTAAACAATCTTAAGCCGTCGCGATCAGTGCGCCACCGCGGCAGCCCCGCCCAGCTTCACCTTGCGAAGCGCAAGCGCCAGCGGTACGGCCGCAAGGGAGATCAGCATCAGCATCCAGAACACGTCCATGTAGGCCAGGAATGACGCCTGCGTCTGTACCTGCTGTCCGATCCAGTGAATAGCCTGTTGCTGCGCCTGCAGGAGCGAGCTTCCCTGGCCCATGAAATAGCTTGTCAGCTGGTGCAGCGTGTCCTGATACGGAACATTCGACGGGATCACGTTTTCGACGAGCCGACTCTGATGGAACTGCTCGCGGTGGGCGAGCACGTTTGAC
>VAZM01000033.1:0-5635 GCA_005883135.1 Alphaproteobacteria bacterium
GACGCGCGCCGGACCAGACCAAGATACCTTTCTTTGCGGTCGACGCCGTGGTCGAATTGCCGTTCGGGTGCGCCCCACACGAATGCTATGGCGTGTACGAGCCGATGTTGCGCCACATGGAATACTATGTGGGCCTGGTGAACGCCGATCCGGTGAAAGGAATGCGGGACTACATGGATCGGTTCGTGTACGGACCGAAATCGTGGAGCGAGTTTCTCGCCTTGATCGGGATCGAGGAGTTGCTCGAGGCGGCGCGCGCCGGGGAGAGCATCTACGATGCTTAAGAAGCACAACTACAGCGCGGCGGAGCTGCTCACCATCCTGAGCGCGCGGCAGCTCAGCGACGGGCAGGTGGTATTCGCCGGCGTGGGCATCCCGCTCTTGGCCGTCACCCTGGCGCAGCGGCTGCGCTGTCCCGGGCTGACGATCCTGTTCGAAGGCGGGGTGATCGGCGCCTTCATCGAGCCGGGAAAGCTTCCCCCTTCGACCAACGATCAACGCTGCACCAAGCGCGCCAACATGGTGCTCGGCAGCGCCGAGGTGCTGCTGCTACTGCAGCGCGGCTACGTCGACGTCGGATTCATGGGCGGCGCACAGGTCGACCAGTACGGCAATTTGAACAGCTCGTTCATCGGCGATCCGGCGCGGCCCAAGACCCGACTGCCGGGGACGGGGGGCGGCAACGACATCGCCTCACTCGCGCAGATGATCGTGGCGATGAAGCACGAGAAGCGCCGCTTCGTCGAGCATGTCGATTTCATCACCAGTCCCGGATACCTGCGCGGCGGCGAGACGCGGCGAGCCAGCGGCCTCCTTGCCGGCGGCATGTTCCGCGTGGTGACCGATCTCGCGGTGTTCGGATTCGAAGCCGAGAAGCGGCGCATGCAGGTGATCTCGCTCAATCCGGGCGTCAGCCGCGAGGCGCTTCAGGACAACACCGGGTTTACCCTCGACTTCGCGCCCCATCTCGGCGTCACCGAGCCGCCCACTGACCAGGAGCTCGAGCTCCTGCGCGAGTTCGATCCCGAGCGACTCTACACTGCGTAGCGAAGACTTGAGCGAGATCGAATGAGCGCGAGCGGCAATCTCAGTGTGCTCCCTCCCCCGCTTGCGGGGGAGGGGTGGGGAGGGGGTGACTTGAAATGCTCTTTCATATTGTGTGCCCCCTCCCTGTCCCTCCTCCGCAAGCGGGGGAGGGGACGATGTGGCTCTAGAGGAGTTTGTAATGGCGCGTTTGGATCGGACATTCGGCATCGCGGTGCCAAATTTCACCGCTTATCCGCAGATGCCGGACATCAAGGCCCTGGTCGAGTACGGAGTGCGAATGGAAGCGCTCGGCTTCGATTCGCTTTGGGTGTGGGATCACATCCTGCTCGGCGTCGAGCCGAACTTTCCCATCATCGAGTCCTTGACGCTGCTCACGGCCATTGCCGCGCGCACCAGCAAGATCAAGCTCGGCACCGGCATTCTCGTGTTGCCGATGCGCAATCCGGTGATTCTCGCCAAGCAGCTGGCGTCCATGGACCTGTTGTCGGACGGCCGGCTGCTGATGGGCATGGCATCGGGCTGGTATCGGCGCGAATTCAACGCCATCGGCGTGCCGTTCGAGCAGCGCGGCAAGATCATGGATGAAAATCTCGACATCCTCAAACGCTTCTGGACCGAGCATACGGTGAGCGGCAAGTTCAGCCGCTACGACATTCCCGCCGGCGTCATGTATCCCAAGCCGGTCCAGAAACCACATCCCCCGATCCTGATCGGCGGATATGTCGATCGCGTGCTCAAGCGCGCGGCCGTCAGCGGCGACGGTTGGCTTACCTATTTCTACCGGCCGGACAGCTTCGCCAAATCGTGGGACAAGATCCGCGCATTTGCGAAGGAGGGGGGAAAGGATCCGGACAAGCTTCTCAATGCTTCGCAGCTGCCGATCTACGTCGGCAAGTCCCGCCAAGCGGTCGAGAGCCCGATGATGGAGTGGCTCACCAAGGAATGGGATTTCGCATCTTGGAGCGAATCGACAAAGGACAGCGCCGTCATGGGAACCGTCGACGAATGCGTCGAGCAGCTCAAGGCGCACGTGGCCGTGGGAACGCAAAAGATCATCTTCGTTCCCTACAGATACGAGGCGGAGCAGATCGAGCTCATTGCCCGCGAGATCATTCCCCGGCTGAAGGCGAAATGACGCACGGCGCAATCGTCGTCATTGTGCCCTCTCCCCCTGCGGGAGAGGGCAGCTCGGTGCTGCCGCCGCAAGGATGGGTGAGGGGTGTTTCCCAAGATAAAGAACCCCTCACCCATTCGAGTCTGTTGCAAAACCATTGTGCCCTCTCCCGCAAGGGGAGAGGGCACGAGAGGCAACACAACGCTGACGGGCCGAGTTGGAGAGGTCCATCAGGCCGCACGTAGTTGGGCACGAAAGGAACATGCTATAGTCGGACGAGCGCCGGCCGGCGCCGTTCGTATGACGGAGGAAAGATATGAAGCAGTTTGCCAGCACGACCACGCTCGCGGCAATCGTCCTTGCCGCCGCGGTGACGACTGCGCCCGCGCAAGACACGATCAAAGTCGGCGTCATTCAACCGCTGACGGGGGCGTTCGCGGCGTCGGGAAACTACGTCGCCAACGGCGCCAAAATCGCCGCCGACGAGGTCAACGCCAAAGGCGGCGTGCTCGGCAAGAAGTTGGAGCTCGTGATCGAGGACAACAAGAGCAATCCGACCGAAGCCGCCGCGGTCGCGGAGAAGCTCATCGTGCGCGACAAGGTGCCGGTGATGATGGGCGCGTGGGGCTCCGGCTTCACACTGGCGATCATGCCGAAGCTGATGGAATACAAAGTGCCGATGCTGGTGGAGACCTCCTCGGCCGGCAAGATCACCACGTCGGGCAATCCCTACATCTTCCGCATTTCGCCGCCCTCGGCCGTCGAAGCGGTCGCCTTCGCCAAGATCGTCGACAAGCTCCACATCGGCAAGGCCGACTTCCTCGTCGTGAACAACGATTGGGGGCGCGGCGCTGCGGAAGATTTCGGCAAGATGTTCAAGGAGCACAACATCAAAGTCGGCCTGGTCGAGACCATGGATCCGCCGGCACAGGACATGAGCGCTCAGCTTGCCAAGATCAAAGCCTCCGACGCCGACACGCTGATCGTCACCACGGCGGTCGAGCAGCTCACGCTGATCTTCAAGCAGGCGGCGGCGCTGGGTTTGAAGAAGCGGATCATTACTACGGGTGGGTCGCAGAATCCGGATCAGTTGGTCGAACAGGCCGGTGCAGCGGCAAACGACACCACGCACATCACTTTCTTCACGCCGTGGAAGCCCGAGGTGTCAGCCGATCCGGCGATGGCGAAGGCGTTCATCGAGGAATGGAAGAAGCGCGGCTATCCCTTCGCCGGACTCACCGAGAGCTTCCGCGGCTATGACGGCATCCGCACGATTGCGGCCGCCATTGCCAAGGCGGGCAAGGCCGAGCCGGAGGCGATCCGCGCGGCGTTCTGGCAGATCGAACTCCCCGGCATGAACGGCAAGATCAAGTTCGAGAAAGCCGGCCCCGCCGGTCAGGAAAGCGGCCAAAGCACCCCGGGCATCTACCTCATCAAGATCGAGAACGGCAAAATCGTCCTGCCCAGCAGAGAATGCCGGTTTGGGCACAGGTGTGTCGAGGGATCAGTTTTGCGATTCTCTTGCCGCAATCTCGGTCGGCTCCCTCTCCCCTTTGGGGAGAGGGTTGGGGTGAGGGGGCTACAGAACAGCCGACAGAGCTGACCTTTCACCCCACTCCCTGCGGGAGAGGAGCAGATCGAGGCGGTCGCGTGACAATCGAGCGATGATTCCGGTCACCGCGAATCCGCGCTAGAGGCCGAGACGGCGGGACAGCCCCGGCGCCGGCCGCGTCCGGACCCGTGAGAGGCACGTGGACGAATTCCTCCAGCATCTCCTCAATGCCGTCATGCTCGGCGGCACGTATGCCCTGCTTGGCATCGGGTTGACGCTGATCTTCGGCATCATGCGCGTGGTGAATTTCGCCCATGGCGAGCTCTACGCGTTCGGCGCCTATGCCGTCTATCTCGTGGTCGCGGCGCTCGGCCTCAACTTCTTTCTCGGCCTCGTCGTCGCGGTGATCGCGGGGGCGCTTCTGATCGAGGTCGCGCTGCTGCGGCCGATGCGCGGCGCCGACATCGATACCGTGATGCTGGTGATGATCGGCACCTGGATCGTGATGCAGAACACCGAGCTGCTGCTCTGGGGCGGCGTGGCCAAGGCGATCGTCACGCCCTTCCCGGAGGCGCCGCTGGTGATCGGACCGGTGTCCATATCGTGGCTGCGCCTGTTCGTCCTCGCCGCGGCGCTCATTTTGATCGCGGCGAGCTACGTCCTGATCCAGCGCACCAAGCTCGGCAAGGCGATGCGCGCGACCTTTCAGGACGCCGACACGGCGGCGCTGATGGGAGTGAACATCAAGGGCATCTTCACCGCGACCTTCGCCATCGGCTCCGCGCTCGCGGCCGCGGCAGGGGCGCTGCTCGGTCCGGTCTTCCTGGTGACGCCGACCATGGGCGACCTCGCCTCGCTGAAGGCCTTCGCCATCGTCATCCTCGGCGGTCTCGGCAACATCACCGGCGCAACCGTCGGCGGCTTCATCCTGGCCTTCGTCGAGGAGATCGGTGCCGGCTACGTCTCCTCCGGTTACCGCGATGCCATGGGCTTCTTGATCATCATCATCGTGCTGCTGTTCAGGCCGACCGGACTGTTCGCACGGGCGGAGCGAGTGGGATGAAGCGCGCCTTGCCGGCGGTGTGGCTCGTCCTCCTCCTCACCGTTCCGCTGTGGCTGCAGGACCAGTACCTGCTGCACATCCTGATCATCACCGGTATTTTCATCATCGCGGCGATGAGTCTCAACCTGCTGCTCGGCTATACCGGGCAGCTCAGCCTCGGGCACGTGGCGTTCTTCGGCATCGGCGCCTATGCCAGCGCCTTGACGACCCTGGGTTTCGATATCGACTTGTTCGGACTGCGCGTGGCGCATCAGCCCTGGCCCGCCATCGTCGGCCTGTTCGTCGGCATGGTGGTTGCCGGGTTGAGCGGCTACGCGATCGGCCGGCTTTCCTTCAAGGTGCGCGGCGCCTACTTCGTGATCGTCACCATCAGCTTCGCCGAGGTCACGCGGCTCGTGGCGCTCAATTGGGTGGAGCTGACACAGGGGCCGTTGGCACTCACCAATATCCCTCCCTACACGCTCGGATTTCCCGGGCTCGGCGACTACACGCTCTGGAACAAGACCGCTTATTACTATCTCGTGCTCGCGCTCGGGCTCATCGCCTACGTCGTGATCAGACGGCTCGTCGGCTCGCGCATCGGCCGCGCCATGATCGCGCTCAAGGAAAACGAGACGCTGGCAAGCGCGGTGGGCATCGATGTGACGCGCTACCTGGTGCTGGCGGCGGTGGTGTCGGCGGCGATGGCCGGCGCGGCCGGGAGCCTCTATGCGCACTATCTCAAGATCATCGATCCCGACATCTTCCTGTTCATTTACACCGTGACGATGGTGATCATGGTGATCACCGGCGGGAAGGGGACGCTCGCCGGGCCCATCGTCGGCGGCATGATTTTCGGTTTCCTGCCGGTGATCCTGCG
>VAZM01000033.1:5657-7009 GCA_005883135.1 Alphaproteobacteria bacterium
TCCTCTACGGCGGCTTGATGATCGCTATCGTCTTCGTCCTGCCGCAAGGCATCGTCCCGGCGCTGCAACGCTTCGTCGCGAACCGGCCGGCCCGCAAGGGCGCCGGCGCGAGAGGATTGGAATGATGCCGGCAGCCAGCACCCCGGGGCCGGCGGTCCTTTCGATCGCGCATGTGGCGGTGCATTTCGGCGGGCTTGTCGCGCTGTCCGATCTCAATTTCACGGTCGGCGAAGGAGAGATCGTCAGCCTGATCGGGCCGAACGGCGCCGGCAAGACCACCGCCTTCAACGTGTTTACCGGGTTTCTCAAGCCCACGGCCGGCGAGGTTCGCTATCGCAACACCTTGTTGAACGGCCTCAAGCCGCACGAAATCGCGGCCCTCGGGCTCGTCCGAACGTTCCAGCGCACGAGCATCTTCGAGAACAACACCGTGTTCGAAAACGCGCTGATCGGATTGCACCGGCTAGGACGCTCGCGCCTGTGGGACACGCTGCTGGCGCTGCCGCGCGAACAAGCCGCGGAAGGCGAGCTTGCCGACAAGGCGCGCGAGATCTTGCGCGTCGTGGGGCTCGAGCGCCGGGCGGCGGACGTTGCCGCCACCCTTCCCTACGGCGAGCAGCGCCTGCTCGGCATGGCTTTGGCGCTGGCGGCGCAGCCCTCCATGCTGCTGCTGGACGAGCCGGTCTCCGGCATGAATCCGAGCGAGAGCGCCAGAGTCATGAAACTGGTGGAGAGCATTCGTGCCTCGGGCGTCACCATCCTCTTGGTCGAGCACGACATGCCGATGGTCATGCGGGTGTCGGATAGGATCGTCGTCCTCAACTACGGCCGCATCATCGCCGAAGGTACCCCCGCCGTGATCCAGAAAAATCCCGACGTCATTCGCGCCTATCTGGGAGAAGGAAAGAAGCGTGCTTGAGCTGCGCGATGTGGTCTGCCGCTACGGCCAGGTGACGGCGCTCAAGGGAGTGTCGCTCACCGTCGGCAAAGGCCAGCTGGTCGCCCTCATCGGCGCGAACGGCGCCGGCAAGACCACGACGCTCAAGGCGATCTCGGGGCTGTTGCACCCGAGCGCCGGAAGCATCGTGTTCGACGGACGCGACATCACTCATGCCTCGGCGCGCACCATCCTCTCGCTCCGGCTGGCGCATTGTCCGGAGGGGCGGCACGTTTTTCCGCAAATGACGGTGCTGGAGAATCTTGAGATGGGCTGTTATCTGCGCACCGATCGCCGCGAGATCGCAGCCGACATGACGCGGGTGTTCGATCAATTTCCGCGTCTCGCCGAGCGCCGGCGGCAGCCGGCGGGGACCTTGTCCGGCGGCGAGCAGCAGATGCTCGCAATCGGCCGC
>VAZM01000034.1:0-1809 GCA_005883135.1 Alphaproteobacteria bacterium
CGGAACGGTGCTCAACGGCGGGCTCGGAGGTCTGCTCAAGCAGCTGCAGGAGAGCGGGCAGGGCGACGTCGCCAAGTCATGGGTTGGCAACGGCCCCAACAAGCAAATCTCCGAAGGCGATCTTGCCGACGCCCTCGGTACCAACACCCTCAACGAACTCTCAAGACACACCGGGATGGGTCGCGGCGACTTGCTGTCCGGATTGAGCCAACATCTGCCACGCTTCGTCGATCAGCTCACGCCGGAGGGCCGGGTGCCGACGGAGGAGGAAGCGGCGCGGATAGTATAGCTCGCCTCCGCGCAAAGTTTGGTCAAGCTAATCGTCCTGAGGCACGCGCGCGCGAAGCACGCGCAGCGGAGATGGTTATCCAAAGGCTCTCTTATTGCCCTCGCCGTCAGCGCCTGGCGAGCCTTGTTATCACCGACGTTGCCATAGGACTGCCGGATGGCGTGTCCTTCGGTGCACGCCGCTAAAGTCTAGGCCCAGACTGGTGTTCGATCAGGGCGGCGTCGGCACCGGAGGGAAGTATGCGAAACGTTCGCGGGACACGTCACAGTCTCCCCAATACGCGCACTCTTACCGTCATCGCGCAGGACCCGTCCGTAGTCTTCCGAGGCAAGATGCTGACCACGGAGCTGACGGTGCCTGCAGAAGAGCTTCTGCCCGGCCCTTGCGGATACCGCATCAACGTCGTCGATTACGACTCCTCGATGAACACACTTTACAAGCCGATGGTTTACGGGCGGCCCTCGGACGGAAAGTATGGAGATCCGTTCGGGTTCAAAGCACGCGGTCGCGGCTCTTCACGGGCGGGCAGGGTTCACGATCAAAAGCTTTTGCAAGATCCCCGGTTTCACGCGCAAAATGTGTATGCGATCGCGATGCGCACGCTGGCACAGTTTGAATTTGCGCTTGGACGCCGCTGCGCTTGGGGTTTCGATGGACATCAGATGTATCTTGTCCCGCATGCGTTTGCTGACGCGAACGCGTTTTATTCCCGGGATGATCGTGCCATTTTTTTTGGATATTTCATGGGGGGCAGCGGCAAGCCGGTCTTCACCTGCCTCTCGCATGACATCGTCGCACACGAAACCACCCATGCGCTTCTTGATGGCCTGCGTAGACGATACATGGAGCGTTCAACGCCCGACCAGGCCGCTTTCCACGAAGGCTTCGCAGACGTCGTGGCAGTGCTCTCGGTGTTTTCGCTACCTGAAGTGGTCGATGCCGGGTTGGACCTGGCGTCGGGCGGACAAAGCAACCTGATCGCATCCAAGTTGCTCGAGCGAGACGTCCTCAAACAGTCGGTCTTGTTCGGATTGGCCGAGCAGATGGGCAGAGAACTTGCCGTCGTTCGCGGGGACGCGCTACGTCGCTCCGTCTCGTTACAGCCGGGCAAACCTTACATGTCCATGCTGTTGTACCCGGAGTTCGCCGAGCCGCACCGAAGAGGCGAACTGCTGGTGGCGGCGGTCTTGAATGCCGCTCTCGACATTTGGCTGGAACGGCTCGCAAAGATCGGCCCGGTTGCGCCCGGCAAGAAGGACCGAAGCATCGTGCGGGATGAAGGCGCGCGCGTTGCCGGGCATCTCCTGACGATGGCGATTCGCGCCCTCGATTATTGTCCCCCGACCGATTTGACCTTCTCCGATTACTTATCTGCGCTGCTAACCATCGACCGCGAAGTCGTTCCAGACGACGATAAATACGGCTATCGCAGATGGCTGCTCAAAAATTTCAATGATTACGGCATCCAGCAAGCCGGCGACACCGACGTCGACGGCACCTGGAAGCGGTGCGACGTGGAA
>VAZM01000034.1:1842-6191 GCA_005883135.1 Alphaproteobacteria bacterium
GAGCCGCAAGAGGTGTTTCGCTTCATTTGGGAAAATCGCGACACGCTCAAGATCGACCCGGACAGCTACGTCGAAGTCGAATCGGTTCGTCCCTCAGTGCGCGTCGGTCCGGACGGTTTCGTATTGCACGAAACCGTGGCTGAATACGCTCAAATTCTTACCCTCCAGGCGGACGAGTTGAAGAAGCGGCTCCGCATCGTTCCGCCGAAAGGGATCGACCCCAAGCGTCGCATCAGGATCTTTGGCGGCGGAGCTCTCATCTTCGACGAGTACGGGCAGCTGAAATACCAGATCGCGAACCGCATCGAAAATGCCAAACACCAGCAGGCGCGGCTCGATTATTTGGGGGAATCTGGTTTCTTCGATGAGCCGCCTCCACCGAGGCCGCCCTCCGGCCAGCAATCACAATTCGCCGAACTGCACCGTATGCGCCTGATGGGATAAGGAGATTGCGATGGCGACGGCGCCCACCAACGCGACGATCCGCACGTACCACGTCGGATTCGGCGACTGCTTTCTCCTGAGCTTTCAGTACAGCCGAAAATCTGAACGCCACGTGCTGATCGATTTTGGTTCGACCGGTTTTCCCAAAGGCGTGCCAAAGTCGCGCATGATGGATATCGCCAAAGACATCAAGCACAGGACAGGTGGCAAACTTCATGCCGTGGTCGCAACGCACAGGCACCGTGACCACATCTCCGGATTTGCGACGGACAAAGCTGGCCAAGCCCCTGGCGACGTCATCAAGTCGCTTAAACCCGATCTCGTAGTGCAGCCTTGGACTGAAGATCCGAAGCTCGGACCAGACGCTACGTGCCCGAGCGGAAGCAACGCAAACAACAAGAAATTCGGCGCAGGAACGAGCAAGCAGATTGCCGCGCTGTCGCTTATGCATGTGGTTGCCCACCAGTCGCGGGCAGCTCGTAACCTGCCGACAGATTTGCGGCCGGAGATCGGATTTCTCGGCGAGACCAACATCGCCAATCCGAGCGCGGTCAGGAACCTCATGAAGATGGCAAAGAATGCTTACGTCTACTGCGGGAGCAAATCAGGATTGGAGAAAGTCCTCCCGGGAGTGAAGGTCGAGGTTCTTGGGCCGCCAACACTCAAGCAAACTGACGCGATCAGGAAAAAACGCTCGCGCGATCCCGACGAGTTCTGGCATTTTCAGGTCGGCGCCACCGCTTTGGCCGCTCGCGCGGAGAACGAGCGGACGACCTTGTTCCCACGGTACGTGGAAAGCCGCGGCTACTCACATCGCGTCAACGTGCGCTGGCTGATCCACCATGCATGCACGGTACGCGGCGAGCAGCTGCTCGAAATCGTGCGCTCGCTCGACCAGGAAATGAATAACACGAGCGTCATTTTGCTGTTTCAGGTTGGGAAGAAGAAGCTTCTCTTCCCAGGGGATGCGCAGATCGAGAATTGGCAATACGCCCTCGGCCAGCAGCGATATCAATCGCTTCTGGCGAGCGTCAACCTGTATAAGGTTGGCCATCACGGCAGTCTCAACGCGACACCGAAATCCTTGTGGAAGCTGTTCAAGACTAAGTCGGAAGAGAAGACGGCAGATCGCCTGCTGTCGTTGATGTCGACCATGGAAGGCAAGCACGGCGCTGTGTCCAGCCAGACCGAGGTTCCGCGGGTCAAGCTGGTGCGCGAACTTCACCGCGAGTCGGACCTTTTCACGACGCAACAGCTCAAGGGCAAGGACTTCTTTCACGACACCGTCGTGACCTTTTAGGTCGTAACGGCAAAGCTGGACGCGGTCATCGTTTGCCGGCGTTGTCGAACCACGTCGTTGTCGCCGGCCGAAAGAACATGAGCCGCCGGTTGGCCTTCACGCTGTCGGGCTGGAAATAGCTGCCGGTCCAGGCGTCGCTCTCGTCGAGAAAGATCGCGGCGGCATCGTCCCCCTTGGCGGCCAACTCGTTGGCGATGTCACGGAAATAGAAATGGCGGAAGACGCGATCGAACTCGGTCATGTAGATGTCGGCGACGCGGGTGTCGCCGCGGATGAGGAGCATGTTCTCGTCGTTCTGCAACAGAGACCCGGGTGAGAAGTTCGCGGAGCCGCTGCACACCAAGGGGTCGTCCGACAATGGATCGATCAGCAGGAACTTGGTGTGGACGAAGAATACGAAACCGTCATTCTTCGGACGGTAGAGTTCCTCCTTGAAGAACCATTTATCGAGCGCGAACTCCCGAATTGGTTTGCGCGCGATGGGTTTGCCGTCCTTCATGGTGTAAAGCTCGCCCAGCGGAACGCCGTAGGAAAGGATCACGTGCGTTAAATCCTCCGTCAGCTTGGTCTTTACCGCGGTCGTCGCTGGCTTCTCCATCAACACGAAGCGCATCTGGTCGCGCCGCTTCGCAATCGGCTCGAGCAATTCCGCGGTCACCCCGAAGGCCGCGGTGAACCACACCGAGTTCGCACAGTCGAGCATCCGCCGGCCATACCACCCGAGCAGCTGCGCCGTATCGCGCGGCGAGAACAGCCACGCGATTGATCGCTCCGAAATGACCTCCGCGGGATTGGGCGTGAGCCCCATTGCTCCAGTCCTTGCGGCAACAAGCTCCGGGTCGGTCTTCACCAAGCCCCAGTATTGGAAATACTGCTTTGCCGTTGCCGGGTCGGCGACCCGATGGCCGACGTTGGTCTGGCCGAGAAATCCGGAGGAGGTGAAATTGGTCGAGCCGGTCCACACCTCGACCGGGTCGCGCCCACCCGTGAGGCGGACGATGAATTTGTTGTGCGGGATCTTCGTCTGCGAACGGTGAAAGGTTGTCTTCTGGTCATTGATGGGAAGACCGGCCGCCTGCATGGCGGTTTCATTGGGCCGCCCTGGTTCGTCGCTCGTGTCGTGGTAGACGATCTGGACGTCGACACCACGGTCGATAGCTCGCTTGAGCTCGCCAAGGATGGGCGCGTACGTGAATTCGTAGGCGGCAACGCGAAGAGCGTCGCCGGCAGGCGTCTCCTTGATGTAATTGAGGCAGGCTTCGAGGAGGCCGCGGGAGAGCCAAATCACCTCCGGGTCCGCCGGGTCGTCGAGGTTCTTGGGCGGGGCATTTCCAAACTCCTCGGCGAACTTTTGGCTCGCGATGGCGCCGCGGTTGAACCATACGCCGTGGGTTGCGCCCTGTTCCCATTCTTTCTCGGTCGCAATCTCGAGCTTGAGTTCGTCCTGCGGGTCGCTGGTGAGGGCGCCGGGCTTGCCGTACATCGGCACGATGCGAAATCGATAAGCCGTGCCGGGCGCCGCGGTGTAGTCGCCCCATAGGAAGCTTTGGATCGGAAAATCCTTCGTATAGAAGGCCTGTGACTTGCGCGGATCGTTGGGATCGACGGCGCTCTTCGGATCGGGAACGACTGACTTGAACACCTTTTGCGAGCGTAGCCATTTCGGCCCCTTGCCGCCCGGACCGATCATCTCGCGCTCGAACGCGAATCCCATGAGCCCCTTGCGCCGCTCTTCACTGCAATTGAGCGCGACCAATACGGTGTGAGTGCCGCTGTAGGATTTCGCCTCGAAACCTCGCGCCGGGACCGCCGTCACACGCATTCCTGGACCTCCCGTGAACTTTGGCTTAGCTCAGTGTTAGCTCGAGCTCCTGCAATCCAGGTTTGACGTCGATCATGCGGGCAGTTTCGAGATCCTTACCGCCGCGTTTCCCATGCGCAGAAATTTTTCTCAGCCCGGGCACGACCCGGTCGATCGCGATCGCCTTGCCGCTACTGCGAGCCACTTCGACGCCGTCGATCGAGATGAGCACTTGGTCGTCGAAGTCGCCCGATACCGCGAGATTGAGAGCGCCTGGCTTGCCCGCTTCCCCTGCGGCCTTGGCAGCCTCCCTCGCGTCGGCTGCGGCCTTTTCAGCGGTCGCCCGTGCGTCGGTCGCGGCTTTCTCAGCGGCTTTGACCACCTCCTGAACTTGCATCGTAACGTCTTCGCTTCCTTTCTTTGCCGCCGCCTCCAGCTCGGAGAGCGAGGCGAGAGACTCGGTCCGCCAGTCCGTGAGCTCGCCGGTTGCGACTTTATCCAGATCGTTGCAGAACGCCTGGGCAAGCGTGAGGATGCGCTCGCGTGCAACAGCTTCTCCGGCCTTCGGATCTGCAGCGCTTTTGAGCACAATCAGCTCTTTGAGAAACTCGAATTGAACTTGGGTCCAGAGGTCTCGAATAGCCAAGATGATCCCGAGGTGACGGAAATAGGCCGTCGTTTTGTCGGTCCCCCTCTCATAAAAACTTATCGCTCCCATGACCGCGTAGATCGCGAGAACAGCGAGCAGTACGCCTTTGTCGAATCCACCCAAACTCCACTTTTGCAGGAATGTTTCCGGCGCAA
>VAZM01000034.1:6265-11640 GCA_005883135.1 Alphaproteobacteria bacterium
TAGACAAACCGCTCCTCTTTCAGCCGTCCGAGCTTATGGAGGAGTGCGTCGACGAATTTGGGGAAGTCCAGCTCGGCGGTGGCTTGAGGCTCAAGCTCGATCGCGCGGAAGGTATTTCCCGCCACATCGCCCGGCATCGAGGCCCCCTTGAGGATAGCCCTTCACCTTTGCCGCGCTTACTTTGACATACTGCCCGACAAATTCAATGCGCAGCCGAAGCTTTGCATGCGCCGGACGGGCCGCTGCCGCTGCCGAACGTCGCAAACTGCTCTATTGTACGGCGGGCTCGCGCCGGCGCGGGCCGGGACCATACGTCGACCGCCGCGTGGGTTATGGGCACGCGATCAGGGCTCCCGCGCATAACGAGGAAATCCCATGCCGACCTACAGCGTCTTTTCCGTCGAAGGGTGCTTGGATGCCGCCAAGCGGGCCAAGATCGCCTCCGAGATCACACGCATCCACAGCAAGACAACCGGCGCTCCGACCTACTTTGCCCAGGTCATTTTCACCGACGTCGCGTCCGATTGCTATTTCGTCGGCGGCAGTCCGCTGAAGGGGCATCAGGTCTTCGTCAACGGTCAGATCCGCGCGGGCCGCTCCGCCGAGAGTAAGGACCAGCTCATTGCGCGGATAACCGCGGCGGTTGCGGAAGCGTCGAATCGGGGGAAGAGGAACGTCTGGGTCTACATCACCGATCTTATACCGCGGCAGATGGTCGAGTTCGGTCATGTCCTCCCGGGGGCAGGCGACGAGGCGCGGTGGGCGGCTGCGCTACCCGAAGCCGACAGGGCCCACATGCAGAGCTTCGCTCTCCAGCCCTAGGCGCCATTTTTCAGCGTATCGGGCCATGATTCGGGGAAGCCGGGTCCGGGTTTGCCCTAGGAATGCCACCGACCGCAGGCACTCAGATAGGAAAGGGCTCCACGTCGGGGGATGGCAAAAATGTGCGCCACGGTCGCCCGTGCGCTTGTGCTGACGGCGGTTCTTGCCGCGGCATTAACCCCGGTCATGTGCCTTGCCGAAGACAGCAATCCGTTGCCGGCCCGGGCGACAAAGGAGTTGTCGCCCGAGCTGCTCTCGCTGCTTCGACAAAAGAAGATGCCGAAGCATTCTCCGATCCTGGTGCGCATTTTCAAGGAAGAGGCGGAACTCGAGGTTTGGAAGCAGGACACCACCGGCCGTTTCCAGATGCTCAAGACTTATCCGATCTGCCGCTGGTCGGGCGATCTTGGGCCGAAGTTGCATGAGGGCGACCGACAGGCTCCTGAGGGGTTCTACACGGTCACTCCCACGCTGATGAATCCCAATTCGAACTACTATCTTGCGATCAACACCGGCTTCCCCAACAGCTTCGACAAAGCCAACAACCGCGCCGGCAGCCTGCTCATGATCCACGGCGACTGCTCGTCGAGCGGTTGCTATGCCATGACAGACGAACAGATCAGCGAGATCTATGCGCTGGCGCGCGACTCACTTCTCGGCCGGCCATCGTTCCAGGTCCAGGCCTATCCGTTCCGCTTGACGCCGGCGAATCTGGCGCGGCATCGAACCAATCCGGACTTTGCCTTCTGGAAGATGCTCAAGGTCGGCAACGATCATTTCGAGGCCACGCATCTCGAACCCAAGGTGGACGTGTGTGACCGCCTCTATGTATTCGATGCGCAAGCGCCGCCGAATTCGCCGGGTCCTCTTGTGTTCAATCCCACCGGTAAATGCCCAGCCTTTGTCGTCAATCCGAAAATCGCGCGGCTGGCGGCGGAGAAACAACGCACCGACGAGCTCGAATACGCGCAGTTGCTTGAAGACGACGTGCCGGCCGCCCCGATGTACAGCGGACTGGACGGCGGAATGAACAAGGTTTTCCTCTGGCGGTATCCGGGCAGAGTGACGCTTGCGAGGGTTCTGCCGTATGCATCCTACCTGCCGCACCTGCCACCGGTCCCCTGGGTCGACAACGATGGTTCGTTGACGAGTAAGTTCTTCGGCATTTGTTTTGATCGATACGTTTGCGCCGTGTCAGAAGCCGACTACGCGCAGTCGGACTAGGGCTGCTTTTGCCCTCCAATAAATTGTTGGCACCTGTTCTGATCGGCAGGGCCGTTGCGGGACGGACGGCCGCGCCGATCGCCCCGCATAGGCTTTCTCGCTCAATCCTGCCAGGAACCGTTCGCCCCCAAAGCTGCGGCACGTGGTAACGTCGCGGCGCCTAAGGGAAGACTTGGGACATGGCCAGAGTCTTGATCAAAAACGGTTACGTGATAACCGTCGATCGTCGCCGAAGCGTGCATCCCGGCGGATTCGTCCTTATCAATGGAAGCAAGATCGAACGCGTCGGCGGTTCGGCAGAGGTGCCGACGGAAGCCGTCGAGCGCACCATCGACGCACGCGGGATGGCCGTCATTCCCGGCCTCATCAATGCGCACCAGCACTTCTATTACCATCTGTTCAAGGGCATGGGGCACGGGCTTTTGCTCGAAGATTGGTTTCCCAAGCTCGTGTTCCCGGTGCTGCCGCACCTCACCGACGACGATATGGAGCTCACCTCCTATCTCGCCGCGATCGACATGCTCAACACCGGGACGACCTGCTGCCTCAACCATTTGCGTACCACCACGAGCGAGGCGTTGCTGCGGCGTATTGCCGAGCCGACCGCCGAGGTCGGGCTTCGGCAAGTCATCGGAAAGGAGGTCCAGTGCCGGCTACCCGGCAATCCGCGCCATCCGCGCAACATCGCCGAAGAGATCGCCTATATCGAAGAGCTTATCCCTCGCTGGAAGAGCCGCCGTGAAGGTTTCACGCGAATGTGCCTCGTGGCCGAATGCACCTCGGTGTTTGTCGAGCAGAAACTCACGTCGGCAGAGCTCTTGATCGAGAGCAAAAGGCTTGCCGATCGGCATGGCCTCAAGCTTGCCGCGCACATCTCCGGAGGGACGCTATCTTTCGACAAGAGCTACCTGCAAATCCTGCGCAAGACCGGACAGACCGACGCGCAGATGCTGATGCAAATGGGCCTTCTCGATTCGTCCTGGATTCTGGTGCACGGCATCAACTGCACGCCGACCGACCTTCGTCTGATCGCCGACAGCGGCGCTAGTCTCGTTTACTGTCCGACCAGCGAGGCGGTCCGGGGCGGCGGGATCGGGCCCGCGGCGACCGCGATGGCGGCTGGCGTCAATGTCGCGCTCGGTTCTGACGGCCCTATGGTGGATGACTCGGTCGACATGATCGAACAGATGAAGGCTTGCTCATTCCTGCAGGGAGTGAAACATCTCGATCCAACGATCATGCCGCCGGAGCGCTGTATTGAAATGGCGACTATCAACGCGGCAAAGGCGCTGGGACTGGATGGCGAGATCGGCTCGCTCGAGCCGGGTAAGCTCGCCGACATCGCTCTATTCGATCTCGAGACGCCTCACTCCAGCCCGGCGACCAACCCGATCGCCAGCCTTGTCTTCTCCGCGCGTGGGCCCGACGCGCATACCGTGTTCGTGAATGGTTGCGAGGTGGTTCGCAATCACAAACTCACAAGATGCGACGATGTGCAGGGCTTGTTCGTCCGCGCGCGCGCCAGGGCACAAGAGATCGTGACGAAGGCGGGACTGTCCGACCGTGCGAAATCCGCTTGGCTTAAACCGGCTGCTTCGGCGACCGAAAGGACGATGACATGAAGAAAGTATCTCGCAGAAGGTTGCTCACCACGTCCGGCGCGGCGGGATTGGCCGCGCTCGCCGGTGCCCGCAGCGTGCGGGCTCAAGCGCAGGACACGCTGAATATCGGGCTCTCCCCCTTCATCAATCAGGCAACCGTCTTCCTGGCCAACGATCTCGGTTACTTTTCCAAGATGGGCCTGGACATCCGAATGAAGGTCTTCATGGACGGCGCCTTGGTGGTCGCACCGATGCTGTCAGGCGAAGTCGAAGTGGGTGTGATGACGCCGAACGCCGGGTTCTTCAATTCGCTCTATCGAGGCGGGCCGTTCCGTGCATTCCTGTGCAACGGCCAGGGCCGCCGCGGCCGTGCGGTGACGACCGTCGTCGTTCGCAGCGATCACTACGATGCCGGCGTCAAGGCTCTGCCCGACCTTGCGCAGATGCGGGGCAAGATCGCTGCAGTAGGGGCGGCAGGCAGCATTAATCAGTATGGCCTCGCTTCCGTGCAATGGCAAACCTCGGTGCCCCAGCCCGACATCGTCAAGCAGTTCGGCCAGAAGCAGGTCGATGTCGCCGATATCACCTACCACCTCGCCTATCTCGGTCAAAATCAGGGGTTTTGCCGGATCCTGTTTTCGCGCGACGAGATCCTTCCCGACTCGCAGGTCGCGATGCATACGGTTCGCGATGATATGCTGGAGCGGCGGCGGGATATGGTTGTCCGATACGCCATGGCCTGCATTCAGGCAGGGCGCCTCTTCAATCAGGTCGCCGGCGCCCCTGACAAGCATGCGGAGACGCTCAAGCTGATCGTCAAATCCATAGTGCCTCGCGACGAGGCTCTTCTCAAAGCAGTTGCTCCGCACTGGGAGTGGATCGCAGAGGACGGAACCCCGAATATCGCCTCGATCATGGGGCAGCAGGATTTTTGGGCGGATACCTTCAAGATGGTCGAACGTAAAGTGCCGCAGGACCGCGTGGTCGATATGACCATCGCAAAAGAGGCCGTACAACGGCTCGCGGCCGAAAAGCCGTTCGGGTAAATTTAGGCGCGCGCGAATTCTTGCGAGCTTGCACAAGCCGGCACCATGTGAGCGGCCCGCTAACAGGCAAAGCGTGGCGAGCGGTTGACCCGCAAACCGATAGAGGAGGGACCATCATGCCACTCATGAGCACATCCGCACGCGCGGCGCTGGCTTGCGTCGTGAGCACGTGGATATTCGCCGCACCCGTGCGCGCGATGGATACCGTCACGATCGGCACGGTAGGCTCGCCGTCGGCCAATCTGTGGCCGGTCTTCATCGGCATCGATAAAGGCTTCTTTGCCGCCGAGAACATCAAGCCGGATCTGATCTATGTCCCGGCAAGCGCGGCGGTGATCCAGCAGCTCGCGGCCGGCTCGCTCGACGTGACGATGTCCACCGGACTGGTGGATCCGATCCGCGCCGTCGATCAGGGCGCGGCGCTCGCGCTCGCCCGCTTCGAGATCCAGGCGCCGCCCTACCTCATCATGGCCAAGCCGAATATCAAAAGCCTCAAGGAGCTCAAGGGCAAGGTGATCTCGGTCGGA
The DNA here is from genome assembly GCA_005883135.1 of Alphaproteobacteria bacterium. Classification (GTDB taxonomy): domain Bacteria; phylum Pseudomonadota; class Alphaproteobacteria; order Rhizobiales; family Xanthobacteraceae; genus VAZQ01. The sequence continues at coordinate 11,486 of VAZM01000034.1, forward strand.
GGCGCCAAGGACATCACCCGGACCTACGCCGAACGCATGCTGGCGCCGAATGGTCTCAAGCCCGGCGATTACGATTTCGTTTATGCCGGCGCGACCACCGCGCGCGCGCAAGCGCTGCTCAGCGGCGCTGTCGATGCGGCGATCGTCTTGCCGCC
>VAZM01000035.1 GCA_005883135.1 Alphaproteobacteria bacterium
CGGCCATAACGAAAGCTTTGCAGAGGAACGGCGGTAGCTCGATGGGCGACGCTATTCGGCTGCCCGCTGCTCCCATGGGAGCGATGACATTGCGGTTACGAGTTGCACACTGAGCATCGCCTGCAAGCTGGCACGCTTCGAAGGTCTCTATTCTGGGTCAAGCTCCAGCCGAAGGAAGAGTGTCGATCGTGCCAGGTTGGTTCGCCTGATGTTCGTATTTTTCTCCAACGGAATTGGAATTGCGGGGTCTATCGTTGTTTCGATAGTCCTGACCCTCCTTCTCATGTACGCGTGCTCTGCTCCCTAATGTTGGCTGCCTCGATGATTATTTGCCCAGCTGCTTTTTCACATTCGCAGCCGAACTTGCCGACCTTCTTAGCCGCCGAGGATGGAAGGCTGCACGGAACCAGGGATCAAGAAACAATATCCGATCCTTCAGGTCGCGGTGTATGACGGGGTAGAGAGTGTGAACAAGATTTTCGAGCTGTCGTAGGCCATGAATCCTTCACGCGAGGTCTTTCCTTCGGCCAGCAGATATCCGGGGCAAATCAGCTGGGACTACGACCGCGCTGAAATTATCGCCGATGGCGCCGTGCATGCGATCGGCGTGTGTCTGGGGTTCATCGGCGCTGTCACGATCGTCGTAATCGCGGTCAAGATGGAACGAATCGAAGTTACCCCGATCTTGATCTACGTGATCGGTCTGGTGACGATGCTCGCGCTCTCGGCCGCCTACAACATGTGGCCGATCTCTCCCGCCAAGTGGATTCTGCGGCGCTTCGACCACTCCGCGATTTATTTATTGATCGCCGGAACCTACACACCGTTCCTGGCGCAGATGAAAAGCGTTCTGGCTTCGACAGGTCTTGGCGTCGGCGTGTGGTTGAGCGCCGTCATCGGCATCGCTCTGAAGCTCGCACTTCCCGGGCGGTTCGATCGCCTGGCCATCGTTCTTTGCCTGCTGCTGGGCTGGAGCGGTGTCATTGCCTACGACTCGCTTGCATCTACCCTACCAGGCGCGAGCGTATGGCTCCTCCCGATCGGCGGCATTCTCTACTCGCTTGGCACAGTCTTCCACGTCTGGCGGGGCCTGCGTTTTCACAACGCGATCTGGCATGTTTTTGTGCTGCTCGCAGCGAGTTGCCATTATTGGGCGGTCCTCGCTTGCTTGCCATGGGCATAAACGGCAGCTGAATGCTAGGAAAATTGGCGCATTCGCGTCCTCCTAGGATGGAAGTCCGCTCGCTGGATCCTCCACGCAAGGTTGCTGATTCACAGGTGAAAATCAGACGGAAGAGTCCCCCCGAATGGCGGAATCCGCCAGCCTCGAAGCGAACATCCTGGACTGCATTTATGCGGTCCCCAGAGGAGGCGGCAAAGCGGTCAACGCGGTCAACCGGTCCGCGTGACCGAGGTCTCGTCGCATGCCGATCGGCCACGTTGACAATTCACACTGGCAGTCCGACCGTTTGACAATGGCGATTGCATCGACGGTGCGCCATGATCCCTGTGTCACCCTTCCTGTGGCCGGCACTCGCCGCGGCGGCGGCAAGCGAGATGGTTTCGGCGCTCGCCAAAGAACTTGGACATCTGGCTGCTGGCACTCCCTCGAGCTCCACGTTTCGCGAACCGAAGTGGACAACGCCGAACCAAGTCGCGCTCGAATTGCCCTCAATGCGACTGCGCAAGTTTTTCCCGGATGGCAACGACATCGCTACCTTGGTCTGCGCGCCGCTTGCGCTTCATGACGCCGCGCTGACTGATTTCGCCCCGGACCACAGTCTCGTTGCGGCGCTCCAGATTGCTGGGCTGAGGAACGTGTTTGTGACGGATTGGCGCTCGGCGAGCCCCGAAATGCGCTTTCTCTCAATTGACAGCTATTTTGCTGACCTTAACGTTGTTGTGGACGAGCTCGGCGGCTGCGTCAATTTGATAGGGATATGTCAAGGCGGCTGGATGGCGCTTGCCTATGCTGCGCGGTATCCCAGCAAGATACACGGGCTTGTCCTCGCAGGGGCCCCGATCGACATCAATGCCGGCGAATCCGAGCTGTCTCGGGTTGCCCATGGTGTGCCGGCTTATGTGTTCAAACGATTGGTAGAGCTCGGGGACGGGCGCGTCCGCGGCGCGCATCTGCTGCAGTTCTGGAAACATCCACCCCTCGAAGCCGAAGCAATTCATAGCCTGTTGCAGATCCCGGAAGACATCGCTAGCCCGCGCAGTTCGCGGCTGATCAGGCTCTTTCGCGAATGGCACGCGCACCCCATCGATCTCCCTGGAACCTATTATCTCCAGGTCGTTCAGTGGCTGTACAAAGACAATCAGCTTGCAGCTGGCCGTTTCGCAGTGCTCGGGCGTCCGATTGATCTCTCGGTTGTACGACGCCCGATTTTCATGCTCGCGGCTCGCGACGACGAGATTGTTGCTCCCGATCAGTTGCTGGCCGCCAGGCGTCTTGTTGGTAGTGAGGAGCGTCAGATTTGCACGGACATTGTGGCTTGCACCCATCTCGGCCTATTTTTGGGAGCAACCACCTTGCTACATACTTGGTCCAAGATCGCGCGCTGGCTCGCGGCATGCTGAGGGGCTGTTGTCGCATCAGTTGCCATAGCGGGCGACCCGAAGGTATTAAACCTCAGTAACCGGTCCCGAATGGGATCGTCAGTTCCGTCTCGTTCGTGTCCACCACGAATACCGCGAGGAGCTTGGCCGGCTTCGTCTTGCTGGCATTGGCGCTGACGCCGTGGCGGTCGCTGGGCAGCTCGGAGAAGCTCTGTCGTCCGACCTTGTAGGTCGCCGGATGATCGTGATGATTTTCAGGACCGATGGAAACGATCGATACAGCATGACCAAGAACAAAGCGATCCCAATTCGTGCGCTGGAAGAGTTCTGCTCGCAGCTCTCGTGGATCAAACCGCGCGTAGATGTCACGCATCGGTGGCGCTTTGTTAGCGGGCTTTCGCCAACCGCTTCGATGGCGTGGCAGCGACCGCATTTTCTTGAAGGATGGGTTGCCCCATGTTTCTAGCTTGCTGAAGTCGGCGGCATCCAAGGTTTGCCGGCAAATTCAGAAGCAGTCCGGCACAGCCTGAGCCCATTTAGCCCTACTGTCGCAACGCAAGCCGCCTGCGCTGGTCGCGGAGATCGAAGTTGGGCGACGGCGGCCCTCAGGCAAACGGTGCGCCTCTGCGGGAAGCTCAACTTATGTTCGCGCCAGGGTAGCGCAGAGCCTATGTTCAATAAATAAATTGGACGCAGTGTGAAGAAGTTCACGTTCGCAGTGGCACGTCGGTCCTAGCGTCCTGATCACATCGCCCTGGATGGAGGCGATCATGTGGGGAGCAAGACCCGGCCGGAAAGCCGCTGACTGTGCCGACGAGGTGAACTTGTCTCGCGGGGCGAAGAGCCGAACGAGCGGTCGCAACCTTCGTTCGACCGGAACGAAGGCGAGAACTCACGTTGACCGCCTTCGCGCATCCAACACAGATCTGGAAGACCAGCTTAAAGCATCTAGGCGCGAACTCGCCGAGGCGCGCGAGCACCTTGCAGAGGCGCTGGAGCAGCAGACGGCCACCTCCGAGGTGCTGCAAGTCATCAGCAGCTTCCCCGGCGATTTGGAGCCCGTGTTCCAATCGATGCTGGAGAACGCGACGCGCATCTGCGACGCTCAGTTCGGGAATTTGTATCTCTGCGAGGGAGACGCATTTCGCATCGTTGCGATGCACGGCGCGGCACCCGCGTATGCCGAGGCCCGCAAACACAATCCACTTGTTCGACCGCCTGCGGACTCGGCCCTTGGTCGTGTTGCCATCACGAAACAGCCGGCTCACATCGCCGACATCAAGACGACGCGGTCCTACATCGAGCGGGATCCATTTTTGGTTCTTGGCG
>VAZM01000036.1:0-963 GCA_005883135.1 Alphaproteobacteria bacterium
GGCGCAAATGGCGGCGGAGCGGGCGGTCGCGCCGGAGTGCGCGTCGGCTGGTGAGACCAGTTGGGGGCCGGCCAAGCGATCCGGGTCGACCGAATGCGGGCGGCCTTAGCGGGTCTTAGAACAACTGGCTGTGTAAGTAGTGTACCGTCTAACGTGACCGCGCCTCATCGAGAGCACGCGCTCGATTAGAACTCGGTGCCGGATGTCCACATCGATCCGACAAAGCTCGTCGCGAAGCTGAGAATATTCCAGCTTTTGAATTTGCTGATGCAAAGGGCCAACCACAATGAACTTGGCGTTTATATCCAGGAATTCGTAAGCAGCGCCTCGTTGCCGAGTTTTGCAATCATTTCGTCCGAGACTGAGCGGGCTACAAGGCCAAAGAAAAGCCCCGCGCGAAGCGGGGCAAGTGCCCAGTGAGATAATCCGAGCCGTGGGGAAGCCCCACAGCCGCAGCTTGCCACAGTCTTTGCGGATTGCAAATGTCCCGTCGCCAACCTTTAGCGAACGCAGCGATTCAGGAGCAGACTCCATTGCTCCAGGCGACCGGCACGCTGGAACTTGAGCCCTGAGGAATACGTTGACTCCGCGACGGATGGATCTTGCGATGCGTAAGACGCGCCAAAATAAGACGGCGGAAGAGTATCGGCAGCTCGCAAAGAAATGCCGGGAAAGCGTGCGTACCGTCTCAACGGAGAAGGAGCGGGTCGAGTTGCTGGCCAGGGCGCAGGGCTGGGACCTTATAGCTGAGCACGCCGAACACCCAGCACTATAAGCAGTTTGCTACCGTGGCGGCCTCACTCCCTCCGTCAGCTCGTGCGTAATGCCGCCATCGCCGCCTCGCCATCGTGCGTGATGGAACCCCAACGCACAGCGAGTTAAGCATCAACAGCCGTTGGCGCTCAAACAACCCTCAGCGTGCCAGTAAGAACCGTCAGGCGCATAGCCGAGCGACAGGCGCAA
>VAZM01000036.1:1021-2176 GCA_005883135.1 Alphaproteobacteria bacterium
TAGGTCTCCTGGTTCTCTACCGCTTTGAATGCCCCCACGCCCCAAAGGCGAGCGCCGTTCTCGCGACGTGATCGGCAACGCCGTCCACGTCATGCGGATCGCGACCGGCCAGATTGCCGACGACATGCCGACCTCCGAGCATGAGGGGAAGGACCCGGCCGCCGTTGCGCTCGGCCGAAAGGGCGGCAAGGCGCGGGCGGAAGCTATATCGGCCCGCCGGCGGAAACAAATCGCCCGCCAAGCTGCTCAAAAGAGATGGAACTCCAAATAACGGGAATATTTTATGAGTATTTTTCTTCATTTTTTGTCGGGTTGATGATCGCTACTCCAAAATGAGGCGTTGGCCGCGCAGGATTAACCGTCGTGCCCTCCGCACGGAATATCGTGCAATCGAGGAAGCCCTGGATGCCGACGCGTTCGGACGGTGCTCGCGTGTCATCCAGTGTGCCCAGTCAGTCTCGTCCTCCGGCGCGAGGTTGCTCTAGATCGCCACGAATCCTTTGCCCTGCATGGTTTCCCCGGCATTCGTTATTTCGGCCCGACCCGAATGGCCGACGGGAGTGCGGCGGGCAGCTTGCCGGTCCCCTGTAGAGCCGCCTGCATCGCCACGATGTACCCGTAGGGTCCAAGCCCCGCGATCACCGCTTTCACGGCCGCGGAAAGCTTGGAATGGCGGTGAAGCTCGTCGCGCGCGTGGATGTTCGAGATATGCACCTCGAAGATCGGCCCTTCGAAGATCTTCATTGCGTCGAATATCGCTATCGACGTGAAAGAATAGGCGGCCGGATTGATGATCAGCGCGTCGGCTTCCGTGCGCGCCGACTGGATCAGGTCGACCAGAACGCCCTCATGGTTCGACTGATGGAACGAGAGCTTCGCGCCCGCGAAATTAGCGAACTCCTCGCAACTGGTCTTGATCGCATCGAGCGTCGTCGATCCGTAGATATGAGGCTCTCGAATCCCCAACATGTTCAGATTGGGGCCATTGATGATCATGATGCGCATGAGAAGTCCTTGCTGTTCTTTCTAATCGATATTGATTGGATTGAGCCGTGCCTGCGCGGCAAGCCGGATTTGAGCATTCGCGGCGCCGAAGCCCCTGTATCCGCGGCGTCGCTCGACGATTTCAAAGAAGAAACGATTGGCGAACGTATG
>VAZM01000036.1:2248-8320 GCA_005883135.1 Alphaproteobacteria bacterium
TGCTTCGAGGTCGTCGTAGTAGTTCTCCGGGATCGGCAGCAAGCCGACGCCGTTCGCGACAAGCGCACGAGCGGTCGCCAGAATGTCGCGTGAGGCGAACGCGATGTGCTGCACGCCCGAGCCGAACGCCTCCACCAGAAACCGCGACGACAACGTCTGCGCCGACTGCGATGCGTTGAGGATCAGGCGCAGTGCGCCGTCTTCCGACTGAAGAACCTGGCTCTTTACGAGGCCGCCCGGATCGAGCACGTCCTGTTCGGGAAGCTTCGAGAGATCGAGCAGCGACTTGTAGAACAGCAGCCAAGTCAGCATCTCCTCGTAGTGCATAGACTGGGAGATGTGGTCGATCGTGGTCAGCCCCGCGTCGTGCCGCGCGCTTGTTCCGCCGAGTTGCGCGAAATCGATATCCCAAACCTGCGCAAGCTGGCTCTTGGGATCGGTGAAGTACACGAGGCTCCCGCCGAGACCCCGCACGGCGGGAATTTCCAATTCGCCCGGGCCGAGAGGTTGCCTGAAGGGCTGGTCGAGCAAGCCTTGCGCGCGATCGAGCGCCGACACGGCGTCATCCACGCGTAGCGCGATCGCACACACGGCCGTGCCGTGAACGAGGTTGAAGGAATGGGCAAAGCCCTCCTTCTCGGTGTTCACCACGATATTGATCTGTCCCTGATTCCAGCGTGTGACCGACTTTGAGACGTGCTCACCGGTCTTGCTGAACCCGAGGCCGGACAGAAGGCCCTCGAACTCGACCGCACTCTCCTCGTCGATGGCGAATTCCACGAACTCGGTGCCGAGGCATTTCGGCCGGCGCGGCAGTGTCCGAACAGCGCGTTGTTCCGGTCTCTCGGCCTGGAGCTGGTCCAGCATGGCAATGATCGAGCGATGGCCGTCGATAGCGACGCTCCGCGCCGAGCCGGCGCGAAACTGATCGTTGAAGATTTCCAACGACAATAGGCCGTCGTACCCGGTCGCGAGCAGCGACTGCATGAACGCTTCTATCGGCAGGTCACCCTGTCCCGGGAAATTGCGGTAGTGCCGGCTCCACGACAGGAAATCCATGTCCAGCAGCGGTGCGTCGGCCATCTGCACCAGAAAGATGCGATCCCTCGGAATGGAGCGGATCGGCCGCAGATCGGTCTTGCGTACGAGGATATGGAAGCTGTCGAGCACGAGCCCGACGCCTGGATGATCGGCGCGGCGCACCGCCTCCCAGGCGTCGCGGTAATCGAAGATATGGCGCCCCCACGATAGCGCCTCGAATGCAACGCGTAGCCCGCGCCGCGCGGCGGATTCGCCAAGCTCACAAAGGTCGGCCGCTGCGCGATCGATTCCCCCGAGGCTCTCGCGCGAGACGTTCGAACAGATCATCAAGAGGTCGCAACCGAGCTCCTGCATGACATCAAACTTGCGCTCCGCGCGCTGGAAGACGCGCGCACGCCGCTCGGCTGGCATTCCCTCGAAATCGCGAAAGGGCTGGAACGTGATGGTCTTGAGCCCCATGTCATCGATCATGCGGCGCACGTCGCGTGGCGTTCCATTGAAGGACAGCAAGTCGTTCTCGAACAGCTCGACATTTTTGAAGCCGGCGGCCGCAATTGCGGCGAGCTTCTCACTCAGGCCGCCACTGAGACAGACCGTCGCGATCGCATTCTGCATGTCAGCCTCCAAACCATTTGGCCGGAGCGGTGACGAGTTGCGGGAATAGCACCATCAAGAACAGCACAACGAGCTGCGCGATCATGAAGGGCCATACGCCCTTGATGATGTCCTCCATGCTGATGCGCGAGACCCCGCACACCACGTTCAGCACGACGCCGACCGGCGGGGTGAGCAATCCGATCGCGTTGTTGATGATGAACAGAACCCCGAAGTAGACCGGGTCGATGCCAGCCTGCTTGATGATCGGCATCAGGATGGGAGTCAGGATCAGAATGGTCGGCGCCATATCGAGTGCGGTGCCGACGATCACCACAACGATCATGATGACGAACATCAACAGCATCTGGCTGTGCATGAATGGGCGCACCAGATCAACAACCTGGTTTGCAATCTCGGCGACCGTGATCAGCCAAGACGAGACAAGCGCTGCGGCGACAAGAAACATGACGACGCTTGTGCTCAGCGCGGCAGAGACAAACACCTCGTAAAGCTGCGAAATCTTCAGCTCGCGATAGATGCAGGTCGCGACGAACAACGCATAGACCGCGACGACAACCGCAGCTTCCGTGGGAGTGAAGATGCCGAAACGCAAGCCCACCACGATGATGACGGGCAGCATCAGCGCCCAGAACCCGTCGATGATTGCCCAGGCGATCTCGCGCGTCGACTTGCGGGGAGGGCTCTCGATGTCCTCGCCACGCGCGACCCACCACCACGCGAAGCAAAGCCCGACGCCGAGCAAGAGTCCCGGCACGATGCCGGCAAGAAACAGCTTCGAAATCGACACGCCGCCCGCGACGCCAAACAGGACGAAGCCGATGCTTGGCGGAATGACCGGGGCGATGACGCCGCCCGCCGCGACCAGGCCTGCCGCGTGCATCTTCTTGTGGCCGGCCGCCACCATCATCGGCACCAACAGCGATGCGAGTGCCGCCGCATCGGCGGCGGCGGAACCAGACAACGACGCGAGTGCGCAAGACGCGAGGATGGCCACGTAGCCAAGCCCGCCCTTGACATGGCCAACCAGCGCGAGCGCGATCTCGACGATGCGCTTGGCGAGTCCGCCTTTGTTCATGATCTCACCGGCGAGCATGAAGAACGGTACCGCCATCAGCGGAAAACTGTCTGCGCCGTTGATGATGTTCTGCGCGACGATCTGCGAGTCGAAAATGTCGAGAGAGTGCATCAGCGCGATGCCGCATACAATCAGTCCGAAGGCGATCGGCATCCCGAGCGCCATCGCGCCGAGCAGAGACAACGTGAAGACCGCAATAGTCATGGGTTCTCGGGAGCACCAGACGTCGCTCGTGCTCAAGTACGCTCGTCGCTCTCCTTCACGGCAATCAGCTCTTCCTCGCTCGCAGCGCCGGTCAGGACGCGAAACGCGTCGTAGAGGAGGATGACGGCCGCCGAGACACCGAACACCAGCCCGGACGAGTAAAAGAAGAGGCCAACCGAAATGCCCGAGGCTGGCGCGGTGTCTCCGTAGGTGAGGACAGCCTGCTTCCAGCTACCGAGCGTCAACAGCCAGTCCGCATAGAGCATCAGCGCGTAGCTCACGATGAAGCAGATGAATCTGCCGCGAGGAGGCAGAGCCCTCACCAGCGTATCGACGCCGAGGTGCGCGTGCTGACGCAACGCTACGATCGCCCCAAGGAAGGTGAGCCAGACGAGGAGCCAGCGCGACAGCTCCTCCGACGTCGCAATCCCCGAATTGAAGACGTAGCGCAGCACCACGTTGCTGAAGACCAGCACGACCATCGCGGCGAGGCAAAGCGCGATCGCGACCTTTAGCAGGCCGCAATAGGCATCGAGGAGCCCTGCCATAGGGGCGCCCCTCCCGCGTTAGTTGCTCTTGCTCCGAATGCGCGCGAGCTCGTCGTTGAACAGCTTGACCTTGGTCTGATCGTAGTCGCCCGAGGACCTCGCGACGACGGGCTTCACGGCGTCTTGCATGCGCGCGTACTCGGCAGGCGCGATGTCGTTGAATTGCATGCCCTTGGCTTTCAGCTCGCCGAGCGCCTTTTCGGCCGCGAGCTTGGTCTGATCCCGCTGGTACTCGCGCGTCTCGGCGTACGCGTCACGGAACATCTTCTGCTCTTCGGCCGAAAGCCGGTCCCAGAACTTCTTGCTGACGATGATGATGTTCTGCGTGAACGTATGGTTGGTCGCCGAGACGTACTTCTGAACTTCATAGAATTTGTTCGACAGGATGACGCTGTACGGATTTTCCTGTGTTCGCCGAACGCCATCGGAACCGGGTTCGCTTTGAACGCCTTGAAGGTCTCCAGGTAGACCGGGTTCGGGATCACACGCAGCTTCAGCCCTGCGAAATCCTCGACTTTCGTGATTGGCCGGCTGCTGTTGGTCGCGTTGCGGAAGCCAAGCCCCCAATAGCCAATACCGATGAGATCCTTCTCAGGCAGCGCGTTGAGCATCGCCTGTCCGAACGGACCCATGGCCAATGCTTCCGCCTGGTCGAACGTGCTGACAATGAAGGGAAAGTCGAAGAGCCCAAGCTCCTTCACGACGCTCGCGAGCGACGTCGTCGACGCCGAGAAGACTTCCTGCGTACCGCCGCGTACCGCGGATTGCTGCTGCAGCTCGTTGCCGAGCTGAGATGCTGGAAACTCGCGGATTTTCAGTTTCCCGTCACTCTTGGCTGCGAGGACTTCGGCGAACTTCTGCACGCCGAAGCTGATCGGATGATCAGTGTTGTTGAGATGGCCCCAGCGGATCGTCCGCTCCTGAACCTGCGCGGCGGCCGGTATCGCGCAAACAACGCCAGCGATGGTGATGAGCGCGCGGCCCAGTTTCCCTAACCGCATGCAATCCTCCCTGCCACCGCGATCTTGCGCCAACGGCGATGAGACTAAGCACATGGTGAAACATGAGTCAAAATACAAAAATCATTTCATCCGATAATGTGGGTAGTGTATGAGGTGAATTCCCCCTTGAGCTCGGATGCCCCGGCGTGGGCGATCCGGCGACACCAGCCAGGATTTGCGGATGTCATTAATCGAAAAGGAAGACGTCGAGGCCGTCGGCGACGAAGGCTATCGAAGGATCCGCACCGACATCGTCTTCGGTCGTCTTCGCCCGGCTCACAAGCTGAAGCTGGACGGCGTCAAGGAGAGCTATGGCGTCAGCGTCAGCACTTTGCGCGAGATCTTGAGCCGCCTGACAGGCGAAGGCTTCGTCGTCGCCGAAGCTCGACGCGGGTTCGAGGTCGCTCCTGTCTCAATCGAGAACCTGAAGGAGCTCGCTGATCTGCGCCTTCTCCTCGAGTCGCATGCGATGAGAGCTTCTTTCGCCAATTCCGATGTCGAATGGGAGGGCCGGGTCGTCTCGGCCCATCACAAGCTGGCATCGACAGAACGATTGATGGAGTCCGGTATCGGCGAGCTGGAACAGTGGAAGCGCTATGACGGCGAATTCCATCAGGCTCTGATCTCGAATTGCGGCTCACGCGTCCTCATGGACGCGCACGCCTTGGTCTTCGACAAGTATTTTCGCTACCAAATGGTCGCCTTTCGGTATCGCGGCGAAGAGCCTGCCGCGCAGCACAAGGCGCTTCTTAAATGTGCGCTGAAGTGCGACGCAAAAACCGCGAAGCGAATCCTGACGACGCACGTCACGAACTGCGTCGAACACGCGCTCGCAACCGGTTCGTGGCGCTGACCCGACGCCTTCTGCCCGCTGGGCGCCGACTAGGCAAGAAAAAAACCCAGCGAAGCGTGCTTTCGCGGAAGTCGGCAGCACCGGTGGCACGTAACCGTTGTCGCGTGCGATTGACGGTGGCGATGGACATTCCAAGCCCTTCGCCGATCTGAACGAGGCCTGCGGGAAACGCAAGCTGGTTGTGCTTGATCAGGCCAGAGGTGCGGGCCGATAAAACAGTTCGCAAAACAGATGCAACATCCGCGTTAGCACAGGGCGAGCGGTTGTTCGCGATGGCCGCACGAAAAATGGCGGCGTCGATTGGCGTTTTCCTCCACACCGCAAACCCGAGCCGCGGCCTTGCTTCGAGCGCTCTCACCATTTTAGCGTATGGAATGAAAGCGATGTTGACAGGTCGTATCGCGCAAATCGCGTGATCCATCTGTTCGATGAATAGGCCCTGCACGTCCGGCATATCGCCGACCATGCGAAAAGAGAGCCACCATGCCAGATAGCACCGCGGCAACCGCCCGTACTTAATGCGTATGTCTGCGCGAAATCCGAGTCAGCCGCACCTTAAGCCTGCCGCTCAAGCTCAGTGCGGCTTCCCGCGAGCCAAGAACGCAAAGCACGTCCTTAGGTGCGCGTAATCCTTCGCTGTTTTCGCAAGGAAGTTGTGCTTGCAAACCTTGCGGCAGAAGCGCAGGCCCCAGTGGTGGTAGCAGACAAGACCAAACTTGCCGCCACAGTTTG
>VAZM01000036.1:8423-17116 GCA_005883135.1 Alphaproteobacteria bacterium
CGCCTCGTCAGATAGGCACGCCGCATTGCTGCGCGCTGTCCGCCGAATTAATTCTTTGCAATGGAGCGGCAATCGCCAACGACGCGCTGCGCTCGCCGGCGGGGGAATCAGATTATCGCTCGAGAGCCAGCGTCTGCGGGCCCCTGCCGGGGATCGGCTCCTTGACGCGGAACCAGGCAACATAGAGCGCAGGAAGGAAAAGCAATGTGAGCAGGGTTGCCACTAGCAATCCTCCCATAATCGCGTAAGCCATCGGCCCCCAGAATATGGTGGACGCAATCGGGATCATGCCGAGAACCGTCGATATCGCTGTCAGCATGATCGGACGAAATCGAGACGTGGCGGCTTCGATTACGGCATTCCAGATCGCCACGCCTTGCGCACGCACAGCCTCGATCTGATCGATCAGGATGACGGCGTTGCGCGCAATCATTCCCAGCAGTGACAAGATCCCGAGGATCGCCACGAAACCGAGCGGTTTGTTGAAAAGCATGAGTGCGGCAACCACGCCGATAAGGCCCATCGGGATGACGCTCAGAACGAGGAACAGCAGGCTGAAACTGACATCAGCGGAATGACGGCGTACACCGAGGCTTGCGACTGTGCGCTCTCCTCGACGGTGCCGCCCACCGCGACGTGATAGGACCTGGGCAGGCTCGCTTCGAGCTTCGCAACCGCAGGAGCGAGTGCATTGACCACCGCCTCAGGCGAGGCGCCCTGCGCCACGTCGGCCTGGACGGTGAGGGTCGGGACGGCATCACGGCGCCAGATCAACGGAAATTCCTGCTCGAACTCCAAGACCGCGAACACGCCGAGCGGGACGGTGCGGCCATTCGGCAGCGGGAATTGCAGGTTGCGCAGGGTAGAAAGTGAAACGCGCTGCTCATCGGTCGCCCGCATCACGACGTCGATGAGATAGATGCCGTCCCGCACCTGGGTGACGGCCGCACCAGACATCACGGTGTTCATCTTCGCCGCGATCGATTCCGAGCTCAGGCCGAGTAACCGCGCCTGGTCCTGATCGATCCGGACGCGGATCTTCCTGCCTGGCTCAATCCAATCGAAATTGACCCGCCTGGCGCGGGCATCCGAGGCGACGATCTCGGCAAGCCGAAACGCGATATCCCGCACCTCGTTCACGTTCGGACCGCTGATGCGATATTGCACCGGCCATCCCACCGGGGGCCCGAGCTCCAGTGGCACGGTACGGCTGACCGCGCCGGGAAAATCCTCTTGGAGAATACGTTCGAGCCTCGTGCGGAGCCGCTCACGGGCCGCGACATCCTTCGCAACGACCACAAATTGACTGAAGAAATCGTTGGGAAGTTCGACATTCAGCGGAAGATAAAATCTGATCGCGCCGCGTCCGACATAGGTACTCCATTGCTGGACGTCGGGATCCTTGCTGAGGATCTCATCGAGCTTCGTCGAGCGGTCGCTACTGGCGTAGATCGATGCGTTTTGCCGCAGTCTCAAATCGACCAGAAGCTCCGGCCGGTCCGAAGAGGGGAAGAACTGTCGCGGCAGATGAGAAAAGGCGAGAAGAGAGAGCGCGAAGCAGGCGAGCGTCACCAGAATGGTGATCCACCTCATCCGCAGGGTGGCGACCAGTATTCTGCGGAAGAGGCGGATGACCGCGCCGGGCTCGTCTCGCCGCGCCGTGTTCGGTGGCGATAGAAACGCTACGCCGAGAAGCGGAATGAAAAGAACCGCAACAAACCAGGAAGCAATGACCGCGATGCTGACGACGGCAAAGATGGAAAACGTGTATTCGCCTGCCGCGCTCTTGGCAAATCCGATCGGCACGAAACCCGCTATGGTTACGAACGACCCGGTCAGCATTGGAAACGCCAAGGTCTTGTAAGCGAACGTGGCGGCCTGTTCCTTTGCAACACCTTCCGCCAGGCGTGCCGTCATGGCATCGATCGTGCTCATGGCGTCGTCGACGAGCAAGGTCAGCGCGATGATGAGGGCGCCGAGCGAAATGCGCTGCAGATCGATACTGACGAATTGCATGACCGGAAACACGATCGCGAGCGTCAACGGAATCGAAAGCGCGACGATCGCGCCGGCCCTTACGCCGAGGCTGACGACACTCACGGCCATGATGATCGCGATCGCCTGCCACAGTGAGGTCATGAACTCGCCGATTGCGCTGTGGACCACGGCTGACTGGTCGGCGACGAGCATCGGCTCGATGCCGAGCGGCAGGTCAGCGGTGATCTCGTCCATGGTCCGCTGCAGGTTGCGACCGAGGGCCAAGATGTCACCGCCGTCCCGCATCGCGATGGCGACGCCGATGCCCGGTTTCCCATTGACCCGGAACATAGGTTGCGGGGGATCGACGTAGGCCCGTATCACCTCGGCGATGTCGCCCAGCCGGATCAAGCGACCGTTCGACGCGATATTGATGGCTAAAATGTCGAGTTCGGATGCGAATGCGCCGGAAACCCGCAGCGCAATTCTTTCGTCGCCCGTTTGCAAGGTGCCCGCGGGACTGACGGCGTTCTGTGCCGCAAGCGCTGCGATCAAGTCGCGGCGATCGATACCCAATCCGGCCAGTTTCTCGGTGGAGAACTCGACGAGTATCTTTTCATCTTGGGCTCCCAAGATCTCAACCTTGGACACGTCCGCCACGCGCAGCAGCCGCGAGCGGATTTTCTCCACATAGTCGCGAAGCTCGTGATGCGTGAACCCGTCGGCGGTGAACCCGTAGATGATGCCGAAAGTATCGCCGAACTCGTCGTTGAAGCCGGGGCCGACGACGCCGGCGGGCAGAGTGTGGCGCATATCACCGACGCTTTTGCGCACGTGATACCAGATGTCGGGGACCTCCCCGGGCGGCGTGCTCCCTTTCAACGTGACGAAGATTGTGGTGACGCCGGCGCTAGTGTAGCTGCGCAGGAAGTCGAGTCTCGGCGTTTGCTTGAGCGTATCCTCGATCCGCTCCGTTAGCAGATCGAGGGTCTCCTGCAGCGTCGCACCCGGCCAAGCCGCCTGCACGACCATCGTCCTGAAGGTGAATGCGGGGTCTTCGTTGCGGCCGAGACGATAGTAGGACATTGCGCCCACCACCATCAGCACGATCATGCAATAGATGATGAAAGAGCGATGCTTGAGTGCCCACTCTGATAGGTTGAGCTGCATCACCGCGAGGAATCCAGCAGTCGGGTCTTCTGGCCGGGATGTAACGCCTGAGTGCCTGCGGTCACGACGATTTCACCCGGATAAAGCCCTTCCGAAATGCCGACGGTTGCCGGATCGTTGCGCGCCACCTCAACGTTTCGCAGCGACACGGTCAGAGTTTTCGGATCGACGACCCACACCGCGGGCTTGCGGTCCGCCTCGGTGAGAGCGCTCGCAGGAATCTCGATCCCTGAAGCAACTTCAAGCTTCATGCGGCCGACGACCGTCGAGCCGAGCCGCATGGCCTCAGGCGGATCGGTCAAGCCGACCCTGACTTCGAACGTCCGAGTCACCGGGTCGGCCTGCGGAGAGACCTCTCTCACCCGGCCGACCGCCGTCACCTTTGGATCATCGCTCAAGCTCACGGTGATCAACGGATCGCTCGGCGCCGACCGCAACAGCTGCGCCGGCACGTCGAACACGGCATCGCGCCCCTCCCTGCGCGCGACGCGCAGAATCATTTGTCCGGCTTGCACCACCTCGCCGGGCTCCGCGCCCGTGGCCGCTACGATCCCTGGCGCATCCGCCCTCAACTCGGTATAGCTCACCTGATCTTTGGCCGTCTTGAGCTGTGCTTCGGCGGTTTCGAGTTGCGCCCGTGCGGTCTTCAGCACCACCTCGGCCTGTTCGAACTGGGCGCGCGAGGCAACATCTCTGGCCAACAGCGTTTTCTGCCGATCGAAATTAATTTGAGTTTCGTTCACGCGCGCTTGGGCCGCCGCCACGCCGGCCTGCGCAGTCCGTAGCGCGTTCAGCTGATTGTGCGGCTCAACCTTGGCCACGACCTGTCCAGGTTCGACGTGATCGCCGACGCCGACCGAGCGTTCGATCATCCGGCCGGCAATTCGAAAAGCCAGGCGCGCCTCATTCTCCGCCTCGATGCGCCCGGTATATGAGACCGTCTCGCCGACGTCGCGTTTCACGACGGTGACCGTTCGTACCGGACGAACCTGCGGCGCGGGGGCTTCGGATTCAGGCTGACAGGCGGTCAGAAAAACAAAAACGGGAGCGGTCAGGAACACGAAGCCTTGCCATCTCGACCTATTCTCCAGGCAGCCTGACATTGAAGTTCTTTCTTTGTCGATCGGACGCGATTTTTTCCTTCCCGCACCGCCGTGCATTTATTTCCGCCGACCGAATTGATCTTGCCTACCTGGCAACGTGCGCAAGAGTTGGTCGGCCTCAGTGACCAAGCTAACGATCATCGCAGTCATTGTTGCCGCTGTCGACCGCCCAGAGCCCTGCACGCTAATTGCCGACCTTTGTCTGCGCCGCGGTTGCAAAGCTGATGAAGGCTGTAAGGTCTGCCCTCGATGCTCTGGTGCAGCGTGCGGGAAGCGCATAGGCTTTAAACTTGACGGCGCGTCGCGACCTCGGGAGGACATCCTTGGCCCACGCCGAAGCGTTCAAGACGCTTCATCCGCAGGCCGCCGCGACCGCGGCGCTCGTCGAATTCGTCGGCGACTTGCGCCATGCCGACCTCCCCGATGAGGTGCGCCATTATGCGCGCCGCCATGTCCTCGATACCGTCGGCGTCATGATCGCGGGCGCGGCCGGCGAGGTGGCGAACCGCGCCGAAGCCGTGCTCGCGGCGGTGCGCCTCCCCGGCCACGTTCCGGTGCCGGGCCGCGCGCGGCGCGCCGACCTCATGGATGCCGCCTTCCTCGGCGGCACCGCCGCGCACGGCATCGAGCTCGACGACGGCTTCACCCAGGGCTCCGTGCATCCCGGCTGCGTGGTCATACCGGCGGCACTTGCGCTTGCTTGCGCGCGCCGCAGCAACGGGCGGGCGCTGATGGAGGCGGTCGTCACGGGCTACGAGGCGGTGATCGCGATCGGCCGCGCTTGCCATCCCGACCTGCGCCAGCGCGGATTCCATCCGACCGCCGCGGTCGGCGTGTTCGGCGCGGCCGCGGCCGCCGGCAAGCTCGCCGCGCTCTCTCCCGAGCGGCTCGCGCATGCGTTCGGCATTGCCGCCTCGAGCGCCGGCGGCTTGTTCGCCTTCGTCAACGGCGGCGGCGATATCAAGCGCCTGCACGCCGGCCACGCCGCGCGCGAGGGCCTGCAAGCCGTCCTGCTCGCCGAACAGGGGGTCGAAGGGCCGCCCGGGGTGATCGAGGCGCGCGACGGCTTCATCCAGGCCTTCGCCCGGGCGGAAAAGACACGCGCCGTTGCCCTCCCGCCCGGCGCGCCGTTCGGCATCACCGATTGCTACATCAAGCCCAATCCCTGCTGCCGGCACATTCAGCCGGCGGTCGAGGCGCTCATCGGCATCCTCGAAGAGGAGGACATCGCCGGCGAAGAGGTGGAGCGCGTCGAGGTTGCGACTTATCGCATCGCCGCCGAGCACGCCGCGACCGGGTGGGACGACTTCGCCAGCGCGCAGCTGAGCTTTCCCTATTTGATCGCGCTCGCGCTCAAATTCCGCGGCATCAAGTTCGAGCATTTTGCCGATGCGGTGCGCCGCGATCCGGCGCTTGGCGCCATGGCGCGAAAGCTCACCGTGACCGCGCCGCCCGAGGTCGACCGCCTCTACCCGCAATTGCGCCCGGCTCGCGTGACGGTCGCGACCGCGCGCGGCAGCTACACGCGGCAAGTCGAGGAGGCGCGCGGCTCGCGCCTCCTGCCGCTCGGCGACGCCGCGCTCACGGCGAAGTTTCTCGGTCTCGCCGGCCCTGTGCTCGGCCCGGCGCGGGCGAAGGATCTTGCCGAGCGGCTGTGGTCGCTCGACGCGATCGATGACGTCGCGTCGCTCGTGGAGTCGATGGCCAAGCCGGCGTAGGCCGCTGCCTCAGGCCGACAACCGTGCCGCAAGCTCGCCGCTTAGTGCTCCGACCGTGCTCCGCCCTCATCCTGAGGAGGCGCCTCGAGCGCGTTCACGCGCCTCTTCCCACGCGCTATGGCGCCGTCTCGAAGGATGAGGGCGGCCTGGGGTCCCCGCCGACGTGTCGGCGGGGTGCCCCATCACGCTTCGAGACGCGTTGCTCCGCAACGGTCCTCAGCATGAGGCCGAGAGAGCCTCGTCACCCATACTTCGGAAACAGCGCCAAGGCATTGCCGCGGTCGATCTCGGCGCGTCGCGCGGGGGAGAGGAACCCGGATTCGTAGGTCTTGATCATCTCCGCGATCACGCGCGGATTGGCGAAGGGATAATCTGTGCCGAACACGATGCGCTCCGGCAGGGCGACGTGATCGAGCGCGCCGAAGGTCTGCGCTCCCGGCGAGAGCGCGTTGTCGTACCAGAAGTGCTTGAGGCCGGCGTCGACCTCATCGCGCGACAGCCGCGGCAGGCGCGGGTCGATCATCGGCGAGACCGAAAGCCGCCAGGCGAAATAGGGGACGAGCCCGCCCGCGTGCGGCAGGATGAAGCGAATGCGTGGGAAGCGCGCGATCGCGCGAGAGAAGATGAGGTTCACCACGGCGCGGGTGGTGTCGAACAGGTACTCCATCATGAAGGCAGGCCAAGGCAGCGCGAGCGAACTGCTCGAGGGATGCAGGCCGGGATGAATGAAGACGACGGCGCCGCGCGCATCGAGCGCCGCCAGCAGCGGATCGAACCGCGCGTCGCCGAGGAAGTTTTCGCCGTAGCTGGCAAACAAGGAGACGCCGGCGAACTTGAGCGTATCGAGCGAATAGGCAATCGCATCGAGCGCGCCCGCGATGCTCCACATTGGGACCGTGCCGAATGCGCCGAAGCGCTGGGGCCAGCGCGCGATGAGCTCGGCCGCATAATCGTTGCAGCGGCGCGCCAACTCCTGCGCGCCCGTCCCCCTGGCGAAGCCGACCCCCGGCTGCGCCAGCGACGTGAGCGCGACCTCGATGCCGTGCGCGTCCATCAGCTCGAGCGCGAGTTGCGGCGTCCACTCCGGATATCTGCCGATCGCGGGGCCCCGCCCCGCCGCGTAGACCGCCTCGCGGTAGAACGGCGGGATCAGGTGGAAGTGCACGTCGATCCGGCGCGGCGATACCATGGTAGCTTGCCCAGCCCACTCCTGCGCTCGCGATGCATTATGTCAGACGCTTGCGCCGCGGCTACCGGCGAAGGCATGACCTCGTGTTGAATTTTGCCAGCGCCCATGCCTCTATGCGCGCCGCCACGTCGGGAGGAGAAACACGTGTCCTGGATGGAAGCCAACGGCATCAGCATCCATTTCGAGCTTGCCGGCGAGGGGCCATCGGTCGTGCTGCTGCACGAGATGGGCGGTACGCTCGCCAGCTGGGACGGCATCTTCCCAGCGTTGAGCGCGCAGTTCCGCACGCTGCGCTACGACCAGCGCGGCTCGGGGCTGTCCGAAAAGGTGCGCCAGGCGATCACCACCGAACTGCTGGTCGGCGATTCGAGGCGGTGCTGCAGATAAGCACACTGCCCGCGCCGTACCACTTCGTCACCGTCGCCGCCGCGACCATGCAGGCGCTGATCTACATGACCCGGCACCCCGACCGCGTCGCGAGCTTCGCGTTCTGCAATCCGTTCACCGGGGCCGATCCGAGCCGCGTGGCGGCGCTCGAAGAGCGCGCGGCGCTGGCCGAGCGCGAAGGCATGCGCAAGGCGCTAGCGGTCACGCTCGACAAATCCTGGCCGCCCGATCTCGGCGAGCGCGCCGCCTATGCCGCCTATCGCGCGCGCTACCTCGCCCATGATCCGGTCTGCTTTGCCGCGCTGAACCGCGCGATCGCGCGGCCCAACGTGGCGCATCTCGCCAAGGAGATCCGGTGCCCGACCATGGTGGTCGCCGGCCGATTCGATCAGGTGCGGCCGCCGGCCGCCAGCGAGCAATTCGCGCGAAGCATTCCCGGCGCGCGCTTCGAGCTGATCGACGCGGTGCATATGATGCCGGCGCAGGCACCGGCTGCGCTGCTGGCGCTGCTGCAGGACTTTCTCCACGGGCAGACTCGATCCGCGACGCAGCAACGCGCCGGCTGAAGGAAATCCTCGTCATGAAGATCAAGGCCAACGGCATCAGCATCAACTATCAGCTCGACGGTCCGGAAGGCGCGCCCTGGCTCGTCTTGAGCAACTCGCTCGCGACCAATCTGACCATGTGGGACGAGCAGGCGCGCGAGTTGGGCCGTTCGTTCCGCGTGCTGCGCTACGATCAGCGTGGGCACGGCGGCAGCGAGGCGACCGGCGGCCGCTACACCTTCGACCTGCTCATCGCCGACGTGCTCGCGCTGATGGATGCGCTTGCCATCAGCAAGGCGCATTTCGCCGGCCTCTCGATGGGCGGCGCCACGGCGCTCGGACTGGCGCAGCAATGCCCGCATCGGCTCGACCGCGTCGTTGTCTGCGACTCGCCGTGTCAGTCGACGCCGGCGAGCAGCCAGCAATGGGAGGAGCGCATCGCGATCGCGCAAAAGCAGGGCATGGAGGCGCTGGTCGAGCCGACGATGTCCCGCTGGTTCCCGCCCGAGGTCATGCAGGCCAATCCACCGCACCTCGATAAGGTGCGCCAGATGATCCGCACCACCCCGGTGAACGGCTTCATCGGATGCGCGGCGGCGCTCGC
>VAZM01000036.1:17137-17850 GCA_005883135.1 Alphaproteobacteria bacterium
ACGCCGCCGCGCCGCCCCTGCGCAAGCTCAAGGCGGCGCTCGCCAGCTCGCACTATGTCGAGCTTGCCGGCGCGGGACATATTTCGAACCTCGACCAGGGCGCTGCGTTCACCCGCGCGATTGCTGACTTCCTGGCCGGAAAATGAGGGATCTGCAGTCCCGGCATGCCGGTCGCTCGATTGCAAACCTGCCGGGAGAGGCTATACCTTTTCGTCAAGATCGAGCCGGACGAGCGGCCGCCGGACATCAAGAAAGATCTAGATCACAGGTTCTAAGGAGAAAACGTCATGACCGCCGCCGCAGCCGCCAAGACGCAGCGTCCGCTGTCCAACAAGGCGCGCGAGATGATGGAAGCCATCAACGTCGAAGCCGCTGAGCACCACGTCTGGGTTCGCACCCAGGCGAATGCGCCGGCGCAGCGGCCCTGGTTCAGCGAGACCGGTGGCGAAGGGAGCGGGCAGCTCGCGTCGGGGCGCGTGGCCGTCGCCCAGATGAAGACCTTGCCGTACATGTGGCGCTGGAGCGAATTCAGCCCCTACCTGCACCGCATTTCCGAGATCGCGCGCAAGGCCGAGGTGTCGCCGATCGAATTCGCCGATCGGCAGAGCATCCTGCTGCTCAATCCGGGCTTGAACGGCCGGCTGCAGGTCACCAACACCATCCGCTGCGCGATCTCGATCTATAATCCCGGCGACGTCGCGCCGGTCCATCTG
>VAZM01000037.1:0-4232 GCA_005883135.1 Alphaproteobacteria bacterium
CGGGATTGTAAAGAACGGCGACCCGGGCGACGCCGGGAATCATTTCCTTCAGTAGCTCAAGGCGTTTCCCGCTAGTGTCGGGATGGATTAGGGTCACGCCGGTGATGTTCCCGCCTGGCCGTGAAAGGCTCTCAACGAGGCCCGTGGCAACGAGATCGCCGCAGTCGAAGCAGACGATCGGCATGGTGGCGCTCGCATTCCGCGCCGCCCGCGTTGCCAGTACGCCGTGCGTAAGGAACATATCGACTTTTAAGTTCATCAGGTCCGAGACGAGCCCCGGCACCCGTTGGTCCTCCCCCTCGCCCCAGCGGTATTCGATCGTGATGTTCCGGCCCTCGACATAGCCGTGTTCGCGCAGCCCGTTCTTCAGGGCTTCGACTCGAGGTGCCATCGATGAAGCGGAGCCGGGCGAGACCAATCCCATCCGGTACGGAGTCTGCTGCGCCAGAGCGGCATGCATTGACCCGAAAAGGACAAGGATCGCCTGAAACGCGGCGGTTTTCCTGACCATGGATGTTCTTGTCCGGCCGAGTGGCGCGTTAAATTTTCGCCGCTTCATGTGCCCCTCAACGCTCGAAGTGTTTTGCAATGACGCGGAAGACGTCGTCGCGCCGCCGAGCAGCGTGATCAACTCGCGTCTGTGCATCTCAGTCCTTGTCACTCGTTCCGGCGGGGCCGGACTTAGCGCGTCGGAAGACGCGCATGAGCGCGCTTATGTCCGGCCATCTCCTTGCCGCCTCCACCAGGAAAGACCTGTGGCTGCGCCGCTTCCCTAGGTCACCTTCGTCGGGTCCTCCCCCGGACTGCCTAGCTTGCCGCCGGTCAGTTTACCGCACCCTCAGCCTGCCGCAGAGTAGTGGGCAAGTCCTTGGGACAGACCTGAATCGTTCTGAATCAAAAAAAGCGACGTCCCGAGAGGATCATTTGCTCCCGGCGGGTCGCTGACGAAGAGCTCGAGGTGACCGAAACGGCGGTAGGTCCAACCTGTGCCCGGGGTCCGATGAGGTAGCAGAAACGGATCCCGACACCCTCGGACGGCGAAACGACGGCGCGAGAGGAGACGTTGGCGGCGACGTTCGTAGGTTGCCATTGCGGCAGACGGCATGTTGGCCACTGCTTCATCGAACGCTGCACATCATCGTCAGAAACGTCGTGAACTGACTTGTCGCGACCCGCAGTGCAGCCGGTGGCGTGAAGTGCCGACAGATTCTGTAGAGCCCGTCGGCGGCGGCATGCGTACCGAGTTACCATTATCTGGTGCTGATGCTCGGCTGCAGCCCAGATCGTGATTTTTGTGGTCCCGCGCTACCGCATGCGAGCTTGTTAGATTCGGATAAATCTTGTGTTGTCCTCCGGGTTGACTGCTGCCTCATGAGTTAATATTCCCCGCCGCACGTCAGCGGCCGAGCGCTGCACTCGCTCGGCATTTCCCGACGTTCCGAATTGGGCTTCGTCCGCGCACTGCTTGCGGCGGATCAAGCATTCGGCACGACTGTGTTGGGGGGGCCATTGCGAGTCGGCGGGGCATATCGAAGAAGGGGATTGGACAACATGAAGGCACTTATCGTTGCGGCGGCTGCACTCGCAGTCGTCAACGGCTCTGCGCGCGCCGAAAGCGGCATGGCATCGCTCTATTCGACACGCGACCTAGGTACAAAGACTGCCAGCGGTCGCCATCTGCACGATGGTGAATTGACCGCCGCGCACAAGACGTTGCCGTTCGGCAGCCGCGTGCGCGTGACCAATCACGCCAATGGGCACAGTGTTGTCGTTACGATCACTGATCGGGGCCCTTTCTCGCGCGGACGAGTGATCGATCTCACCCCCGCCGGCGGCCGCGTCCTCGGTTTCTCGGGGCTCGCCCGGGTCACGTTGGAGAGGGTCGGCAATCAATCTTAGACTTTTCAGCGATGGGGCCTGTCCCCGAAACCCGCAGCGGTCCATGTGGACCGCTGCGGTTATTTCACTCTTTCCCAAACCAGCATGTTGACGCTCATCCTGCCGTCCGTGTGGAACGGAAACGGGGGAGTTGTCAGTGTTATACGATCACCATCTCGTTCGACGGTTCGGACTTGTTTCGTGCCTGTCCAATATTCATTCCACGAGATGTCGATCGAATGTTCGACAGTTCTTCCATCAAACTTGTACGTGCCGCTATAGGCAGTCATGGTGCGGAATAGACCGAGCCGGTCCTGGTCGGTCATCTTATCGAGATTTTCAGGTTTTGGCCGTGGCGAGCGGGTCAGGACGACCAGCATCCGGCCGCTCTTGTCGTACGAAATGAAGCCTTGGGAGCCGCTTCCAGCTACGATCTCACCTGTATCGACAATTTTGCGTTGTTCACTGACTAACCTGTACATCCCAGTCATATCAATATCGTCAGCCGTGGCTTGATAGGGAATGGCAACCGCTATTATCGCCAATGCCAGCTTGCGCATGTTTGTCGCTCCCTTCTTTTTGTTCGTGGCTTCCGCTTCGCTTGCTCGATCACCTCGTCGGCGTGGGCGACCGCCTGTCGCCGCGCGGATGTTAACTGCCCGCACCGCTGCGCTGCAGCAGTTCGAGAACGGTGTCCCGATAGATCAGACTCGATGCGACGAGCTCGTCTTCCGGCACGAATTCGTCCGGCTTGTGCGCCACATCGAGTGCGCCAGGCCCAAGCACTATCCCTTGGGCGCCGATTGAGCGGAAATGCACAAGATCGCATGCACCCTGCAGGCCATGTAACGCATCGTCGTGGACGCCGTGGCGATGTGCCGATTTGGCGGCGGAGAGCACGACTGGATGGTCGGCACGGGTTTCCGTCGCACCGCCGGTGGTCGCACGATACTCGACGATCTCGGCGTCGACGCCGTGCAAGGCCTTCGCCTCGGCGAGCAGCTTTTCGAATTGGATGCGGACGTCGTCCTCGCTCTCACCCGGGAGCATGCGCCGATCGAGCAGAAGCTCGCAGGAGTCCGGCACAACATTGTCGGCATGTCCCCCGTGGATGCGGGTCACTGTCAGGCTCGGCGATCCGAGCAAAGGATGCGAGGCGGCGGCCAGCATCCGGTGGCGCTTCTCGATCATCAGCAAAAGCGATGCCGCTTTGTAGAGCGCGTTGTCGCCCTTGTCGGGAGAGGCGGAATGCGCCGGAACGCCCCTGACCCGTACGACCGGGCGCATGCTGCCTTTATGGGCGACGACGACCGTGTTCGACGTCGGCTCGCCCACGACGCACAGGTCGACCTGCGGACGGTCGCGGACAAATGCGCGCGCGCCGCGGCTCGCGACTTCCTCATCGACCACGAATACCGCCAGCAACGTGCCCGACCAGCGCTCCCGCAGGGCACAGAGCATCCTGATCGCCTCGAGCATTGCTGCGATCGGTCCTTTGGCATCGCAGGCACCGCGGCCGAACAGCCGACCCGCATCCCGCCGTAGCGTGAAAGGATCGGAGGTCCAGCCGCTGCCTGCCGGCACCACATCCATATGCGAATTGAACGCGAACACCGGCCCCGGCCCATTGTCGAGCCGCGCCACCACATTCGGACGCCCGTCGGCGATGTCGCGCATCTCGACCGCCAATCCGAAGTCGGCGAGCCGATCGGCGAGATATCGAGCCGCCTCGATCTCCCGGCCAGGCGGATTCTCGGTATTGGCCGCAACCAGCCGCGCGAGCGTGTCGATGAGTCCGACCGGATCGGGCGACATCTCCATCGTCAACTCCTTCTCAGCGCGCGGCCCTTGGATCGGCTTGTTGTAATTGGCGCGGCAGCCAAACACGCTCGAGCAGTCCGATCAGGACATCGCCGATCGCCACGACGAACACCAGCACGACCAATGCCGCCATGGACACGGCCATATTGAGCTCATTCGATGCTGAATAGATGAGAAAGCCAAGTCCCCGGCTCGCGGCGATGAACTCTCCGATCACTGCCCCAATCATGGCTTCCGGGATCGCGAGCCTCAAGCCCAGGAAGAGAAACGGTATCGCAGTCGGAAACACGATCTTTCGTAGGACGGTGACGCGCGTTCCTCCCATGACTCGGACGATATTGATGTGGTTGCGGTTTACGCTCTGGATACCGCTGACGACGTTCATGAAGACGATGAAGAACACGAATCCGCCGGCCAGGATGATCTTTGGCGCGTTTCCCAGTCCGAACCACATGATCATGAGCGGGGCGAGCGCAACTTTCGGGATCGAATAAACTGCAATGAGAAACGGGCGCAGCGCCTCTTCGATCGTG
>VAZM01000037.1:4303-11017 GCA_005883135.1 Alphaproteobacteria bacterium
AAACGTCCAGTCACGATGAGATCGTACAACGCGTGCGCGACGGCGGCCGGATCGCTGATCGCCTGACTGTCGACCCAGCGTCCCGCAGCATAGGCCCACAAGCCCAGGATCGCCCCGATCAGCACGGCGCGTCCGACAGCAACGGCGGCGTGCGCGATCAATCCCCGGCGGCGCGTCTCGCGCACCGCCTGATCATGCAAGACGCGCTCGAGCGACGAATTGCCAGCCGCAGCAGTGAGTGCCTGAGGAGCCGCTTGGGTCATGTTTCGGCTGGCGCCTTCACGCTACTTGACATGTTCGGGTTCGGCCGGCTTAGCAGGCGCTTTGCGTGCGGCCTCGTGCCTGGCGATCAGGCCCTGTTCGTTCGGATCGACAACGAGGGGGCGCGCGCCGACTCCATTGCGGTCGTAGGTGATGGTCCGAACCCAGGCCGGATCGGTTTTGGGGAAGTCATCGCGGTAATGCGCGGCACGGCTTTCGTTGCGCGCCAGGGCGCTCAACGCGCAGGCGGTGCCGATCGCGCACAAGTCCTCGATCTCGATCGCGGCGGTGAGATCCCCGAGCGTCTGAACCGGCAAACCGGCCAGCCGGTCCGCGATAGCGGCGGCATCGGCGATAGCCCGCTCGAGCCCCTTTGCCGTGCGCACGATGCCGATCCCGAGCGTCATCGCCTGCTTCAATTGCTCGTGCAGCGCGGCGAATTCCGGCGCCGGACTCGTCGCGTCCGATCGCAGGGCTTGCAGCCGCGCTGCCGCTTTCGCGATCGGACCGGGATCGGGCTTGCCAGCGCGCGCCGCCGGCGCCTGGCGCGCAGCCGCCACACCGGCGCGATGTCCAAAGACCTGGGTCTCCGGGACGGCATTGCTGTTGAGCCGGTTTCCGCCATGCGTGCCGCCTGCGTTTTCCCCGGCCGCATAAAGGCCGTGCAGGTCGCAATGGCCGCTGTCGTCGATCAGAACGCCGCCCATGAAGAAATGCGCTTCCGGTGCAACGATGAGCTTGATCGCCCGATAATCGATCTTCTTGGGATCCAGTAACTGCACCACCTTCGAATTCTCATATCGGAATTCATCGTCGGGAATCCCCGACACGTCGAGAACGACGCCGCCTTCGACGGAATGGCCGGCCCTGATCTGCTCGAAAATCCCGCGCGCGGAGAGATCGCGCGTCGTGGCGTCCTTGCGCACCGGGTCATAGACCTCCATGAAGCGCTCGCCCTTGCTGTTGTAGAGCCGCCCGCCAATCGAGAACGTGGACGGCTGGATCGGAACCCGTGTCGACTTGAAGGGATGGATCAGGCGCCAGGGATAGAATTGACTGTATTCCATGTCGCGCAGGCGCGCCCCGGCACGCAGCGCCAAGGCGAATCCGCCGCCGCAAACATCGGCCGGATTGCTGGTGATGTTAAACATGCGTCCGGCGCCGCCCGCCGCCAACACGATTGCGCCGGCTGCGATCACAATGCCTTCGACCCTGTTCCGCGCGATGCCGACCGCGCCCACGACGCGATCCTCGTTCTGCAGGAGGTCCGTGATTACGCAATTTTCAAGCACCTCGATGCCGAGCGCCGACGCAATGTCACGCATCGGCAGCGTCATGTCGCCGCCGCGCATGTTCTCGGGAACAAGCACGCGCGCTTGCGAATGATCGCCGCTCGAAGACAGATGATAGCGTCCGTCGCGCTTGCGAAACGGAGCGCCGAACTCCCACAATTCGGCAAGCCGAGCCGGAGCGTCGTCCACCAGCGCATGCACCAACGCACGTTCGTTGATGTAGCCGCCGCCGACGACCGTATCGACGTAATGCAAATGCCGGTCGTCGTGCGCGTTCAAGGCCGGCAACGCCGCCGCATACCCGCCGGTGGTCAGCGCCGAGGACCCGCTGCGCCCGAACAGGCGCTTGACGGCGACCAGCACCCGCGCACCCGCCTGGCGCGCGGAAATCGCGGCGCGCAGAGCCGCGAGCCCGCCCCCGACAACAAGCACGTCGGTCTCGACCGTGCGAAAGAAGCGGCCAGCCGAGGCCGTCACGCCGGGCCCCATTGCGGCTCCTCGGAACGCCACCGGGCCACGTATTTCTCCAATCGCGACACGATCGCGTTGAGGATGAGACTGAACATCAGCAGGCTCAGAATTGCTGCGAACACTTGCGCCGTATCGTAACGCGAGCTGGCATAGGCAATGAGAAACCCGACGCCGCGATTGCTGCTGACAAATTCCCCGATGATCGCCCCGATCAAGGCCCCGGGCAGCGTGATGCGCATGGCCGAAAAAATGTAGGGCGCAGCGCTCGGCAGGATCAACTTCAGGAACAGCGCTGCGCGCGAAGCGCCCATCACCCGGACACTGGCAACGAGGTCGCGATTGACCGCGGCAAAGCCGGCCAGCGTGCTGAAATAAACGATGAACAAGACCAGCGATGCCGCCAGAATCACTTTCGGCAGCAGATAAATGCCGAACCAGACGATCACGAGCGGCGCGAGCGCCACTTTCGGGATCGCGAACACGCCGAGCATCAGCGGCCGAACGATCTGTTCGCCCCGCCAAATCAGGGAAACGACGATCGCAAGCCCGACGCCGACGGCCACACCGAGGATGTAACCGAGCGTCATCTCGAGGAGCGTGATCCTGAGGTGCCACCACAGCGTGCCATCGAGTGAAATCTGGATAAACGAGCGCGCAACCGAGATGGGATCACTGACGAACAAGCTGTCGATCAATCGTCCGGAAGCCGCCGACCAAAGCACGAGAAATCCGGCCAGGACCCCGATGCGAAGCGCGAATACTCGCAATGTCCGGGAGCGTCGATGACCCGCTGAACGGCGCTCTTCGTCGAGCAGCAGCGATTGTTCACGCGCCCAGGCCTCGTGCGCCTGCGCATGCCGTTCACGCGCCGGCATCGCTGCCTCGCTCGTTGAGGAGCTCCTCGCGCAGATCGTTCCAGATTGCGTCATAGATCGTGGCAAATCCGGGCGTCTCATGGATATGGAAGACGTCGCGCGGGCGCGGCAGCGTGACATCGCGAACTTGCTTGATCGAACCGGGCACCCCGGTGAAAGTCGCGATGCGATCGCTCAAGGTGATCGCTTCGACGATGTCGTGGGTGACGAATACGATGGTCCGGCCGGTTCCCTGCCAGAGCCGCAGCAACTCGTCCTGCAAAACCAGCCGCGTCTGCGCATCGAGCGGTCCGAACGGCTCGTCCATGAGGATGACGTCGACGCTGTCGTCCACGAGCGTCCGCACGATCGACACGCGCTTGCGCATCCCACCTGACAGCTCGTGCGGATAAAGTTCCGCGCTTCCTTTCAAGCCGACGCGAGCGAGATAGTCGAATGCGCGTTCGCGCCGCGCGGCGCGGCCGACGCCCTTGCATTCGAGCGCGAGTTCGACATTTCCAAGCGCCGTGCGCCAGGGCAGGAGGTTGTCGTCCTGCGTCACATACCCGACCCGGGTGTTGACGTCGGCGATCACGCGACCGTCGTGGAGAATAGTGCCGTCGGTAGGCGTCACCAGCCCGGCGAACATGTTGAGGACCGTGGACTTTCCGCAGCCTGAGGGCCCGACCAGGCAAACAAATTCGCCGCGCTGGATCGTTAAGTCGACGTTGCGTAGGGCTGTCCTCGCCTTACCGCGCGCCACGAACACCTTGTAGACGTTGCGGGCTTGGAGGCGGGGATCGTCACGCGCGTTGCAGTTCAGGCGTTTGCTCGCGCAGGATACGCATCAGGACCTGCCATTCATCACGGCCGGCTCGGCGCGGGGCGCGTCCGGCCTGGGCACGGCCCCAGATCGTCTTTCGCTGCAGCGCCTTGGCGGCTTCGAAGTCGACGCTGCCCGGTGGCGAGCAGAGATCGATGATCACCACATCGGGCCGGGTCAGCGCGAGCAGGTCTTTGTCCAGAACACGGCCGGCGGCCGAGCTCACGATCAGGCCGAAATTCCTTATTTGCGATTTCAAGTTGCGCAACTCGATCGGGGTCATATTCATGGCGCAGGCACGGGCCAATTGCACGGGATTGCGCGCGCCGACCGAGACGCGCGAGCGCATTCCCTCGAATGCCTGGGCTACGCTGACACCGACGCGGCCGAAACCGATGCACAGCACATCCATCCCGAGAAGCGTCTCCTCGGTGTTTTCGATGGCGATCCGGATCGCGCCTTCGGCGGTCGGAACTGCGTGAAGGATAGAGAGTGCGTCGTCCGTGCCGTAGGGAATGATCTTCACCGCGGCGGCTTTGGCCCATTCATCCATGCGGGGGGTGGAATAGCAGGTAAACAGCAAGGCTCCGGGCGCGGCGCCTTTGAGTACGTCGGCCGTCAGGCGCAGTTTCTCGGTCGTGTACTTGGCGTAGAGCTCGTCATCGGCGCCGAGCCCTGGGATCGGACATGAAATGATGCGCGCGGCATTTACCGCGTCGGCAAGACTTCGCGCCTGTGGCCGACCGGCGGCTTCTTCCGCGCCCGGAACGGATCCGTAATGCTGAACCTTCGCACCGGCGAGCCGCGCGAGCCGCATATGCTCCAGCATCCGTACATCGCCGCCGACCACGGCGACCGTCCAGCCTTTCAATTCGCCGTCGTCCACGTCGCTTACCCGGTTTGACTTGCAAAGATTATGCCGCAGGCGACTTCAGTCATCGTTTAATGAATTCATTGGTCCACAATTTTCCCTCGGTGAGGTCGATATCCACGGGTTCACCAATGGTCTTGTAAACGTCCAGAAATTTCTTGAACGATGCCGGAGTGAATTCTCCTGTCGTGCTGAGTGACGGCAATAAGGCGTCGAACGACAAGGCTAGCGTCTCTGGCTTGCTGTTCTTGAACCAGTTCGCACCGAGCAGCTTGAGCGCTTCCTCGCGATTCTGCTCGATCCATTTGAGCGCGTCCTGGATCGAATGGACATAGGACCTCAGCGCCGGCTTGTTCTTTTCGGCGAATTCCTTCGTCGTGAACAAAACGATGTAGCTCATGCCGGTCAATTCCGGCACCTCACCGGCGGTGTTGTTGATGATGATCTTGCCCACGCCGTCCCTTTCGGCCTCTTGCGGAAACGGCGGCGAGAGCATGAAGGCATCGATGCGGCCGGACCGGAACGCGGCATTTAGCGCGCCGCCGCCGCCAATTTGCATCAGCGTCGCGTCACGTGCCGGGTCCAGCCCCGCCATCACCAGGAAGTAGCGCGAGTAGGTGTCGGTCGGCGCCCCCGGCCGCGTGATGCCGATGGTCAGGCCTTTGAGCGCCTTGGCTCGCTGGGTGACGGGCGCTTTGGGGTCGTAGCCCGCCTTGGCCAGCGCATCGTTGCGCACGACGAGATTCATGGTCATGCGGTCCATGAGATTATAGACCATCATGAATTCTTTGCCCTGCTTGGCGAGCGGGGCGATGCCCAGGATCTCGTCGCTGGTGACATTCGCCTGCCCGGATAGAAGGGCGGCGGGCGAGAGCGCCCCGCTTTCCAACTCCTGATAGGTGACCTCGACGCCGTTGGCTTTGAAAATCCCGCGATCGATCCCGATGAAGACCGGCGCGAGGTACAACGTGCGCAGGCCGGCATGAACCATCTTCGGGAGTTG
Source organism: Alphaproteobacteria bacterium (assembly GCA_005883135.1). Taxonomy (GTDB): domain Bacteria; phylum Pseudomonadota; class Alphaproteobacteria; order Rhizobiales; family Xanthobacteraceae; genus VAZQ01. The sequence goes on from VAZM01000037.1 coordinate 9,879, forward strand.
CTGCGCCGAGGCGGCGCCGTCCGCAATGCACAAAGCCGTCAGCAAGACGAAAACCCATCGCAACATTCTCAAGGCCATGTCCCTGTCATTTCTCCGTTCGCAGGAGGCGGTGCCGCGTCGTGCCCGACTCCGTTCCATTGCCGGATTCGTGTTCGATGCAAAAGATTGTATTGAGGTGCGTATCGAGTACAAGATAAAAAGCGAGACGGAAATTGTTGATCGATCAGTTAAACGCGCGCGGAAAACAAGATTTAGGCTTGGAAAATCTGGGATGGTGTCCATGTTGAGGCATTTCGCCACGGCGTTGGTAGGATTGGGCGGGGGCGCTGACCGGACAGCGTCTCGTGGCTGCAGGCGATGCGAACGATGACGGCGAGCGAATCCAAGGCCCGGCTCAAAGGCCTTTTCAATATTACCGTCACGCCATTCACGCCCGATGGAGGCATCGACTTTCATGGGCTCGCCGAAGGCATCGAACGGCTTTTGGCGATGGATTTCGACGGATTCCTGATCGGGGGAACCTACGGCGAGTTTGCAACCATGTCGACGGAAGAGCGAGCCACGCTGTTCCGCTACGTGGTCGAGGTTGTCCGCGGTCGCGCGCCGACATTGCTTTGCAGCGCCCATTCCGATCCCCGGGTCGCGCTTGAGCTGACACAACTTGCGACCGGCCTCGGGGGCGTTCCGATGGTGACACCGCCGTTCGCGCATTTTTCAAATCGCTTGCCTCCGCCTCGTCCAGCGGGCTGGTGATCTACAATGCGCCGGGGATCGGCATCACATTGTCCGCCGGCTTGATCGAGCGGCTCAGCGACATGGAGCATATCATCGGGCTCAAACAGGGAGACCTGAACCCCACGGTGATCGACCAATTGTCGAACCGCCTTGGCGGGAGGATCAGATTGTTCTGCGCATCCGATCTTGCGTTTCTCGGGCCGATGACGGCCGGGTTCGACGGGCTATCCTCGACGAATAGCTGCGCGCTGCCCGAGATCATCCGGGCAAGCTATCGGGCCATCGAGGCGGGCGATGCCCGCACCGCCACGCGGTTGCACAAGAGCTGGTTTGCCTATCGCGAACTGGCCCGGCGGTTCGGCCAACCGCAGACGGTGAAGGCCGCCATGAACCAGCGCGGCTGG
>VAZM01000666.1:0-1685 GCA_005883135.1 Alphaproteobacteria bacterium
GAAGTCAAGAATCAATTAGGTAGCGAGATTCACGATCAGCGGGCCGGGAGGCTGAGATGAATCTCAGGAGCGAAGAGGGTAGCGAAGCGCGATTTGCGGCGTATGTTGAAGGGCTTGCAAGCGTAGTTGGACACGCGGACCGGACTGGACCGTTGCGCGACTATTGCACCGGGCTGATGCTGCCGGGCGAGCGCAAGAGCGTGGAGCCGATGGCGGCGAAGACGGCTCCAGCGCGGACGGCGGCACAGCATCAGTCATTGCTGCATTTTGTCGGTGTCGCGCCCTGGTCGGACGAGAAGATGTTGGCCAAGGTGCGCGAGATGGTGCTGCCGGCGATCGAGAAGGACGGGCCAATCGAGGCGTGGATCATCGACGACACGGCGTTCCCGAAGCAAGGCAAGCATTCGGTCGGCGTGCAGCATCAGTATTGCGGGCAGCTTGGCAAGCAGGCCAATTGCCAGGATTGCCAACCACTGCGCCAGCCTGCCGGTGGCCTATCGGCTGTATCTACCGAAGATATGGGCCGCGGACATGGAGCGTCGAGAGCAGGCCGGCGTGCCTGCGGACATCGGCTTCAAGACCAAACCGGAGATCGCGCTCGAGCAGCTCCGTTGGGCGTGCGAGGCAGGCCTTCCGCGCGGGGCGGTGTTGTTGGATGTGGCCTATGGCAATGACTCGCGGCTGCGCACTGGCATGACGGCCTTGCACCTGACCTACGTGGCCGGCATTCAGCCAAATACCTTGGTGTGGCCATCCGGCGCCGGACCGAAGCGGAAGGGCAAAGCGCTGAACAATACCGGGCGGCGCGACGAGCCTGATCTAATCTCGGCCAAGGAGGTGGCGCTTGCCCTGCCCAAACGGGCCTGGCGCCCGATCCGGTGGCGGGAAGGCTCGGCCGATTGGCTGTCGTCGCGCTTTGCGCGCGTGCGCGTCGGCGTCGGGCACAACCAGCTGATCCCGGAACGGCTGTCGCGGGAGTGGTTGCTGATCGAGTGGCCCGAGGGCGAAGCCGAGCCGACCAAGTATTGGCTCTCGACGCTGCCGGCGAAGATCAGCTTCCGCCGGCTTGTCGATCTTGCCAAGCTGCGCTGGCGCATCGAACGCGACTATCAGGAGCTCAAACAGGAGGTCGGGCTTGGCCACTTCGAAGGGCGCGGATGGCGCGGCTTCCATCATCACGCCACGCTGTGCATCGCAGCCTACGGATTCCTGGTCGCCGAGCGGGCGATGATTCCCCCCTCAGGACCTCGTTCCACCGCGCTGTTCCCGACGCCTGCCTTACCCGATGGTTATCGGCCCAGAGGATCCGCCATTGCGGCCTGAACGTCACATTCCGAACTCGATCGCAACCATGCGCGCACGCTTGATCAACGCCCTCGCCAGAACAATCCCGCGATGTCCCTGTTGCGGAGCAAATGCCGCAACACGACAATTGTGACGCAGTAAGACTAACTGGCGCTTCGTGACCGATTCACATCTCGATGGCCGAGCCTTGCTTTTGGGGAAAGCGAAGTGCGTGGGCGCTGAGCTCCGGCCCCCTCGGCCGAGTTTGACCCATGCGACATCAGCGCGCAATTTCTGCTGTGATGCACAGCGGCGTTCCTGCGCAACGGTGTGGTAATGTGTGCTGCCCAAGCGTGAGGAGGAGACGCTCATGAGGCGACGCGAGTTCATCACGCTTCTCG
>VAZM01000666.1:1804-2543 GCA_005883135.1 Alphaproteobacteria bacterium
TTTTGAAGCCTTCCGGTCAGGTTTGCGCCAGGTTGGCTTGGTCGAAGATCGTGACATCGTGCTCGATGTTGTCTGGACCGGCGCCGGCGATCCCGGTCAGGCAGTAACTGACTTGATCCAGCGCGGGGCGCAACTGCTGGTACCTACCGGTTCGAGCGCATCGGTGGCGACGAAACGCCGAACGTCCACAATTCCGATTGTGTTCATCAGTGTCGGCAATCCCCTCGCGATGGGGCTGGTCGAAAGCCTCGCGCACCCGGGCGGCAACGCAACTGGCTTTGCCGACATTCTTTCGGACCTGAGCGCCAAGTTGGTGCAATTCGGCAAAGAGATAACTAAACCGCAAGCGACTATTGATTATCTTTGGCACTCCGCCTGGCCCGATGGGAAAAACAGGTTTCAAGCGACAGAGCAGGCCGCCCAAGCAACTGGCGTACCACTGAAATCACGAGCAATAGTCGATAGTGCCGAGATCGACGAGGCAATTGCGGTAATGAAGCAGAACGGCGCGACTACGGTCATCGTTCAGCCCAGCCCGTTCACGTACCAACAACGAGATCGCATCATAGGCTCCGCGAGAGCGGCTGGCTTGGCGACACTATTTGGTTTTCCGATAGCCGCGAGGGATGGTGCATTGGTTGCCTACGGCCCCGATTACATCCACATGAATCGCAGGGCTCCCTTCTATGTTGCGCAAATTCTCAAAGGCACCAAGCCGGCTGATCTCCCGGTCGAGGAG
>VAZM01000666.1:2552-3054 GCA_005883135.1 Alphaproteobacteria bacterium
CCAAGACCCTTGGGCTTCAAGTACCGTTGTCACTTCTTATTCGCGCTGACGAGCTGATCGAATAGCGATGCATTTTGCTCCAGTGCATGAGGTCGCGATTGGCACTTCGCGACCCACTGAACGTTCGCTGCGTTCATTTCTGCAATTGGAGCAAGAGCGGAAATAGGCCGCCAGACTACGCCGCCTGGAATTGCAGGCGCGCGAGGCGCGCGTAGAGGCCGCCCGCGGCGACGAGCTTGCCGTGCGTGCCCTGCTCGACGATCTGACCGGCCTCCATCACCAGGATCCGGTCGCAGGAGAGCACCGTCGCAAGCCGGTGCGCGATCACCAATGTCGTGCGCTCCTGCATGAGATGCTCGAGCGCGGTCTTCACCAGGGTTTCGCTCTCCGCATCGAGCGACGACGTGGCTTCATCGAGAAGAAGGAGGGGCGCCTCGCGCAGAATCGCGCGCGCGATGGCGATGCGCTGGCGCTGGCCGCCCGAGAGCGTCACGCCGCGCTC
>VAZM01000038.1 GCA_005883135.1 Alphaproteobacteria bacterium
ATCGGAGCGAACAGTGATTCAAGCTGCGAAGCATCGGAGCTGGGATCATGCGCTACGACCTCACCGACTTCGAGTGGAGCGTTATCGAACCTGTTCTGCCGATGGACCGCCGGGGTCCCAAACCGCGAGAGAATCGGCGTGTTCTCAACGGCATCTTTTGGGTGCTGCGGACCGGCGCCCCATGGCGCGACCTGCCCGAGCGCTACGGGCCTTACACGAGCGCATACAACCGCTTCAATCGCTGGCGCAAGGCCGGCATCTGGGACCGGCTGATGGACTCCATTGTCAAGGCGTACGACGGCAAGGTGCAGATGATCGACAGCTCGATCGTGCGCGTTCATCAGCATGCCTCGGGTGCGAAAAAAAGAGTGGAGATCGTTGCGTGGGCCGAAGCCGAGGCGGCTTCACCACGAAAATCCACGCGCGGGTCGATGCGAAAGGCCGCCCGGTAAGCCTGCTGATCTCGCCTGGCGAGGCCCATGACGTCACCTACGCTGAGGCCCTGCTCGAGCGGCTCGAGCCCTGTGCGGTTGTGATCGCCGATAAAGCCTACGACGCGGATCGAGTCCGCGCCCAAATCCGAGCTCAGGGTGCCATTCCCAACATCCCCAGCCGCTCCCACCGCAGGAGAAAGTTCCGGTGGACAAAGGCCTTCTATCGCGAGCGCAACCATATCGAACGCTTCTTCAACAAGCTCAAGCAGAACCGTCGGATCGCCACCCGATATGACAAGCTTGGCGCCACCTTCTTTGCTTTCGTCAAACTCGCGGCCGTGCGAATTTGGCTTCGATCAATTGAGTCCACGGCCTAGTGTCCCGATTCCGAAGTTCGCATCATTGTGCCGCAGGCTCGTTTGCGAACTTCGGAATCGAAGGACACTAGCAACTTATTGATCTAGTGTGGCTTTGGTTCAGAAGTCCGCATTTCGGACTCGCTGCAAGAATGATGCGGACTTCTGAACCGCCGCACTAGGATGGCGAGATCATGACGGGACAGAGCTTTGCCCTCTTCGACACGGCGATCGGCCGGTGCGGCATCGCGTGGGGCGCGCGGGGCATCTGCGGCGTGCAGTTGCCAGAGGCGAGCGAGGCGCGAACCCGCGCGCGTCTGATGCGGCGCTATCCCGATGCACGGGAAGCCTTGCCTCCGCCGCAGGTGCGGCATGCGATCGAGGCGATCGCTGCGCTCCTGGCGGGCCAGCCGACGGATCTTTCCGCCGTCGCGCTCGACATGGACGACGTGCCCGATTTCGATCGCCGGGTCTACGAAGCAGCGCGCAGCATCGCAGCCGGTAGCATGCTCTCCTACGGAGAGCTCGCCGCGCGGCTCGGCGAGCGCGGCTTGGCGCGCGACGTCGGACAGGCGCTCGGGCGAAATCCGTTTCCCATCATCGTTCCGTGTCATCGCGTGCTCGCGGAAGGCGGCAGGTCCGGAGGTTTCTCCGCCAATGGCGGAGTTGCGACCAAGCTCCGCCTGCTCACCATCGAGCGCGCGCGCACGAGCGATGCGCCCACGCTGTTCGACGGCGACGGCGCCTTCGGCTTCGCGCTCAAGCCGAAAGTGCAAAGGCGAACCTGAGCGCGTGACGCCACGACGCATCGAGGGCTTTCTTGGCAGTTGCCAGCCATGAGCAAGCGATCCATATATGCGGGTGAGAGGACGGCGTCATGAACTGGATCTCCAGCGTCCGGCCGAAAATCCGCAATTACTTCGCACGTCGCGAAACGCCGGAGAATCTCTGGATCAAATGTCCGGAGACCGGCCAGCTCGTCTTTTACAAAGACGTCGAGGCGAACCAGTTCGTCATCCCTGGTTCCAACTACCATATGCGCATGGGGGCGATGACGCGCCTCAAGTCAATGTTCGACAACGAGACCTGGTTCGACATCGCAATTCCCGCCGTGCCGCTTGATCCCCTCAGATTCCGCGACGAGCTGCGCTACGCAGATCGTCTGAAGGATGCGCGAGCCAAGACCGGCACCAACGACGCCATCAAGCTCGGCTTCGGCAAGCTCGAAGGCATGCCAGTGGTGATCGGGGTGCAGGATTTCGACTTCATGGGCGGCTCGCTCGGCATGGCGGCAGGCGAAGCGGTCATCAAGGGCCTCGAAACCGCGGTCGATAAGGGAACCCCCTTCATCATGTTCGCGGCTTCGGGAGGCGCGCGCATGCAGGAGGGAATTTTCTCGCTCATGCAGCTGCCCCGGACCACGCTCGCGGTGCAGATGCTGCGTGAGGCAAGGCGGCCTTACATCGTCGTGCTCACCAACCCGACCACCGGCGGCGTCACCGCGTCCTACGCCATGCTCGGCGACGTTCACCTTGCGGAACCGGGCGCACTCATCGGTTTTGCCGGACCGCGGGTGATCGAGCAGACCATCCGCGAGAAACTGCCTGACGGCTTTCAACGCGCTGAATATCTCAAGGACCATGGGATGGTCGACATGGTCGTGCATCGACATCATCTGCGGCCCACGCTTGCAAATCTCTGCAGGCTCTTGACCAAGGCACGGCCGAAGCCGCCTGCGGACAATTTGCCGCTTCCGAGCGCGGGATAGACATCCATCATCGGCTTCGCATAGCCGGCGATAGCGCTACTCGCCGATTCGATATCTTGCCTGCAATGAACAAATGACTGCGATCGACTCCATCGTTGCGCGGCTCGCCGCGTTGCATCCCAAGCGCATCGACCTGTCGCTCGATCGAATGTGGCGCATTCTGGCGGCCCTCGGAGATCCCCAGCGGCGGCTGCCGCCGACCATCCATGTCGCCGGCACCAACGGCAAGGGCTCGACGATCGCTTTCATGCGCGCGATCCTGGCGGCTGCGGGGCTGCGCGTGCACGTCTATACCTCTCCGCATCTCGTGCGGTTCAACGAGCGGTTTCGGCTCGGCACCGAGGGCGAAGGCCGCCTCGTTTCCAACGCGGAGCTCGCCGACGCGTTCGGCGAATGCGAGCGCGTGAACGCGGGCGCACCGATCACCGTATTTGAAATCACGACGGCGGCGGGATTCTTGCTTTTTGCGCGCCATCCCGCCGACGTGCTGCTGCTCGAAGTGGGATTGGGGGGACGACTCGACGCGACCAACGTCATCGACCGGCCGCTTGTCACCGTGATCACGCCCGTGTCGTTCGATCATGCCGAGCATCTTGGCGATACCGTCGGCAAGATTGCGGCGGAGAAGGCCGGCATCTGCAAACCGCAGGTGCCGGCGATCGTGGCTGCGCAGCCGCGCGAGGCGCTGGCGGCGATCGAGCGCGAGGTTGCGCGCGCCAAAGCGCCCATCAAGATTGCCGGTGAGGACTGGTCGGCAACCGAGGAACGCGGCCGGCTCGTCTACCAGGACGACGCCGGGTTGCTCGATCTTCCGGCGCCGAGGCTCTATGGCCGGCATCAGTTCGAGAATGCCGGCGTCGCCATCGCCGCGTTGCGTGCGGTCGCAGGATTGAAGATCCCGCCCGGCGCGTTCGAGGTCGGCATTGCCAAGGCCGATTGGCCCGCGCGCATGCAGCGGCTCGCGCAGGGGCGGCTGGCGGTGCTTTGCCCGCCGGGAAGCGAACTGTGGCTCGATGGGGGACATAATACGGAAGGCGGACGGGCCGTTGCCAATGCGCTTGCCGATCTCGAGGAACGAGTCTCCCGCCCACTCGTGCTCGTGATTGGAATGCTTTCGACCAAGGACTGCGAGAATTTTTTGAAGAATTTCGCAGGCCTTGCGCGCCGAGTCGTGGCGGTGCCCGTCCCCCATCAAGAGAAAAGCTTCCCCGCTGCCGTCATCGCGGAGGCGGCACGGGAAGTCGGAATTCCGGCGCAGAGCGCCGGCGACGTCGAGACGGCGCTCGAAGCGATCGGCCGCTTCGGCCTTGAGCCTGCGCCGCGCATTCTGGTTGCCGGCTCGCTCTACCTTGCG
>VAZM01000039.1 GCA_005883135.1 Alphaproteobacteria bacterium
TGCATCTCAAACAGGCCGGTTTCGATCGCGCAGGCGCGACGAAGTCGCCACAATAGGTTTGCAAGTCGATGAACGAGCACAAGCTCCAGCGCTGACGGAGGATCAACACTGCCGATGAGTGCGCGCTCGAACGCTCGGTAGGAGCGAAAATCGTCGAGAGGCTGAAGGACGGTTTGGTCAGCAAGCCCATCACGCCAATTTCGGCGGCGTGATCGGCCGTGTTTGCCCTGCGGAGCGATGCCAAGAGGGGCCGAGACCTCCGTTAGGTCTCCACATCATGTTAATTCTCGAGCAGCTAGCCGCGCTGGGCCCCTATTCGGGAAGATCCGGCAAACGGGTTTCATCTTGCGTCCTTGCGGTGGCGCCGATGTCCCCACCCTTTATTGGCGTTGGGTCAGAGGACGTGGCAGCGCCATGCGGCTGAGGTTGAGATCGCCGCTGGCCGCGTCCGTGCGTCGCCTTCCAGAGCCTGCGGGCGACTTGGATCGGATCGATGCCGGCCTGCCTCCACCACGCACCCTCGTCGCGTGAGTGGTGGGCCGAACGATGGTGCCCTCGGCAGAGAGGGACAGCGAACTCGTCACTGACCTTGCGACCCAGGGCGCGGGGCTGGGTAAATCTAAGATGGTGCGGGTCCGAGGGCTTGCGGCCGCACACGAGGCACGCCTGCTGGGCGATATAGCGAAGGTGCTCCCGGTTGCGATAGCGGCGCGGGACCGCCACACTGAGCACGCTCTTATCGATGCCGACTTGCTGAACATCCGTATTGCCAGTCTCCTCACCACCAGCGCTGCGACTTTCAGAACGATCGACATTCACGACCTCAGCGCTTTCCGATGGCAAGAACTCGGCTAGCCTCTTTTCAAATGCTTTCTCCAACAGCTTTGCATCTTCTGCGTTGAGCCTATTCTTGGCCGCAAGAGCGCCCTGTGCCCACTTCGTTGCACTCTCCTGCGAGGGCAGACCAGCGACCTCGCCCAGCAGGCGATCTCGCAGAGCAGCGGATTGGTCAGTGGAAAGAGCAGGGGCGCTCAAGGTCCTTTCCGCCCCGCGCAGGCGGCCGTTTCCATGGCTGCGAGAGGGAAGCCGCAGATTGTCCGTCATTCCTGCTGGATTGCCACCGCGCTCGCCTCCCGCCCCCGTCTCTCCCACTGCGGTGCTCGGTGGTGGAGCACAAAGATCCCGGGCGTCAAGATCATCCTCGCCAGCGATGCCCACAAGGGTGAACAGAGCGTAGCGGCGCGCGTAGGTCAGCGCCGCGCCCATGCGCTGGGGATTCGCCATCTCTGTGATCGGGCAGACTGGCCAGTCCGAGGCAATCCACTCGCCCGAGGCATGGGCCAGCATGGTGGTGAGGTTCACCAAGCCGGCCGCCTGGTCAACCGCCGTCGTTTGCACAGTCGCGATCTCGTGCTGCCCGAGCGTCTTGCGCACTATGTCGAGGCCGCTCCCGAGCGGCGCATAGCGGAAGCTGCGCTCGCCATCCCCGGGCCGCCCAGTTCGGATCGTTGCGGTCAATGATTTTTCCGGGTTGACGAGTTCCGCTTGCGCCTTCGCCAAGGCCGAGGCGAGTGCCGCCACTGATTCACTGGACCGGTGCATGGGGGACCTCCGGCGTTAGGACGTCGAAGCTCACCGCCCCCGCTTTCGACCGCTTGGCCCGCACCCCATGCCCGATCGCCTCCTTGACGTCCTCCGGCATCAGCGCCTTGAGCTCGCTCTTGGCGCGCTCGTGGTCGAGAAAGGCTTGCCGGGTATTGCGAAAGAGCGCAGCGAACTCGGCCCACGAGTTCGACGAGCTCATATCGACAATGCGGAGGGCCTCGATGCGCGGCCTTGGCGGCTCTGCCATGATGAGGTGCGGGACTTCGCCGGATTGGACGCAGCGCCAGAACTTCTTTTCCGCCGATACCAGAACGGTCAGATAGAGCGGGTCCATCGGAATGGTGACCTCGACCCATTTACCGCCGCCGGTGATGATGGAGAGCACCGAACTCCTCAGATGGGTGACCCACATGTTGTGCTGGACTTGCGCCATGTACTTTTCGGCGGCTGCCTCTTCAGAGAATGACCAGGGCAGCATAAACTTGGCCTCGAACACAGCTTCCGTGCCGTCCACGATCCCGTCCAAGGTGGCCGCCATCCATGGAATGGCCGAATGCCTGACCTGGCGCTGCACGTCACGGACCTGCCGGCCGGTGTTGCGCTCGTACCAATGCCGGTTGAGGGGTTCGGTCACCTGACCGAGCTGGACGATGAGGTTGCCGGACAGGTCCTCCGACTCGGCCTCGCCTCGTTTCTCGCGCCAGAGCCGGACAAGTGCGGCTTCATCGGAGCCCATGATGATGCGAGCGTCCGAGCCCCCAATGAAGCTGCGTCTACTAATGGAATCACTTAAAATTTGTCTGTTCATCGAACCCTCCTTACCCACGGGTGTTCGCCATGCGGAACGTCGACCTCATCAACAATTTTTATTGATAGAACAAATGTGGGAGCGCTGTCAACAAAAATTATTGATCATTCCATGACGCCTGCCCAATGCCGCGCTGCTCGGGCTCTCCTGGGCATCACCCAGTCGCAGCTCGCACGCGCCGCCAAATTGGGTCTATCTACCGTCGTCGACTTTGAAAAAGAGCGAAGATTGGTTTCCCAGGAGGCCGTAAAGGCGATCCAGACCGCTTTGCAGCGAGCCGGCATTGAATTCATGGATGAAAACGACGTCGGGCAGGGCCTCTTGCTTCGAAAACGGCAAAAACGGACATGAGTGTTCGACGCAACAAAGTGCATTTCCGCGGCGCCCGGCAAATGCCGCTAGGATGATGAGTAGCGTGCAGCTTAATGTCGGTTCAAGTCTAACGCCGGTTGCACGCAGCCTGGAACGACCAAGATTCGATCACCCCTTTGCTCGCAGCAGCCGCCCGCGCTCGCGCTCCCAACTGCGCCTCTTCTCGCTCTCGCGCTTGTCGTGCAGCTTCTTGCCGCGCGCGAGCGCAAGCTCGAGCTTGGCGCGGCCCTTCTCGTTGAAATACAGCTTGAGCGGCACCAGCGTCATTCCCTCGCGCTCGACCGCGCCCATGAGCTTGTTGATCTGGCGGCGGTGAAGGAGGAGCTTGCGCATGCGTTTGGGCGCATGGTTGAAGCGGCCGCCCTGCAGATATTCCGGAATGTTGGCATTGACCAGCCAGATCTCCCCGCCGCGCGAATCTGCATAGGATTCGGCGATCGTCGCCTTGCCGCTGCGCAGCGACTTCACCTCCGTGCCAGTGAGCGCGATCCCGGCCTCGAAGGTCTCGCCGATCTGGTAATTGAACCGTGCTTTGCGGTTTTGGGCGACGACTCGAATCTTGCTGTCCGATTTCGTGGGCATCTGCACACCTTTGGTCGCCACAAGTCGGGCAAGCCCGAATGGAGTGTCAAGCCCGCTTGCGACGGCAGCGTCCCCTGCCGCTTGCTACCGGCCGGCTGCCGGCGCCATGTCGTCAGATACCGGCGAATGGCTCGTAGCTCATCGCCCCTCATCGCTGCTGGCCGGCCTTGAGCAGATCCCGTATTTCCGTGAGCAGCATCTCCTGCTTGCTCAGCGGTGGCGCTTGCGGCTCCGAGCGGATGATCTGGTTCATCGCTTTTACGACGATGAACAAGACCCAAGCGATGATAACGAAGTTGATGACGACGGTGAGGAAATTTCCCCACGCCAGGACGGCGCCTTGTTTCTTCGCCTCCGCCAGCGAATCCGAGCTCACGTTGGACGAGAGCGAGATGAAGTGGTTGGAGAAATCGAAGCCGCCGGTCACTGCGCCAATGATCGGCGACAAGATGTCCCCCACCAGCGAATTGACGACCGCTCCGAAGGCAGCGCCGATGATGACGCCAATGGCGAGGTCGACGGCGTTTCCGCGCAGGGCAAACTTTTTGAATTCCTCGAGCATCTGCCGCTCCTCCTTAACGTACCGGTCGTAGCTCAACCCCCCGGGCTTGATCGGGCGATCCGTCATTTCCTCGCAAGGAAGGACTTCGGGACGAGATGCATTGGACCAAGCCCGGCACGGGCGAAGCCCCACTACCGCGAGAGTATCGAATTGCG
>VAZM01000040.1:0-3574 GCA_005883135.1 Alphaproteobacteria bacterium
CGCCAGAGCGGGGGAGGCGATCGCCATCACAAGGATCGCGGTAGCAATGAGCGTCTTCATGTTTTTCTCCTACTGGACCAATGATCCTACGCGGCGACATTTTGTGAGCAGCGGCTCTATGTGCAACGCACAATATTTTGAACCTTCCGTGAGCGCGGAATTACGAAAAGGCAAAGAATCTGTGCGGCTTATCTGACGTTTATGCCGGATTAATGCGACGCAAAATTTATACCCGGAACGCAGCCGCGCTTGCGGCGTGGGACGAGTAAATTCGCCGAAACGAACGCGGCAAGTGGGCCGGCAGGGGGCTTGCGGTCGAACACTAGCGGTCAGCAAACCGGCTAGCGATTGTGTCGAGCGGAGGGCGAGGCCTGTCCTCGGGCGATGCGCTCGCTCGGCCGATATGCACGAATCCGGCAATCCGTTCGTGCTCGGCGAGGCCGAGGGCGGCGAGCACGCCGCGGTCGTACGCGTACCATTCGGTGATCCAACTGGCAGCGTAGCCGAGCGCGTGGGCGGCAAGCACGAGGTTCATGGCCGCGGCGCCCGCGGACAGCACTTGTTCCCATTCCGGAATTTTGACATGCGGCGCGGCGCGGCTGACCACCGCGATCACGAGCGGCGCGCGGGCGAGACGGCTGCGTTCGGCTGCGACGTGCTCGGGTTTGGCCTGCGGGTATTTGGTGCAGAAAGCCGCCGCAATCGCTTCCCCGGCCGCCTCTCGTGCCTGCCCCTCGAAAATGATGAACCGCCAGGGCACGAGCTTGCCGTGATCGGGAACGCGCGAGGCGATTGTGAGTAATGTCTCGAGCTCCGCCGCGGAGGGGGCGGGCCCGGCAAGCTCGACCGGTTTGATGGAGCGGCGGGTTTTGAGCAATTCAAGCGCGTCGGGCATGGGGCTTTAATCCGCGCGGAGGCGGAGGTGTTGCGCCTGCGAATGGCCGCAATTCGCGCAGGCGGGGTAGGCGGCCGGTTGCGCCTAGCACAACCGCGGCAATGGTGCCAAACCGCGCGCCAATGGCTTGAATTTGCCGCTATTTCGGTCGAAAACCGCGGCCTATGGGCATCGGGGGGACGAGGACCGGCAGGGGGGGCCAACTCGTTTTGGCGACCGGCATTTGGCTTGCGGTGTTGCCCGCCGCGGCCGGCGCGCAATTCTTTGGCGGCACGCAAGGCTCCGACAGTTCGTTCACGCTGCGCCCGCCGCGGGACGTACCTTCCGTCCCGCCCGCGCCGTCCCAAACTCTCATTCCTCCCAGCGGTAACGTGGCGCCGCCGGCAGCGAAGGGACCGTTGCTGCAATCGCCGGCGGCTAATCCTGGCACACAAGCGCATGCCGCACCGAGTGCGCCGGCCGCGCTGGCCGTGCCGCCCGGACAAGGCGCGCTCGCGGTGAGCGCGCGGTTCGGGCGCGATCTGCCGGCCATCACCGGCGGATTGCATTGGCGGGTTTATCGTACCGACGGAGTGCCGCGCCTGGTCAAGGAGGACAAGGGACCTGCCCCGACCTTCATTCTGCCTCCTGGCGCGTACGTGGTCAGCGCCGGGTTCGGGCTGGCGAACGTCACCAAGGCGCTGCAGCTGCGCCCGGAGACGATGAAGGACGTGTTCGAAATTCCGGCCGGCGGACTGCGCATCGAGGGCCGGGTCGGCGATGCCCGTATACCGCAGGGCCAGATTTCATTCGACCTTTACAAGGGCAGCCAGTTCGAGCCGGGCGACAAACGCCCCATTGCCACCGCGATCATGACCGGCGACATCGTCTTGATGCCGGAGGGCGCCTACCACGTCGTCTCGAATTACGGCGACGCCAACGCGACGGTGCGCTCCGACATCCGCGTCGAGGTTGGCAAGCTTACCGATGCGACGATCAATCACCGCGCCGCCATCATCACGCTCAAGCTCGTGACCGAACGGGGCGGCGAAGCGCGCGCCAACACCCAGTGGTCGGTGTTGACGCCCGGCGGCGACGTGATCAAGGAATCGATTGGTGCCTTCCCGCGCGTGGTCCTGGCAGAGGGCGATTATCGTGCGATCGCCCGCAACGACAACAAGACCTATGAGGGGGAGTTCCGCGTCGTCAATGGCGTCGATCGCGAGGTCGAAATCATCGCGCGCTGACGCGCGGGCCCGCTGCGGCGTATTCGCCAGAGTTGCTGCGCGTGTTCGCCGATCCGGCCGATGATATGATTGCGCTATGCGAGCCAAGGCGATGAGCGGCTGGCTTTCCAGCGTCACGGGGATTGTGTTGATCGCGGGTGTTGGCGCCGCCACCGCCGCACCGCTCGTGCCCCCAGGCGATCTGCCCGGCCGCGAGCGCTACCGCTTCACCCCTTCGCCGCTCGATCGCTTCATGCAGCCCAGCCCCCGCGTTGAGCCGCTCTTGCGCTGGGATTGCGGCCCGCGGCGGCCATCGCGTTCGCATTCGCGCGCGAGGCGCAATCGGTACTGTTAAATCGCCGCGAGCCGCGAAAGGTGAGCGGCCAACTACGCCGCTTGCCTCAACCGCCGCACGTCCGGCGGCACGGCCTCCTCGGCGAGCGCCTTCAGCGCCCCATCGAGCCCCAGCACGGTCTGCCCCTCGTGTCCGAGACGGCGGATAGACACGGTGCGGTCGGCTGCTTCCTTGCGGCCGACCACGAGCAGCGCCGGCACTTTGGCGAGTGAGTGCTCGCGCACCTTGTAATTGATTTTCTCGTTCCGCAGGTCAGCTTCGATCCGCAGTCCCGCGCGCCGCGCGGCGGCGGTGACATCGCGGGCGTAAGCATCGGCATCGTCGGTAATGGTGGCGACGACCGCCTGCAGCGGGGACAGCCAAAGCGGTAGATGGCCGCCGTGGTGCTCGATGAGAATGCCGATGAAGCGCTCGAGCGAGCCGAACATGGCGCGGTGGAGCATCACCGGCGTCACCTTGTTCGAGTGCTCGTCGATATAGAAGGCACCGAGGCGACCGGGCATGTTGAGATCGACCTGCACGGTGCCACACTGCCAGTCCCGACCTATGGCGTCGCGCAGCACGTATTCGAGCTTTGGCCCGTAGAACGCGCCCTCGCCCTTGTTGAGCGTCCACGGACGCCCGGAGGCCTTGAGCGCCTGCATCAACGCGGCCTCGGATCTGTCCCACACCGCGTCGTCGCCGATGCGTTTGTCGGGGCGGTCGGAAAATTTGATGGTAACGTCGGGGAAGCCGAAATCTTCGTAGATCGAGAGGATCAGATCGTTCATGGCGAGGGCTTCGGCAGCAATTTGCCCTTCCGTGATGAACGCGTGCGCATCATCCTGAGTGAACGCGCGCACCCGCATCAACCCGTGCAGGGCGCCCGACGGCTCGAAGCGGTGCACCTTGCCGAATTCGGCAAGTTTGAGCGGCAAGTCGCGGTAGGATTTTAGGCCGTTCTTGAAGATCTGGATGTGGCCCGGGCAGTTCATCGGCTTGACCACGAACGTGCGCTCGTCGTCTTCGCGCGGCTCGGTCAGAAACATGTTCTCGCGAAAGGTCGCCATGTGACCCGAGGCAACCCAAAGCGAAGAATCCATGAGCTGCGGCGAGTTGACTTCGACGTAGCCGGCCGCC
>VAZM01000040.1:3647-7965 GCA_005883135.1 Alphaproteobacteria bacterium
GGAAGAGGTCCATCTCGCGGCCGAGCCGGCGGTGGTCGCGCTTCTCCGCCTCTTCGAGCTGCTTGAGGTAGGCGTCGAGCTCCTCCTGCTTGGCAAAGGCGGTGCCGTAGATGCGGCTGAGCATCTCGCGGTTGGAATCGCCGCGCCAATAGGCGCCCGCGACCTTCATCAGCTTGAAGGCGTTGCCGACCTTGCCGGTCGAGGTCATGTGCGGGCCGCGGCAAAGGTCGAACCAGTCGCCTTGGCTATAAATCTTGATCTCTTGGTCTTCCGGGATGGCGTCGATCAGCTCGACCTTGAACAGCTCGCCCTTGTCGCGGAACACGCGCTTGGCGTCCTCGCGCGTCCAGACCTTCTTGCTGAAGGGTTTGTCGCGGGCGATGATTTCGCGCATCTTCTTCTCGATGGCGCCGAAATCTTCCGGGGTGAATGGCTGGTTGCGGAAGAAGTCGTAATAAAAGCCGTTCTCGATCACCGGGCCGATGGTGACCTGGGTCCCGGGCCACAACGTCTGCACCGCCTCGGCGAGCACATGCGCGGCATCGTGACGGATCAGCTCCAGCGCGCGCGGGTCGTCGCGGGTGAGGAATTCGATTTTCGCGTCCCGCTCGATCGGATCGCTCAAGTCCGCAAGCACGCCGTCGACCGCCATGGCGATCGTGCGCTTGGCGAGCGACGGCGAAATTTGCTTGGCAATGTCGAGACCAGTCGACCCGTTTGGGTATTCTCGACGCGCGCCATCGGGGAAGGTCAGCGCGACCACCGCTTCGCTCCTGTTGCTCACTCGCTGCCTACGACTGCAGGTAAGCGTGGCCGGACTGTCTTCGATATGGCGTCGGTCCGGGCGGCACCTTCGCCGCGCTCCCTCCCACGCGGCACGGCACGATTATACGATGTGCGTAAGGCGCGCAACGCGGCGTGCTTGCCGGCAAGTGACGCGCCAAAGTCTCAGACGCGTGGCGGCGCAACCTCGGCGCCGCAATTGGTGCCGTGCCAGCGGCCGTAGCGCCAAGGCAGATACCAGCGCGCGCCATCGGGCAACACTGTCGCCACGAAGTCGAGCCCGCGGGTCCCAAACGGATGACAGCGGCAGAGCCGCGCGAGCGTCATCCAGCCGCCGGCCCACAGACCGAACCGGCCGACCGCCTCCTCGGCATAATCCGAGCAGGTCGGCAGATGCCGGCAGTTGAATCCGGTCAGCGCGGAAAAGCCGTGGCGATATACCTTGATCAACCCACGCGCGAGAAGCCCCGGACCTGCCGCAAGATAGCCCACAACTAGGCGCACAGGGCCTTGCTCGCGCATACCGGTTCCACGAACCCTATTTTTGTACCCCCGTAACATAGTCGGGGCGGCCGGGCCGGCCATGCCGAATGTGGTAAATTGGGACCTGCACAGCGGTGTTTTCGGACTAGACCCGAATCTCCGCCGCCTCTAAAAAGGGGGCTACACTGAGGGACACTGAGCGCCTTCGACCGACGTCGAACAAGAAGCGTCGCGCGAAGCGCCATTGCATGAGGGTCAGCATGCTCCGACTCTTCTGGAGCGCGTTTGCGCTCGCTTGCGGGATCGTTCAAGCGTCCTCCGCGCCTCCCACACCAGCCCAGGACGACAGCGGAAGCGCTCCGATGCGCTTCGAGTGGAGGCGCGAGGGACCGGCCGAGACCTGTGGAGCGAATTGCCGCGTGTGGGTCTCCGCCGTCGGTTACATCACCGCCGACACCCCGCGCGAGTTCGAGACGTTCACCAAAGATCCGAATGTTAACGGCGCAGTCCTGGTGCTTGATTCCGACGGCGGGTCGGTTTTGGGTACGTTGGCGCTCGGCCGCGCCATTCGAAACCTCGGCATGATCACCACCATCGGCAGGACGACGGTGCTGCCGCGGACTGGGAACAGCGAGCGTCGTGCGACGCTATCGCCGGATGGTAGCTGCGAGTCTATGTGCGCGTTCCTATTGCTTGCCGGGGCGCGCCGCTACGTGCCGCCGGAGGCGCACGTGCTCGTTCACCAAATCTGGCTCGGCAAGAAGCGCAAGCAGGCGCTGGAGTCGAATTATTCGGCCGAGGAGCTCAACATCGTCCAGCGCGACATCGGCCGGCTAGTGCAATACACCATCGAGATGGGCGGCAGCGGCGAGTTGCTGGAGACGGCGTTGCGGATTCCGCCGTGGGAGCCGTTGTATCGGCTTTCTTCGGACGAGCTGCGGCGCATGAAGCTCACGACCGCCGAGGCGCTGTTTGAGCCCGAGGTTGCCGGATCGCCGCCGCCGAAATCGACGACATCGCTGGCGACGGTCGGTCAGCCGGCCGCCCCGCGCGATTAGCATTCCGTTCCGCGCGCTGCGCGGCGCCCGCAAGCAAATTACCGGGTCCGCTTGCACCGGTACTGGCTGAACAGCCTCGCATAGTCGTTCCGCCTCCTGCTCCAATCGGCCGCGGACGCAGCAAAATCAGAGTTTGGGCAGCGGGCGACGTGCGTCCGCACGCGCCCGGCGAACGCCATCACGGTTTCCAGGGTGATGCAGTACGGCGGACGGTCGGCCGGCGAGGCGACCTCGAGCCGCGGCAACTCCGATTGCTCCTTGGCGAGCATGGCGGCTTCGGCGGCGCAATCCGCGGCCGGCGCCACGGCGTTCCAACATGAGATCAGAAGCCCAGCTAAGCCGGCGGCCACACGCGATCGTCAACCCCGCGGTCCTCGATTGATGGCCGGATGCACCACTCGAGACAGCTTTATTCGGCCGCCATCGTCGCTCTGCGCTTGGCCTCGATCTGATCGATCGCGGCGGTGACGGCATCGAACGTCAGCATGGTCGAAGCGTGGCGCGCCTTGTAATCGCGCACCGGTTCGAGCACGGCGATGTCGGCCCATTTGCCGCTCGGCGGCGCGCCATTTTCCTTCAGCATCCGCCGCACCGCCTCGCGCAGGTCGCGCAGCTCGTCGGCCTTCGACCCGATCACGTTGCGCGCCATGATCGACGAGGAAGCCTGCCCGAGAGCGCAAGCTTTCACCTGGTGCGAGAAGTCGGTAACGGTGTCGCCGTCCATTTTGAGGTCGACGGTGACGGTCGAGCCGCAAAGCTTGGAATGCGCCGTCGCCGACGCGTGGGGATCGGCAAGCCGGCCTAGGCGGGGAATATTTCCCGCCAATTCGAGAATTCGGCTGTTGTAAACCTCGTTCAGCATGAGCTTCGCGGGCGGTGATAGCACGGCGCGGCGATTGCGCGTCCCTTTTGCACGAATATATAGGGAGCGGCCGGCAGGCGCGAGCAAGCGCCCGCGGGCCGGCTCCGGCCTTTGGCTGCGTAAAGCCAGACGCAAGCCATGTAAAATGGGAATGCGGCGTCCGGTCGCCGCGCATGGGTCGAATCTTCCCAAGCGCGTATGACCGATGCGGCCGCCCCGGTGACACCGCCGGCCTCAGGCCGGTCGAACGGAGAGACCGCTATGGATGCCGTCGTCAAGCCTTGGCCCAAATCGCCGGCGGAGCAGGGACCTCTGTCCGATCACGTGCGTGCGGCCCCCGCGCCGGTCGTGCCCAAGCCCTCGCGCGAGCAAGCGCTTGCGGCGGTGCGCACGCTGATCGCCTATGCCGGCGATGATCCCGATCGCGAGGGCCTACGCGATACGCCGAAGCGCGTCATCGATGCCTACGCGGAGCTTTACAGCGGGTATCGTGAATGCCCGGTCGACGTACTCGAGCGCACCTTCGGCGAGATCGGCAGGTACGAGGATTTCGTGCTAGTGCGCGACATCGACTTTAATTCCCACTGCGAGCACCACATGATGCCGTTTACCGGGAAGGCGCATATCGCCTATAAGCCGGTCGACCGGGTCGTGGGCCTTTCCAAGCTCGCCCGCTTGGTGGACGTCTATGCGCGTCGGCTGCAGACGCAGGAGCACATGACCTCGCAGATTGCGACCGCGATCGAGGAGATCCTCAAGCCGAGCGGCGTTGCGGTCATGGTCGAGGCCGAGCATATGTGCATGTCGTTGCGCGGCGTGGAGAAGCCGGGCTCATCCACAATTACCACCCACTTCATCGGTAGTTTTCGCGACAACCCCGACGATCAGCTCCGCTTTATCGCCATGGTGCGCGGCGCCGATCGTTGAGTGGTCCTTCGGATCGAGCCAACCACGCCCTCGCCGATGAGTGATTTGGTTCCCGCGCGCGCGGGAACGACAGGAGAAAACGTCCTTTAGCCGATCAGCGGATTGCCCGCGTGCGCGGCGAGCGAACATTTGAGGGTCGTCTTGCCCGACCAGGTTTCCCCTTTCGCCCTGCGCGTCTCGACCGAAGAGGTCGAGGAAGGTCTTG
>VAZM01000040.1:7987-10299 GCA_005883135.1 Alphaproteobacteria bacterium
ACTCGTCACCTGCGTGGTGACCGATGCGCAATCCGGCGACGTGCTGATGGTCGCCCATATGAACGCGCAGGCGTTGCAGCAAACCATCGCGAGCGGCGAAGCCTGCTACTTCAGCCGCTCGCGCCAAAGCCTCTGGCGCAAAGGTGAATCCTCTGGTCACCGCCAACGCGTCGTGGAGATGCGCGTCGACTGCGACCAGGACGCGGTGTGGATCAAGGTGGAGCAGGAGGGTGCCGGCGCCTGTCATACCGGACGACGCTCGTGCTTCTATCGCGCGGTGCCGTTGGGCAAGGCCGGCGCGGCGATGCTCGAATTTCGCGACGCCGAGAAGACCTTCGATCCGAGCGCGGTATACGGGAAGACGAAATAGCTCGCGCGAAGCCGAGACGTCAGCCCGCGGCGCGGCTCGGCCGCACCGAGGCTCAGGCCACGCCCGCCGCGGCCGCCCGGGTGAGCAATTGCCGGGCGCGTTCGAGGTGTGGACGGTCGTACATCACCCCGTCGATGCCGAGCGTGCCTCTGCCGGGGTGAGCCTCGAACGCGGCGACGACGGCGCGCGCCTGCGCAACGGCAGCGGCCGACGGCGTGAACACCTCGTTGATGATCGGCACCTGCGCCGGATGGATGGCCATTTTGCCGGTGAACCCATCGCGGCGCGCTTCCTCGCTCTCCCGGCGCAGCGCCGCGGCATTGCGGAAATCGACGGTGACAGTGTCGATCGCCTGCACGCGCGCCGCGGCGGCGGCGGCAAGACAGAGCGCGCGCGCGAGCCGGTACGCGTCGAGGAAGCCGCCCTCGCCGTCACGGTTCGCCTCGGCGCCAAGCTCGGCCGAAAGGTCTTCGGCGCCCCAGGTCAGTCCCTCGAGGCGGCCGGTCGCCCCGCCGTAGGTGCCGGCGAGAAACAACGCGGTCGCCGTTTCCGTCGCGATCGCGACGATCTTGACGCAACCATCGGGCAGGCCGGCGATCGCCTCGCGCGCCGAGAGCCTGGCGTCGGCCCGTACCATGTCGGCTCCTCCCTCCGCCTTCGGCAGCATGACGGCATCGGGACGCGCCGGTACGACGGCGTCGAGGTCGGCGTCGCAAAGGCCGCTCGCAAAGCCGTTGACGCGAACCAGCAGGCGAGGGCGGTGCGCGGCTTTGGCGGCATCGGCGATGAACGCTGCGGCGCTCAGCCGTGCGTTCGCCTTGCCCTGCGTCGGAATTGAATCTTCGAGATCGACGATCAGCGCGTCGGCGCCGCTAGCCATTGCCTTGTCGAGCTTTTTTGCATCATCGGCCGGAACGAAAAGCAGGGAACGCATCAGCGCGGCCGCATGCGCATGAACACTTGGCGCCGGCATTCGGCGACCAGCTTGTTGTCCTGATTGTAGGCGCGGTGATGGAACTCGACGATGCCCGCGCCTGGGCGCGACGTCGATTCGCGCTTGCTGATCACCTCGGTGGTGACATGTACGGTGTCGCCCTCGAACAGCGGGTGAGGGAATTTCACCTCGGTCATGCCGAGATTGGCGATGGTCGTGCCGACGGTGAGGTGATTGACCATGATGCCGATCATCAGGCCGAGCGTGAACAGCGAGTTCATCAGCGGCTGACCCCACTCGGTTTCCTGCTCGCAGAAATGGCGATCGATGTGCAGCGGCTGGGGATTGAGCGTCATGTTGGAGAACAACATGTTGTCCATCTGCGTGACCGTGCGCGTAAGCGGGTGCTCATAGAGATGGCCGACCACGAAATCATCGAAATAGAGGCCGCCGCGTTTATGGCGGCGCAGCTCGGTGTCCTGAGCCATTGCATTCCTCCGGGACTAGCGCGAGTTCCTGCGCTGCATTTGAGCCACGATTCGAAATATCAGCCGCTGGCTTGCACGAAGATGCGGTCGCCTTGCAGGTCGATGATCTGCTTGGCCTTGGAGATCGCGAAGGCGATCGCGTCGTCCCGGCCTTGATGGGTATCGGCGCGGATGAAGCGATGCTCTTTCACGCCTTCAGGAGTGTCCTTCTCGATGATCCCGGCGGTCTGATAGGCGCCGTTGTTTCGGTATGGCGTCGCACGAATGCGATAGCCCTTGTATTCGACCGGCGGTGCTGCCGGCGCGTCCGCCTCGCCCAATCCTCGCCCGCCGGCGAGCCGATTCCAGGCTGCTTTGAGCTTCGAGAACATGGATACCACCGCCAAGTGGCGCGCGCCGGGATCACGCATCGATTATTGCGCGCTTGCCCGTGCCTGTCGACCGCCTCGGCCCATGGTTCCGAAGGCAGCACCTTCTCAATATCGGAACTGCTCCCGCAGAATTCGCTCGTCGAGGCTAT